>NZ_JBVJGZ010000050.1:0-37297 GCF_055587025.1 Streptomyces sp. NPDC048600 | reverse complement strand
CACCCAGATGGCCGACCAGCTCGACACGGCCGTCGAACAGCACGGCAAGGGCGACCTCGCCGCACTGCTCACCGGCGGCGACACCTGGACCGTCGCATGACCCACACAGCTTCAGAGGAAAGGGGCCGCCGCCCATGAGTACGGACGCCTCGGCGAGACCGAGTCCACAGGAGTTCATCGACCAGCGCCCGATGGGCCGCCGGCAGCGGCTCATCGTGGCGGTGGGCCTGCTCACGATGGTGGCCGAGGGGATGGACACCACCGTCGCCGCCTTCGTCTACCCCCGGCTCAAGGAGGACTGGGGCATCGACGGCCGGGCCGTGACCGCGACCGTGGCGCTGGGCGTCCTGGCGATGATCCTCGGCGGCGTGGTCGCCGGCCCGCTGGCCGACCGCTACGGGCGCAGGCTCGTCACCCTCGTGGGCACCGCGACCTTCGGCGCCGGCACGGCCGCCATGGGATTCACGACCGGCATCGGCCCGTTCACCGCGCTGCGGATCGTGGCCTGTCTGGGACTCGGGGCGGTGCTGCCGACCGTGATGGCCCTCGTGGCGGACTGGATGCCCGCCCGGCGCAGGGTCCAGATGGTCGCGCTGGCGTTCGCCGGGGTGACGGCCGGCACGACCCTCGGCGGGCTTCTCGCCGCGGTGATCAAACCCGCCTTCGGCTGGGAGACGCTGCTGGTGGTGTGCGGGATCGTGCCGCTGCTGCTGCTCCCGGCGATCTTCCGGGTCGTCCCGGAGTCCCTCGGCGTGCTCGCCACCCGTGAGCGGCCGCAGGAGGAGCTGCGCCGCGCCCTCGCGGCCGCCGTTCCGGACGAGGACCTGTCCCAGGTGGACTGGGAGCGCAGCACGGTGCACAAGAGCGCGCGGACCAGCCCGAAGGTCGTGCTGTCCCGTGGCTTCTTCCGGATGACCATCCTGCTGTGGCTGTGCTTCTATCTCGGGCAGGGCGTCGCGTTCGTGATCGTCACCTATCTGCCCGAGCTGGCCGAGAACGCGGGCCTGACGGAGTCCAAGGCCGCGGTGTCGGTCGCCGCTTTCGGGTGGGGCGGCCTGATCGGACAGCTCTCGGTGTCCTTCGTGCTCAAGCGGTTCGACCGGTTCCGGGTGCTGGCGGCCCTGTGGGCGCTGACCGCGGTCGGCCTGGGCGCGGCCGCGCTGACGGCCGGCCACTTCGCCGGGCTGCTCGTGACGGCGTTCCTGCTCGGGCTCTGCCTCCCGGCGGCGACCTCGGTGCTCCAGGCGATCACCGCGGTCGCCTACCCGCCGGCCGCCCGCGCCACCGCTGTGAGCTGGGCGAACAGCGCGGGCAAGGTGGGTCCGCTGGTGGGTGGTGTGCTCGGCGGTGTCATGGTCGACGCGGGCTGGTCGCTGACCAAGGTACTGCTCGTCCTCGTCGGGCCGGTCGCCAGCGGCCTGCTGGCTACGCTGGCGCTGCACGCCCGCAGGCGAGGGCAGCAGGAGGAGTCGTACACCGTCGCGCCCCGGCCGCTCGGGAGCCTGGTCTCCGAGCGGTCCTGACCGCGCGGAGGTGAACTCGAACTTCCGTAGCACGTAAGGGACTTGCTGATCCGCCGCACCTACGATGGCGCCGCAAGCCCCTCCGTGGCGTGCCCGCCGATACCTTCCCCCCGTCGGCGGGCGCGCCGTTTCGTCCGAGCACGTCAGGAGGAGCCACTGTGACCAGGACCGAGGAGTTCGAGGGAGTGCGGCCGCTGCTGTACGCGATCGCCCGCCGGATCCTGGGCAGCGCGAGCGAGGCGGAGGACGCCGTGGAGGCGACCTGGCTGCGCTGGGCGGACACCCCGGCGCGGCCCGCTTCGATCGAGGGTCATCTCGCGGCCGAGGTCACCCGGATCTCCACCGACGTACTGCGCTCGGCCCGTCTGGAGCGCCATGCGCAGGTCGGGGCGGGGCCCTGGGCGGCCGAACCGCTGCCGGGCGGGACGGGCGGGGACCCGCGGCGGCCGGTGGAGCTGGCCGACTCGCTGCTGACGGCGGCTCTGCTGGTGCTGGAGCGGCTGTCCCCGCTGGAGCGAGCGGTGTTCGTGCTGCGGGAGGCGTTCGGGTGCTCCGTCGCCGAGATCGCGTCGGCGCTCGGGTGTTCGGAGGAGGGGTGCGAACAGCTGGTCGACTCCATCGCCCGCACGAGCGACGGCGGCCGTGAGCCGCTGCCCTGGCCGACGTACATCGTGGGCGCCGAGAACGTGGCCCGGCTGCTGTCGGCGATCGTCCCGCCGCTGGTGCGGATCGGCGTCACCCTCGAGGAGCACCGGGTCAACGGCCGTCCCGGCTCCCTCTTCCGCGACCGCAACGGCAGGATTCTCAACGGCACGGCCCTCGACCTCCGTGACGGGCGGATCGAGGCGATCCATCTGGTCGTCAACTGCGAGGAGTTCGTGTACGCGGACCCGGTGGCCGAGGCCTACGCGGTCCTGCGCGAGGCGAACCGGGCCGGGTGAGGCGAACCGGGCCGGGTGAGGCGAACCGCGGGCCCGGTGAGGCGTACCCGGGCCCTGCGGGGCGTGTCAGGCGCTTCGTATCAGCTCTTGAATTGTCATGCCCACGACAATTCTGGACCGTTCTTGCGATGCGGCCCCGGGCAGGACCCTCTCAATCCACATTGACTCGCAAGCTCTAGCTGCTCTCAAGTGAGAGCTGCTACCATTTTCTTATGGCTGTCAAAAATCGCTGGTTAGCTCTGATCGGTCTCACGATCAGCGTGCTCGTCATCGGATTCGATACGACGATCCTGAACGTCGCCATCCCCACCCTCGCCGCCGACACCGGCGCCTCCGCGGGTGAGCTTCAGTGGATCATCGACTCCTACGCTGTCGTCTTCGCCTCCGCGATGCTTCCCGCGGGCTTCCTCGGCGACCGCTTCGGCCGACGCAAACTGCTGATCACCGGGCTCGTGATCTTCCTCGGCGGCTCCATCATCGGAATGCTCGTGGACACCCCGGGCGCGCTCATCGGGGCCCGGGCGGTCATGGGACTCGGCGCCGCGCTGATCCTGCCGCTCACGCTGTCCATCATCCCGACCCTCTTCAAGGGCGAGGAGCAGACCAAGGCGATCGCGATCATCACCGTCGGTGTCTCGATCGGTCTGCCGCTCGGCCCCCTGGTCAGCGGCTGGCTTCTCGACCACTTCTGGTGGGGCTCGGTCTTCGTCATCAACATCCCGCTGGTCGCCATCGGCATCGCCGCCTGCGCCCTGCTGATCCCCGAGACCAGGGACCCCTCGTCCCCCCGGGTCGACATCATCAGCACGGCCCTGGGCATGGCCGGTCTCGGCGCCCTCGTCTACGGCGTCATCGAAGGGCCCTCCGAGGGCTGGGGCGACCCCGTCATCCTCGGCTCGATCGTCGGCGGCCTGCTGCTGCTCGTCGGCCTCGTGCTGCGCGAGCAGCGCCAGCCCCGCCCGATGGTGGACCTGGAACTGCTGCGCAACCCGACCTTCCGCTGGAACACGGTCTTCCTGATCCTCGGCACGTTCGTGTTCATGGGCCTGATGTTCGTGCTGCCGCAGTACCTCCAGGTCATCCAGGGCCACGACGCCTTCGGCACCGGTGTGCGCATGATGCCGCTGGTGGCCGGCATGATCGTCGTCGCCAAGATCGTGCCGCCGCTGACCCTCAAGTTCGGCACCCGGCCGCTGGTCGTCGCGGGTCTGCTCATCATGTCCCTGGCGATGTTCCTCGGCGCCAGCACCGACACCGGTACCGGCTACGGCTTCACGGTGGTGTGGATGATCCTCACCGGCCTGGGCGTGAGCCTCGTGATGGTGCCGGCCCTGGACACCGCCCTCGGGGTCCTGCCCCCGGGCAAGGAGGGCACCGGCAGCGGCCTGAACACCACCCTGCGCCAGGTCGGCGGCGCCATCGGCATCGCCCTGCTGGGCAGTGTGCTCAACGCCGTGTTCACCGACCGGCTCGACACCAGCGGGGTACCGGCCCAGGCGGCCGACGCAGCCGAGGAGTCCGTGGTGGCCGCGCAGTCGGTCGCCGCACAGCTCGATCTGCCCCAGCTGGCCGAGTCCGCCGCGTCCGCCTTCGTCGACGGCATGAGCACGGTACTGCTGGTCTGCGGTGTCGCCGGCGTCGTCGCCGCCGCCCTCGCCGCCTTCAAGCTGCCCGACAGCCGGGAGACGAGGAGGACCGAGGTGAAGGCCGAGGAGCAGCCCCGGGCCGAGGTGCTGTCCGACGTCGCGGACGGTGCGCGACAATGAGCCGTATGCCCTCCGCCACGACCAGCGCATCGACGTCACCGGCGATCACCGTCGCCGAAGCCGGCCTCGGTCTGCGCGAACGCAAGAAGCTCCGCACGCGCCAGGCCATCCGTGAGGCGGCCCGTCGGCTGATCGACGACCGAGGGTACGACAGCACCACCGTCGAACAGATCGCCGCGGCGGCCGAGGTCTCGCCGAGCACGGTCTTCCGCTACTTCCCCAGCAAGGAACACATCGTCCTGACGGACGACTACGCCCAGTCCAGCATGGCCATCCTGCGCGAACGCCCCGCGGACGAGCCGCCGCTGGCAGCCCTGCGGGCGGTGGTGACCGAGATGGTGCGCCAGCTCGCCGAGGACTTCAGCGAGGAGTACCGGTGGCGGCGTGAGCTCGTGCGCCAGGTGCCCGCGATCAGGGCCCTGGTCGGCGAGCAGCAGGACAGGTGGGTCGAGTTCGTCAGCGACGCGTTCGCCGAACGGGCGGGCCTGCCCGAGGCCAACCTCGAGATCCGCGTCCTGGTCGGCGCCGTGACGGGCGCCTTCCACCAGGTGCTGTGGGGAGACCACGGCGAGGACACCGACCTGGTGGAGATGATTGAACGGGCCTTGACGGTGCTGGAGCGGCCCGATGCGGTCGGCCGCCCCGACATCAGCCCAGGCGTTGCGTGACGTATCCCCCGGCGACACGCGACAAGGACCTCCCGGCACTCGCAACCGAGTGCCGGGAGGCCCCTTTTTACTGCCGCGGCAGGACCGTCAGCGCTTGACGTTGCCCTCGACGTGCTTCTGCACGAACTCGTGGGCCATGTCGCCGAACTGACGGCCGAACTCCACGGACCGCTTGGTCGTCGTCGCGAAGTGGACACCGCCGTCCACCCGGCTGCGGGCACACGCGTTGTCGAGGTCGGTCCACGTGGGGAAGTGCACCTCGACGTCCTTGACGGGGGCGATCCCGTGCTCCGCCCGCAGCGCGTTGGCCGGGACGGTGAACTTCCAGTCCAGGGTGTCGGAACCGAAGTGACGTCGCGCCGCCTGCGAACCCGCGGAACAGATCGTCGTGGAGCCCGAGGGGTACTCCGGGTGGTCGCTCACGCTCAGGTAGCTGGCCCACTCGGAGGCGCGGATGTCGTTGACCGTGCCCAGACCGGGGCCGCCCCAGGCGGTGATCTTGCTGTTGCCGTACACGTGGCGGACCGCGCTGATCGGCCGCACGGCGTCGTACTTGACCTTCTGGTACCAGCCGATGATCAGCGTGTCGAACGTCGCCAGGATGGTCTTGCACGTCCACTGCAGCCAGCCGTGCACGCCCAGCTCGTCGTTCTGGTCGTGCTTGCGGGCGATGACGATGGACGAGTAGCCGATGCCCCACAGCTTGTTGTCCATGACCTCGGCGAGCACCTTGGTCCGGTCGTTGAGGTTGGCCGACGCGTCGATGATCTCGTCCACCTCGCGCTTGTAGGCGCGCATGTTGGTGTGGTCGCTGTGGTTCGGCGGGGCCAGGTAGTACTTGGACGGGTCGCGGAAGATGTGGGGCTTGACCCGGCCGGCCTGCGGGGTGACGAAGTGCTGGCTGACGTAGATGCCCATGTCACCCGGGCCACCGCCGACACGACGGCCGTTGTGGGGGCCGAGCTGCGGCTGCCAGCGCGAGGGGTTGTTCAGCCTGAACGGCGTGTTCACGGGCCGGTAGCCGGTGTAGTCCGACCACGGCACGCGGTTGTACTTGCGCCCGCCCTCGTCGCCGAGGAGGTTCATGCCGTCGTGCTCGAGGAACTGCCAGACCTTCCTGGCGGCGTAGTTGCCGATGCCGATCGGGCTGCTCAGGTTCTCCGAGGTGTCGTTCGGGTCGAGGCCGAACGAGACCATCAGCTGCTGGAGGCGGCCGACGTTGAGCGGCAGCAGGCGCTTCCAGATGCCGTGCTGGGCGTAGATGACGGCGATGTTCATGTTCCGGTTGCTGGCGGACTCGCTGGACGGCCGGCGCGGGATCTCGGAGTGGAAGCCGACCGCGGTCTCGTGGTACGGCGCCAGCGCGTCGAACGCCGCGAGGATCGCCGCGCGGTTCGTCCACAGGAAGACCGTCGCGTCCATCGGACCGATGAACTGGAGGCTGGGGGAGTCGCCGGCCTGGTCGTCGTTGGGCTGGGCCCACTTGACGTAGTTGTCCTTGTCCAGGTCGAAGTCCACCTTGACCGGCTCATTGGTGGCGGCACCGGCCGTGCGAGAGAAGACCAGCGAGGAAAGGGCGGCCGCGGAGCCGCCGAGCAGCAGGGACCTGCGGCCCAGCGAGGAGCCTGAGAGGGAGGTGTGTCCGGACGTCGTCATGATCGTCTTCCTTGTTCGGGACAGGGAAGGGCCTGCGAAGGCGAGTCTCGGAAGGGCCCTTCATGAGGAACGGGACATCGACGGCTGCGCCGCGGCCTGTCGGCCCGGTCGGCACTGGCCGAGAACGCGGCGGCGGGCGGACGGCCCGCCGCCGCGGGGGAAGGGCGTCAGTTCTTGACGTCGCCCTTGACCTGGCGCGCCACGAACTCGTGGGCCAGGTCACCGAACTGCTCACCGAACACCAGCGACCGGTCGACGGTCTTCTGGAAGTGGACACCGCCCCACACCCGGCTGTCGGCACAGGTGCGGCTGAACTCGGTCCAGGTGGCGAAGTTGATCGACAGATCCCTGGCGGGCGTCTGCCCCGGCTCCACCAGCGTCGAACCGGCCTTGTAGTCGATCGTCCAGTCCAGCTCGTCGGAGCCGAAGTAGCGCCGCGCGGTCTGCGAGGTCGCCGAGCACAGCGTGGTGGAACCCGACGGGTACTCGGGGTGGTCCCCCACTGTGAGGTAGCTGCGCCACTCGGTGGCGCGGATGTCGCTGACGGTGCCCTTGCCGGGGCCGCCCCAGGCGGTGATCTTACGGTTGCCGTACACGTGCCGGACCGCGCTGACCGGGCGGCAGGCGTCGAACTTGGCCTTCTGGTACCAGGCGGCGATCGTCGGGTCGAACGTCGCCAGGAGGTGCTGGAGCATCCACTGGGCCCAGCCGTGCACGCCCATCGTGTTGTTCTGGTCGTACTTGCGGCCGATGACGATGGACGAGTAGCCGATGCCCCAGAGCTTGTTCTCCATGATCTCGGCGAGAGCCTTGCGCTCGTCGTTGAGATTGGCCGACGCCTCGATGATCTCGTCCACCGAGCGCTTGAAGGCGCGGGTGTTGGTGTGGTCGCTGTGCGCGGGCCGGGCCAGGGGGAAGCGGGCCGGGTCCTTGAAGATGAGCGACTTGGTCCGGCCGGCCTGCGGGGTGATGAAGTGCTGGCCGACGAAGATGCCCATGTCGCCGTGGCCGGGAGCGCCGAGCCGGCGGCCGTTGTGCGGGATCAGCTGCGGCTGCCAGCGCGAGGGGTTGTTCAGGTCGAACGGCGTGTTCACGGGCTCGTAGCCGGTGTAGTCGGCCCACGGACGGGGGTTGTACTTGCGGCCGCCCTCGTAGCCGAGGACGTTCATCCCGTCGTTCTTCAGGACGTTCCAGGTGTTCTTGGCGGCCACATTGCCGATGCCGATCGGGCTGGTCAGGTCCTCCGACTCGTCGTCGGGGTCCAGACCGAACGCGGCCATCAGCTGTCGCACGCCCGCCGTGTCGTTCGGCAGCATGCGCTTCCAGATGCCGAGCTGGGCGTAGATCGTGGCGATGTTCAGGTTGCGGTTGGTGGCGGACTCGCTGGACGGGCGGCGCGGGATCCGCGTGTAGATGCCGACCGCGGTCTCGTGGTACGGCGCCAGCGCGTCGAACACCGCGAGCATCGCCGCGCGGCTCGTCCACAGGAAGACCGTCACGTCCATCGGTCCGATGAACGCCAGTCTCCCCTCCAGACCGGCCTGCGCGTCCTGGGGCTGGGCCCACTTGATGTAGTTGTCCTTGTCCAGATCGAAATCGATCTTGAGCGGCTCGTCGCCCGTGACCGCGCCGGCCGTACGGGAGAAGGCCAGCGTGGACAGCGCCGCGGCCGAGGCACCGCCGAGCAGTGCTCGGCGGCCTAACAGGGCGCCTGAGCCAGAAGTGTGTCCGGACGTCGTCATGACTGTTCCTGCCCTTTGAAGAGGTTGCTGCGCGAGTGAGGGGGGAGTGCGACCGATCAGGGCGAGCACGGCGGCGGGCGGACGGCCCGCCGCCGCGGTGGGGGAGGGTCAGCCCTTGACGTTGCCGTTCACGTACTTCTGCACGAACTCGTGGGCCAGGTCGCCGAACTGCTCACCGAGCTCCAGGGACCGGTTGACGGTCTTCTGGAAGTGGACACCGCCCCAGACACGGCTGTCGGCACAGATCCGGGCGAACTCGCTCCAGGTGCGGATGTGGATCGGGAGGTCGTTGTGCGGGGTGAGCCCCTTCTCCACCAGCGACGCGCCGGCGGAGATGGTGAACTTCCAGTTCAGGGTGTCCGTGCCGAAGAAGCGGCGCGCGGACTGCGCCGAGGAGGCGGCGAGCGTCGTGGAGCCCGACGGGTACTCCGGGTGGTCGCTGACGCCCAGGTAGCTGGCCCACTCGGAGGCGCGGAGGTCGCTGACCGTGCCCTTGCCGGGGCCGCCCCAGGCGGTGATCTTGCGGTTGCCGTACACGTGCTGGATGGCGGTGACCGGCCGAGCGGCGTCGTAGATGACCTTGTGGCGCCAGGCCACGATCGTCGGCTCGAACGTCGCCAGGATGTGCTCGAGCATGTAGTGGATCCAGCCGTGCATGCTCAGCTTGTGGCTGCGGGCCATGACGATCGCCGAGTGCCCGATGCCCCAGACCTTGTTGTCCATGACCTCGGCGAGCAGCTTCTGCCGCTCGGTGAGGTTCGCCGACGCCTCGAGGATCTGGTCCACCGAGCGCTTGTACTCCCGGGGCCGGGTGTGGTCGACGTGGGTGGGCGCGGAGAGCTGGAACTTCGCCGGGTCCTTGAAGATGTGGGCCTTCACCTTGCGCAGGTGCGGGGTGACCATGTGCTGGACGACGAAGATGCCCAGGTCACCGTTGCCGCCGCCGAGCCGGCGCCCGTTGTGCGGGCCCAGCTGCGGCTGCCAGCGCGAGGGGTTGGTCACCTCGAACGCGGTGTTCACCGGCTCGTAGCCGGTGTAGTCCGACCACGGGCGGGGGTTGTACTTGCGGCCGCCCTCGTAGCCGAGGAAGTTCATGCCGTCGTTCTTCAGGTTCTCCCAGACGTTCTTGGCGGCCACGTTGGCGATGCCGACCGGGCTGGTCAGGTTCTCCGACGTGTCGTCCGGGTTCAGGCCCATCGCGGTCATCATGGCCCGGGTGCCCGCCATCTTCGACGGCAGGACCCGGCTCCAGATCTGGTACGTGGCGTGGATGGCGGCCACGTTCAGGTTCCGGTTGGTGGCGGACTCGCCGGAGGGGCGGCGCGGGATCCGCGTGTACACGCCGACCGCGGTCTCGTGGTAAGGCGCCAGCGCGTCGAACACCGCGAGCGCGGTGAGGCGGTTGATCCAGAGGAAGACGGTCACGTCCATGGGGCCGAACAGATCCCCGTTGGGCGACTTGCCGGCCATGTCGTCGCTGGGCTGCGCCCACTCGATGAAGTTGTCGGTGTCGAAGTCGAACTTGGCCGGGTCGGCAGCGCTCTCGGCCGCGGTGGCCGAGCCGGAACCCAGCCCGGTCACCGTCAGGGCAGCGGCCCCGCCGAGCCCGCCGAACAGCAGCGACCTGCGGCCCAGGCCGAAGCCGGAGACGGGAGAACGTCCGGACGTCGTCATGAGTGAATTCCTGTCCTTGTGAGGGGGGCACTGAGAAAGGTGGGGCCGGGCCGACGGCGCACTGCGGTGCCGGTGTCCGCCGCCGCGGGGCGTGGAACGCCGTGAGAAAGAAGCGGTCAGTCCTCGACGTCGCCGTCGATGTGGCGCTGGACGAACTCGTGGGCCAGGTCGCCGAACTGGGCGCCGAACTCCAGGGACGTCTCGACGGTCCCGGGGAAGTGCGCACCGGCCCACACCCGGCTGCGGGCGCTGTCCTTCTCGAAGTCGGTCCAGGTGGCCCAGGTCAGCTCGAGGTCACCGGCCGGTACGGTGCCCGGCTCCTTCTGCGCCGAGCCGGCAGGGAAGGCGTGCGTCCAGTTCAGGACGTCGTCCCCGAGGAAGCTGCGGGCCGCCTGGGCCTGGGCGGCGGTGAGCGTGGTGAAGGCGGAGGGGAATTCGGGGTGGTTGCCGACCGGCAGATAGCCGGTCCACTGGTCGCCGGGGAGGTCGTCGACCGTGCCCTTGCCGGGCCCGCCCCACGCCGTCACCGGGTCGCTGCCGTACACGTGCCCGACGGCGCTGAACGGCCGTACGGCGTCGTGCTCGCGCTTGTGGTGCCAGGCGGCGATCAGGCTGTCGAACCGCGCCACCGATGTCACCAGGAACAGCTGCACCCAGCCGTCCAGGTCCAGGTCGTGCGCCACGGCGGCGGCACGCGGCGACAGGGTCACGGACAGCGGCGTGTGCTCGAAGAACTCCGCCTTGACCTTCTGTTCGTCGGTGAGGTTCGCCGATGCCTCGAGGACCTCGTCCACCGCGTGTTTGTACGCGCCGGAGTCGGCGTGGCCGAGGTGCTTCGGCGGGGCGAGCTCGAACTCGCTCGGGTCCTTGTACGTCTGCGGCGCGACCATGCCGAGCTGCGGGGTGGCGAACCGCTGGGCGGTGAAGACGCCCTTGTCGCCGGGCCCGCCGTCGATGCGCCGGCGGTGCGGCTCGACGGCCGGCTGCCAGCGCGTGGCGTCGACCAGCTCGTCGGCCGTGTTCACGGGCCGGTATCCGGTGTAGTCCTCGTAGGGCAGGCCGTTGTACTTGCGCCCCTTGTCACCGAGGACGTTCATACCGTCGTGCGCCCGGGCCGCGACGACCGCCTTGCCGGCCGTGTTGCCGATGCCCACCGCGGTGGTCAGGTCCGTCGACTCGTCGTCGGGGTCCAGACCGAGCGCGGTGAACGCCTGCCGCAGCACCGGCGTCCGCTCCTCGAACACCGCCTTCACGACCTGGAACAGGGCGTGGAGACCGGCGATGTTCTTGTTCCGGTTGGTCGCGGACTCCTCCGCCGGACGGCGAGGGATCCGCGAGCAGATGCCGACCGCGGTCGGGTGGTAGGGGGCCAGCGCGTCGAACCAGGAGGTCTGGAGCTGGTGGGTGAGCCAGGTGTAGGTGGCGACGTCCCCCGGGGCCATGGCGTCCGCCGGCGGATAGCCCCCGCCGCCGTGGGTCGTGATCAGGTCCCGGATGAAGTTGCCGTTGTCGAAATCGAAGGGTATCTGCTGGGCGCGACCGGAAGTCGTCACGGGGTGATGCCTTTCTTGAGGAAAGAGGGCTCCGCGTTTTCCGAGAGCGGGTGCGCCCGTTATTCCTGTGCTTCGATTGCCTTCAGGTGGATGGGCGAGACCTGGTAGTACGACGCGAGGTCGAGGAATTCCTTCTCGTGCGACCACTTGGCGGCCGTGGCATTGATCAGGGCCCCGGCGTACTTGTGCGGGGTGGCCTGCATGAACTCGGCGATCCTCGGCACCAGTCGGGCGGGCAGTTCCGCCAGGTCGACACTGCGGCGCGGCTGCGGCGCGAAGGAGATTCGAAGAATCTCCGAGCGGTCCCAGCTGAGGGTGACATATACCCGGAAGGCCTTACCGGCGTACGCCAGCATCTCCTCGCTCGGCTCGCTCATCCCGGTCTCGCGCAGCATTTCCTGTACGGTCTTCGGCTCCAGGTTTCCGGCGATGCCGGCGGGGAGCTGGAAGTACAGGTTCATCGTGCGGTTCTTGCAGTCGGCTCCGACCAGCGCCACGTCTTCCAGACCGTAGCGGGCGAAGAATTCCAGGTTCTCGCTCACCGCGCGCGGCATCGAGGGGACCTCGGCGAGCTTTGACACCTTCTGCGGAGCGTGCGGGAAGTTCGCGTAGATCTTCTTGAAACCGCCGACGATCCCGCAGTCGATGTAGTGCTCGCTCGTGGGGACCAGCTCCACGACCTCGGCGAGCAGGGCGCGGACGGGGTGGTCCGTCTCCTTGAAGAAGCCGTTCGCCAGAGCGTGGGTATAGGGGTCCTTGATTCCCGGTGAAACCTGGATCGAGTACTCGATCTCGGCCACCTCTTCACCGGCCTGGAGGCTGAAAATCACCCCACCGTTCTCCGAGAACCCGCCCTCGAATGCCGAGATGATCGGCCAGACCTTGTCACGTGAGAAAGGTGCATCGACCAGTCGAGCCGATTCCTCGATGGCCGAGTACAGCTCTTCTGCCGAAACGCCTCCGGACATCAACACTCCAAGCAGTTGACGGCGATCATTGTTTCCACGTGAAATCCTGCGCCGCCACGCTACCAGTCACCGCTAGAGGGCCACTTGAAATGCGCTAAGCATATGGATCACCTTGACACGTCCAGTCCCCGGCATCGACACTTCACGGGGTGACGAAATTGGGATGTGCCATGCCCGTCTGCCCTGTTCCTCGGCAATACGGCCACCGATCCTAGACACAACAAATACCCGGTCGGCCGCCTGATTAACAAGATGCTCAACACAGAAGGAAACTGGAGGACGAATGACCAGCACAGGCATGGAAGGTCTTTTCAGCGCCATCGAGGAAACGGCCGGACTGCTGGACATAGCCCCCTCGCGCGAAAAGGTCGAGCCCATCCTGTCCGCGTACGACCTGGACAAGGTCGTCGTCGCCTTCCGGGTGACCACGCGCGGCTCCGAGGACCTCGACTGCCGCTTCACGGCACTGCCCGGGGACGTCAACCCCTACCTCTACGCCGTGTCGCAGGGCATCGCCGAGGCCACGGACCACCCCGTGGGCAAGCTGCTCGAGGAGGTCCAGGAGCACATCCCGGTGACCGCGCACGGCGTCGACTTCGGAGTCGTCGGCGGCTTCAAGAAGACCTGGACGTTCCTCCCGGTCAACGACCTCCAGAAGCTGTCCAAGGTCGCCGCCCTGCCGTCCATGCCGCCGGCCCTGTCCGAGAACCTCGACTTCTACGCCCGCTACGGCCTCGACGACAAGAACAGCATGATCGGGATCGACTACCCGAGCCGCACGGTGAACGTCTACTTCCTCCAGTTCCCCGAGGAGTGCCGCGAGCCCGAGACCGTCCGCGCGATGCTGCGCGACCTGGGCCTGCCCGAGCCGAGCGAGCGCATGCTCCAGCTCGCGGCCCAGGCCGTCGGCATCTACACCACCCTGAACTGGGAGTCCTCCAAGATCCAGCGGATCACGTTCGCCACGATGGTCCCGGACGCCGGCGCCCTGCCCGACCGCATCGCCGTCGACGCGAGCGTCGAGAAGTTCGCCAAGAACGTCGGCCACACCTACCCCGGCCCCGTCCAGGGTCTCTACAACGTGGCGTCCTACTCCGGCGGCGAGTACTTCAAGCTCCAGACGTACTACCAGCTGTCCGAGGGCTCCCTGGAGGCCAAGGTCCTGCTCGGCCCCGCGCCCGCCGGCCACTGACGGCCCCGCCCGGCCCACAACTGAAGATCGCCGAACGACTCCCTCCGGTCGCCCGATAGTTCCGCCCTGCCGCTCCTCCACCGAGGCTTGGGCGGAACATGACAGCCTCATAACCAAAATTCAGCCGGAAATGAGAAACTGCGGGGAGTCAAGGCCCATGCGCACCTATGGACGAATCGCTCGTTTCATCGAGGGCCTCGGTGCCTCATTCGGGATCACGGCACTCCGAATATCCATAGGAATCATCTTCCTGTGGTTCGGAGTGCCGAAGTTCTTTCCGGGGGTGAGTCCGGCGGAACCGCTGGCCGCTGAAACCGTGGAGCGACTGACGTTCGGCATCATCGAGGGAACGCTCGCGACGGTGCTGACCGGCGCGCTGGAAACGGTCATCGGGTTACTTCTCGTCAGCGGGGTCGTGCCCACGCTGACGACAATGATCCTCCTCGGACACATGGCGGGCACATTCACCCCTCTTTTCATGTTCCCGAAGGAGACCTGGGATTCCTTCTTCATCGGCACCCTCGAGGGCCAGTACATTCTCAAGAACCTGGTGATCGTGTCGGCCGCTCTGGTCATCGCCGGCCACGGCAGGAAGCGGAACCGGCCCGCACCGGCCGAATTGGTCGCCGGCACACCCGCCCTGACCGTCCTGGAGGCCAGGCGCAAGCGGTCGCAGTCCACGGCCGGCTCCAGGCCCGTGGCGGCACCCGACCGGGCGAGCTGAACCACCGCGCCCACGGCCCCGGGCTGTGCGGCGGCCGGCCCCCTCACCCCACAGGGGCCGGCCGCCGCACAGCCCGCACCGCGGCCTCCCGCACCGAACGACCAACAGGCCGACAGGGCTCCCGGCGCACAGGGCAGAACTCCCCGGCACACGCGACATGGCAAAGCCCCCTGGCAGACAGCACGACTGAGCTCCTGGCGGAGAGGATCCTCTCCGCCAGGAGCTCAGTCGTACCTGCCAGTGGTGCCCGGCGTCAGTCGCCGACGGTCTCGGCCGGAGCGTCGGCGCCCTCGATGAGGTCGTCCACGTTCAGCTCGAACAGACCGCCCTGACGCCCGCTCAGCCCGGAGATCAGCTTCACGAAGTCGACCTCGGCATCGTTCTTCTTCTCCGGGTCGACCATGTCCTGGGCCATGTTGAAGTAGAAGCCCTTGGTCTTCGAGCGGTCGTAGAACCCCTCGACGAACCGGCGGATGTCGTGGAAGAAGTCCTGGTACGCCGTGGAGTACCGGTCGAGGGCCTTCTCCTCGATCTCGGGGTGGTTCAGTATCTTGTCGACCACCTTGGACAGCGTGCTGGCCGCCAGGGTCGCGAGCGCCACACCGGTGGAGAACAGCGGGTCGACGAAGGCGGCGGCGTCGCCGACCAGGACCCAGCCGTTGCCGTGGAAGTGCTCGTTGGTGTACGACCAGTCGCGCGCCGAACGGTAGCCCGCGGCCTGCGTGGCGTCCCGCAGCAGATCCTTCAGCTTGCTGGTCTCCTGGATCTCCGACTGGAACAGGTCCTCCAGCGACTTGTCCGACTCCGTCGCGAGCGCGGACCGCGTCACGTAGCCGACGCTGAAGACACCCTTGTCGATCGGGATGCCCCAGAACCAGCCGTCCTTGGTGCCCTCGATGAGGATGTTGCTCCACTCGTCGCCCGGCAGCCGGTGGCAGTTGTCGAAGTACGTCCACACCGCGACGTTGCGCAGCTGCTCGTTCCAGTTGACCTCGGAGTACTTCCGGCCGATCACCCGAGCCTGCCCCGAGGCGTCCACGACCAGGCGTGCCCGCGCCTCGTGCGTGCCGTTCAGACCGCGCAGCGCGTAGCGGACGCCGACGACCCGGCCGTCCTCCTCGATGGTGTCCTTCACCGTGGCGTCCTCCACGACGAAGGCACCCAGCTCACGCGCCCGGTCCAGGATCAGCGCATCCAGGTCGGCGCGCCGCGTGTGGAAGGCGTACGGGATGCGCCCGCCCGTGGTGAAGGAGAAGTTCCACGGAACCTCGTTGTTGCCCCAGACCAGGGTCCCGCCGTACTTCCGCTCGAATCCCTTGGCCTCCATGCGCTCCTTGAGACCGAGTTCCTCCATCGGCACCATCACGCCGGGGATCAGCGACTCCCCGACGTGGTACCGGGGGAACCGCTCACGGTCGAGCACGAGGACACGGTGCCCCTGCTTCGACAGCAGCGCAGCCGTGGTCGCACCGGCGGGCCCACCGCCGATGACGATGACATCGAAATCGCCAGAAAACCCGAAGAGAGTGGACGACATGTAAGACCTTCCAGTTCCGATGTGGCCGCACCAGCGATTCGCGTGAAGACCCCCTCCACGCACGCAGAACACGTTTCAGGGACCAGGTTGCAGGAACGCGTCGGACGGTGTCATCGCCGAGATTGCTCAGTGGAAATTCCGCTGAAACAGGTTCGGGAGAACGACAGGATCCCGGTGTGGCGGATCGGCCTTGAGTCGTGCTGCAAGCGAACTCGAGAAACGATTACACGTCACAAGTTCTGCGGCTGTAGCACTAGGCTCCCGGTAAATGACCCCCGCCACCCGTCAGTTCTGGTCTCTGGTCTCTCGTCCTGGAGGAACGATGCTGAGTAGACGATCTCTTCTCCGCGGTGGTGGCAGCATGGCGCTCGCGGCCACGGCGCTCGGGTCATCGGTGCGGTCGGTATATGGAAGCGAAGACAAATGGGGGCAGCTGCGCCGGCATCTGCAAGGAGAGGTGGTCCTGCCCTCCGACCAGGCCTACGCCTATTCCAAGCAAGGCGTTCTGGTGGAGCTCGACACCGTGAAGCCGCAGGGAATCGTCTACTGCGAGACCCCCGGGGACGTGAGCACGGCCATCAAGTTCGCCCGTGACCACCACATCGAGGTCCACACCCGCAGCGGCGGCCACAGCCTGGCCGGCTGGTCCACCGGTGAGGGCATGGTCCTCGACGTCTCCCGGCTGAACCATGTCTCGGTCGGCGACCACACGGTGCGGCTCGGCCCCGGCGTGCAGAGCGTCGACGTGCTGGCCACGCTCAGGCCCCACAACAAGCAGGTGGTCACCGGCACCTGCGCCACCGTACGCATGGGCGGCTACATCTCCGGCGGTGGCATCGGCTTCCAGGTACGGAAGTTCGGGGTCGCGAGCGACCGCCTCGTCTCGGCCCAGGTGGTCCTCGCGAACGGCCGGATCGTGCGCGCCTCCGAGGAGTCCCACCCCGACCTCTTCTGGGCGATACGCGGTGGTGGCGGCGGCAACTTCGGCGTGGCCACCGACTTCGAGGTACGCCCGATATCGGCCCCGAAGATGGTGTACTTCGACACCTACTGGCCGTGGGACAAGGCCCAGGAGATCATCACCGCCTGGCAGGAGTGGTGCTCCAGCGGCTCGAACAACCTGGGCTCGACCCTGAACGTGCTCCTGCGCGACGGCGCCCCCGGCAATGTGCCGATCATCAAGATCAACGGCGGCTACCACGGACCCCAGGCGGAGCTCGAGCAGGCCCTGAACGAACTGGCCGCCGAAGCGGGCGCCACGCCCAGCCTCCGCGTGGTCCAGGAGATGCACTTCGACGAGGGCATGAAGGCCGTCTACGGCTGTGAGCAGCTCACGCTCCAGGAGTGCCACCGCGCGGGCTCCAACCCGGACGCCAAGATCCGCCGCACCCCGTTCCTGCGGGAGCGCACCCGGCTGCTCGACCGCCCCACGGGCAGCTCCGGGGTGGCCGACCTGCTCGCCGCGTTCGAGGCCAACCGCAGGCCGGGCCACATCACGTACCTGTACATGACGGCACTCGGCGGAGTCTCCAACAAGGTCCCCCGCACGAGGACCGCGTACGTGCACCGCGGCGCGGAGTTCTTCGTGGCCTGCGCGACCCTGCTCTCCAACGGGCAGCCGCCCGCGGAGGAGGCCGAGGCCGCCATGCTGTGGCCCGTCCAGGCCTTCGACATCATCGACCCGCTCTCCAGCGGCGAGTCGTACCTCAACTTCCCCAACCCCGACCTCGGGGACTGGCGCCAGGCCTACTACGCCGAGAACTACTCCCGGCTGGTGTCGGTCAAGCGCCGCTACGACCGGTCGGACTTCTTCCGCCACGCGCAGAGCATCGGCAGCTGACCCCCGGCCGGTGACGGCTTCGGTCCGGCGCACGACAGCGCCGGACCGAAGCCGTGGCGGCCTCCCGCCACCCCCGGCCCCCGCGTCAGCCCTGTACGAGCTCCGCCGCGCCGAAGGACACATCGAAGCGGTCGCACCAGATGCTGACGCTGCTGTACCGGGCCAGGCTGACGTCCTCGGGCACGGCGTAGTTCTGGCTGCCCTTGTTGCCCTTGAGCTTGCCGAGGCTGACATGGTCGCCGTCGTCGAACACGTGCCAGCCGGCCCGGCCCTCCTTCACCGGCGCGTCGGCCAACAGCACGCGCAGGTCGGGGCCGTTGCTGGTGTCGAGGTTCTCCAGCCGCACGACATGGGAGCCGTCCGCCAGCCGTACGAGCTTCACGGTGCCGGACGTCGCGTGCTCATGGCTGATCAGCGCACCGCTCGCCACCGTCACGGGCCCGGCCGGGGCGGACGCGGGGGGAACCGTGCCCGACGGCGCCGCGGCGGGCGCCCCCGAGACGTCCACCGTCCCCGGCAGCGCCTCCTGGACCGTCTCGTCCTGCCACAGCTTCCACGGCTGGAACCAGTACAGCCCGAAGCCGACCCCGGCGACCGCCGCCACCAGCACCCACGCCATCCACGGCCTGACCCGCGAGCGTCGTCCACGCTCCATACCCGCCCACCTCCGAAGAGCCCGTCGTTCCCGTCCCATTCAACGGAAACCACGGCGGCCCCGGGCGGCCTGACGGATGACGAAACCCTTACGTCCGCCAGGGAGGTGGGTCAGCGGTGCTCGGGATTGTCCGCGCCCGGCCGGCAGCCGGCGTCCCACTCCGTGCGCTGGTTGCCGTACGCGGGCACACCGCCGGAGCGCTTGAGCAGCGCGGCGAGGTGCATCAGGTTCCAGGTCATGAAGGAGGTGTTGCGGTTGGTGAAGTCGTTCTCGGGTCCGCCCGAACCGGGGTCCAGGTACGAGGGCCCGGGCCCGGCCGCGCCGATCCACCCGGCGTCGGCCTGCGGCGGGATCGTGTAGCCGAGGTGCTGGAGGCTGTAGAGGACGTTCATCGCGCAGTGCTTCACGCCGTCCTCGTTGCCGGTGATGAGACAGCCGCCCACCCGGCCGTAGTAGGCGTACTGGCCCTGCGCGTTGAGCAGGGCGGAGCAGGCGTAGAGACGCTCGATGACCTTCTTGGTCACGGAGCTGTTGTCGCCGAGCCAGATCGGCCCGGCGACGACCAGGATGTCCGCGGCCATCACCCGCTCGTACAACGCGGGCCACTCGTCGCTGCCGAACCCGTGCTCGGTCATGTCCGGATACACGCCGGGCGCGATGTCGTGGTCGACGGCCCGGATCTCGGACGTGGTGACCCCCGCGGACATCATGATGGCCGCACTCTTGTCGATCAGCCCCTGCGTATGACTGAGCTGCGGCGAGGGCTTGAGGGTGCAGTTGACGAAGACCGCGGTCAGGTCGTCGAACCGGTAGGGAGCGTTGGCGGAGGTCGAAGGCGAGGCAGTCATGGGGGCAGCGTCTCGCGCAAAGCCCACTTTGTCCGCATACGACGCACCTTCATATGTCGTGGGAGGCCGGTGTCGCGTCACCACTCGGCGATGAGCGGGCTGTCCGGTTCGTGGTGGCGCCAGGCCTCGTTGAGGCGGATCAGGCGGTCGGGGGCGGCGATGCCGCGCACGGTGGCGATCCGGCCGTCGGCGATGTCGAAGGTCACGGCGCCGACGACCTGGTCGCCGGGCACGAAGAGGATGGCGGGGGCGCCGTTGACGAGCGCGTAGTGGACGGCGGGCGTGCCGCCGGCGAGCCGCCGTTTCGCCGGTGTGCCTTTGAAGCCGGCCCGGGCGATGGCGGCGATGCGCTGCGGGGTGTCGTAGCGCAGCAGTGTCTCGGTCAGGCCGGCGCCGTCGGAGATCGCGGTCGCGTCGTCGGTGAGCAGCGCCACCAGTTGTTCGGTGCGGCCCGAGGTGGCGGCGGCGAGGAACTCCTCGACGATCCTGCGGGCGGAGGCCGGGTCGACCTCACCGCCGCGTCGGCGCGCGGTGGTGATGCGGCCACGGGCGCGGTGCAGGTGCTGCTGGCTCGCGGACTCGGTGACGTCGAGGATCTCGGCGATCTCGGCGTGGCTGAAGGAGAAGGCCTCGCGCAGGACGTAGACGGCCCGCTCCAGGGGCGCGAGGCGTTCCAGGAGGGTCAGTACGGCCAGGGAGACCGACTCGCGCTGCTCGAAGGTGTCGGCGGGGCCGAGCATGGGGTCCCCGTCGAGGAGCGGTTCGGGCAGCCAGGCGCCGACGGTGCGTTCGCGGCGGGTCTGTGCCGAGCGGAGCCGGTCGAGGCACAGGTTGGTGACGACCTTGGTCAGCCATGCCTCCGGCACCTTGATCCGCCGCCGGTCGGCGCCCTGCCAGCGCAGGAACGCGTCCTGTACGGCGTCCTCGGCGTCGGTGGCGGAACCCAGCAGCCGGTACGCCAGCGAGGCCATCCGGTTCCGGCTGGCCTCGAACCGGCCGGTGTCGAAGCGATCAGTGGCGGTGCTGTCCACGCGGACCACTCCTAAAGCCTGTTGCAGAACGGCGTGAGGACCGCTTGGGCCAACGACCGTCGCCGGCCCGCCAGGAATCCGGACAAAACGAAGCACTAGACAGTCCGGATCATGGCGGAAAACCGGCGCTGATCGCGCTCTGCAACACTCTTTAGCTCGATCTTTAACCCGTACGGCGGGTGACGGGGCCCGCTCCGGGACCGGGGCGGCGGCGACGGCCACCACCACCGGCGGCGGCCGTCGCCGCCCCTGTCCCCGACGGCTGCGCGGTCCGGGCGGGCCCGCGGCCCGGGGCGGCTACGCGACCGCCTGCTCGGCGGCCGCCTCCGGCACGGCGGCCAGGCGGCGCCTGCGCGTGGGCATGCCGAAGGTCGGGTGCGAGATGCCCCAGAGGGACATCTTGAGGATGCCCGACTTGATCCGAGCGGCTTTGCGGCCGCCCATGTACTTCGGCTTCGCCAGCGCCTCGTCGTCGACCATCTGCAGGATCGCGTCCCGTCGGCCGAGGCTGATGTGGTTGCCCAGGTAGCCCAGCTTGATGTTCGCGACCTTGCGGCCGGTCAGGCGCGCGATGATCGCGTCGGTGGCCTGCCGGCCGGTGTAGCCGGCCGAGGCGCAGGACATCGGCAGCGGCCGGCCGTTGTCGCCGATGGCATGGGCGCTGTCGCCGGCGGCGTAGACGTTCGGGTGCGACACCGACCGCATGGTGCGGTCGACGACGATCTGACCGTTCTCGGTCACCTCCAGCCCGCTCGCGGCGGCGATGGGGTTGACCGTGAAACCGCCCGTCCACACGGTCGCGTCGGACGCCACGAACGTGCCGTCGGCGCACCGCACCCGAGTCGCCTCGACGGCCGCGACGCTGGTGTGCTCCAGGACGGTGATGCCCAGCCGCTCGCAGGCCTGGCGCAGGTGGCCGCGGGCCCCGGGGGAGAGCCGGTCGCCCAGCTCGCCGCGGGCGACGAGCGTCACCGACAGGGAGGGCCGGGACTCGGCGAACTCGGTGGCGGTCTCGATGCCGGTCAGCCCGTCGCCGACCACCAGCACGTTCCCGCCTTCACCCAGGCTGTCCAGGCGCTCGCGCAGGCGCAGCGCCGCGGGCCGGCCGGTGACGTCGAAGGCGTGCTCCGCCACACCGGGGACACCGTGGTCGGCGACATGGCTGCCGAGCGAGTAGACGAGCGTGTCGTAGCCGAGCTCGGTGTCACCGTCGGCATCGGTCACGGCGACGACCTGCCGCTCGGGGTCGACGGCGGTGACACGGGCCAGCCGCAGCCGGACGCCCGTGTCCGCGAAGACGTCGGCGAGCTTGAGCGCCTCGATCTCCTGACCTGCCGCGATCTGGTGCAGCCGCAGCCGCTCCACGAAGTCCGGCTCGGCGTTGACCACGGTGATCTCGGTGTCCTCCGAGGACAGCCGACGGGCCAGGTTCCCGGCCACGTAGGCCCCGGCATAGCCGGCGCCGAGGACGACGATGTGGTGGTTCATGTGGTGCTCCTGTGGTTCGTTTGCCCCCGGGAGATGAACGGAACGGCGCCCCGATTGCTGACAGGAACCTGCGGCGGCCCGACGAAGGACCGGCCCCGAAAGGAACCGGACCGGCCACGCGGCGCTCCCGACACGTGACCGCCGACAGAGACCGACAGAGACCGGCCGGGGCGGACACGACCGGACACAGCCGGACACAGCCGGACACGCCGAAGGGGCCGGCCCAGGGATCTGGGCCGGCCCCTTCAGGTGAGGAGCGGTCAGTACGAGAACCGCTCCGGGAGCGGTGAAGGCGCGGTCACCGGGCGGCGACGGTCTCGGTGTCCTCCGCCTTGTCCGCCTCAGCCACGGGAGCGGGCTTGTTCGGGCCGCGCAGGGCGATGTAGACGAGCAGCACGCCCATGACGGCGACGCCCGCCCACATGGACTGCTGCCATCCGTCGACATAGGACTGCTTGGCGGCGTCGACCAGGCTCTGCGCGTTCGGGCCCGCGCTGCCCGAGACCTCGACGGCGTTGGCGATGCCTTCCCGCGCGGTCTCCGCGGTCCCCTGGGGGATGCCGTCCAGCTTGTCGTCGATGGCGTTGCGGTAGCCGGCCGTCAGGATCGCGCCGAGCATCGCCACGCCGAGCGCGGTACCGAACTCCCGGGTGACGTCGTTCAGCGCGGAGGCGACGCCCTGCTTCTCCTGCGGCAGGGACCGGGTGATGGCCTCGGTGGAGGGCACCATGGACAGGGCCAGGCCGAAGCCCATGACGACGATGCCGGGCAGGATCGACAGGTAGCCGTCGTCGACGGACACGAACAGGGCCATGAGCGCCAGGCTGACGCCGATCAGCGCGATGCCCGCGCTCATGGTCGCGCGGGGGCCGATCTGCGCGGCCAGCTTGGGCGCCAGACCGGAGGCCATCATCATCGCGATGGCCAGGGGCATCAGCGCTGCCGCGGACAGCAGTCCCGACCAGCCGACCACGGCCTGGAGGAACGGGAAGAGGACCACGGCGATACCGCCCTGGACACCGAAGACCACCACCAGCGTGATCGAGCCGCCGGCCAGACCGCGCTCACGGAACAGGCGTACGTCCAGCAGCGAGGCGTCCCGGCGGCGCAGCTCCCAGTACACGAAACCGACCGTGGCGACGAGACCGACGGCGAGGCTGATCAGAGTGACGGGGGCGGTCCAGCCCTGCTCCGGCCCCTCCTGGAGGACGAAGATGAGGGCGGCCACGGCGACGACCGACACCAGTGCGCCGACGGTGTCGAAGGCGTGCGGGGACCGCTCGTGGGAGTTGGGGACCGACTTCAGCGTCATGGCAAGGGCGACGACGATCAGGAGCACGGGCAGAGCGAACAGCCAGCGCCAGTCGGCGACGTCCACGAGGAAGGCGGAGAGGAACATGCCCAGGATGCCGCCGCCTCCGGCGACACCGGTCCATACCCCGATCGCCTTGCCCCGCTGCTCCTCGGGGAAGGTCGAGGTGATGACGGCCAGGGTGATCGGCATGATCGTCGCCGCGCCGATACCGCTGGCGACGCGCGCGCCGATCATCACCTCGGCGTTCGGGGCCACAGCCGCCACGACGCTCGCGACGCCGAAGACGACCAGTCCGCCGATCAGCATGGGCTTGCGGCCCACGCGGTCACCGATCGCGCCGAGCGGCAGCAGCAGCGCGGACAGGGCGAGGGTGTAGATGTTGATGATCCACAGGACGGTGTTCTGCGAGGCGTCGAACTCGACGGCCATGTGCGTCTGGGCGACGTTCAGCCCGGACACCGATGCCATGACGGCCATCAGCGCGATCGAGACGGTGGTCAGGATCGCGCGCAGCTGACGCGCGTCCAGCGCGCCCCCGCCGCTCCCGTCGGCGTGGGCCGCCTGTGCAGGGTTCGTACTCATGGATTCCTCTCAAAAGGGCATGCGGAGTCAGCGTCAGCGCCGGAGGGCCGGTGGCTTCCTGCGCCTGGGTCCGTGGGGAGCATTGCGACGGCGGAGGAGCCGACGGTGCACGACAACTCACCCATGGAGGAAGCGAGTTCGGTGGTCAGAGCGGGGAGGGCGGCGTACGGGATCGTCGTACTGAAGCCGATGGAGAGGGACGCTGATCGTCAGACCGGTCAGCCCTGAGTCCCAACTTCTGACAGTCATGCGGAAATGGTAGCAGCTCTCAGTTGAGAGGGAGTCGAGAGTGGGTGGGCTCCCCTCCGGAAGCGCGATCCACGGTTGAATATCCGTTGTGGCACGGAAACTTGCGGGGTTCGAAGGCAACTTCTGCTAGCACTGCGTGGCCGTGGGGCTGGCCGTGCTGCGGCGGGCCGAGGCGATCTCCCGTCAGCGAGCCGCGGCACGGGCACGGACCTCCGGCCTGGAAGCATGGCTCTCGGCCCTGTCACGTGACGAACTCCTGGCTCTGGTGCGGGAGCAGCTCGCCGAGGACCGGACACTGCGTCGGCGCCTGGAACTGCGTGCCGCCACCGCCCGCTCCGATCTCCGTGCGGTCCGCGACCGAGTCCTCGCACTCATCGATCCGCGGCCGTTCGCCCGGTACGGGTACATCGAGTACGCGGACGCCTCCGGGTACGCGCAGCAGATCGCCGACTGCGCCGCCGAGGAGCACATCGACGGCCGCCTGGTCGACCATGTGTGCGCCTGGTACGCGAGGGCGGGGCGGGTAGCCGACGCAGTCGTACTCCGACGGGACCGGTTCCACGTCGAACAGTCCCTTGCCGCCTGCCGGCAACTGCGCTCCGCCGCCCAGGCGGCGCACTGCTGGAAGGCCGAACGCGTGGCGGCACTGGCCGCCTTGAAGGCGGACGCCGGTCGTGATCGCGGCAGCCGGTACGGCGGAACCGTACTGATCGACGTGCTGCTCGACGACGGCGACCTGGACGCCGCCTGGAAGGAGGAAGTCGGCCGCGCCCACGACAGGCAATGGGAACGGCTCGACGAGTCTCTTGGCGATCAGTCCCCGAGGTCGATCATCCGCACCGGCTGCCCGGTCGCACGGGCGATCGTCTCGAAGTCACGGTCGTAGTGCAGCAGCGTCAGCCCCGCCTCTTCCGCGGCAGCGGCGACGAGCAGGTCGACGGGACCGGCACTGCGATGCTCGCCCTTGGCGGTGAGCATCTCCTGGACGACGCGTGCGCGCCGGAAGACGCCCTCGGGCATGGGGCACCAGGTGTAGTGGGCGTTCAACGCCTGCTTCACGCGCTCCCGGTCCGCGGCCGAGCGTGCCGAGTAGAGGACTTCGAGTTCGGTGATGTCGCACAGGGCGACGAGCCCCGCCCCGATCCGGTCGTCCCACTCGGCCGTCGTCCGCCCGAGCAGGACGCGGGCGAGGGCGGAAGTGTCGATCAGGTAGTCGGCGACGGTCACGCATCCGCCCCCGCGTCGCGGCCACCGTCCCGCCCGCCGACAGGCCGGTACGTGCTCTTGTCGAGAAGAAGGTCGACATCCAACGCGCCTTCGGCGACCAGCTCCCGGGCCTCCCCGAGCGCCCGCAGCCGCCGATAACGGGCGGTGACCTCCCGCAGGGCGGTGTTGATGGTGTCCCGCTTGGTGGTGGTCCCGAGCTCCTTGGCGGCGGCCTCGAGTGCGTCGTCGTCAAGATCGATCACGGTGCGACTCATGACCCTCCTTGTATATACAGACTCGTATATCAATATACATGATCGAGTATGCATCGGCGGGGCACCCTCGGCCTGCTCCTCGCCCTGTACGGCCCGTACGTTGGCTACCGCGTCATCGACTGCATGGCCGTACAGGAACCTGACGCACCGTTCCGGCGAGGAACGGTATGTTGCGCGGAACAGCCACGACCGACACGCGCCACGACCGCCGGACTCGCGCGTTGCGCAGCAAGCCGGCCAGGACGAAGGCCCGTACCCACGATGAGAGGCCATCGGGGGACAGGGCCCCACACTCCGGCTTGCGCACCACAAGCGTGCGGGCCGGGCTCTGAGGTAGCCCGGCCCGCACTTCAACCGATCGGGCTGCGGTCAGTCAGCCCCGCACGTCGATCGATCCGGGCTCTGCGGCGGAAGCCAGGCCCGTACGCCACTCGGCTGGTCAGCCGAACAGGCCGGCCAGGAAGCCCAGACCGCCGGCGGTGTCCGCGGCCTTCTCGGCGGTGTCGCTCGTGGTCCGGGAGGAGGAGGTGCCCTCCGGTCCGGCCGAGTTCGTCACGGTGCTGTAGAAGGCTTCGCCGGTTGCCGTGGTGCCGCTGACGATCGAGGTCACGCTCGCGCCGGCCGCATCGGACCGGGTGGTGACCTGCTCGTAGGTGTCGGCGTTGGCAACCCCGACGGACAGCATGACGGCCGGTGCGATCACGGCGGCGACGACCGCGCCACGCAGAACCTTGCGCATGAAGGTGAGACCTTTCTCGAGACGTGTACCCGGCTGGGCACAGGTTGAGTATGTGGCGGGATCCCGTCATGACCGGCAGCCCGCAGCGGCCACGTCTCCGCATTTCCCGCATTTCCGCAGGTCGGCCATGGAAATACCGCGTTCTGGATTCACGCAGATGGCCGCGAGTTCGTGTCGCGCGGCCAGCCGTACACATTGTGAAGGTCGCGCGCGGAAATGAGTTCATTCGAATGTGTAAAAGGCGAGACTTCCGCATCCCGCGCAGAATCGATCCTTCTTTGGATTCAAAATCAGCGAAAATTCAGCCTGAAGTGACACGAGAGGCTATTGATTCATTGTGATTCGCCAGGAACGGGCGAATTGCCGAAAACACCTGCCCGACAGAAAGATCCGACAAGCCGCTAAAACGTCAAGTACGTTCTCCGGATGCTACGGCAGACGGCTCCCGCGGCTCCGACGGCTCGGACGGCTGCGCGCAGGAGCGCACGGAGCGGCGCCTCGCAGACGCCGGGCGCCCCTCGGGCTGCGACAGCGACCCGCCGCCCGCCCCTTTCGAAGGCCCGCTACCCGGCCGCCGCCCCGTACGCGATCAAGCCCCGAGGTGGCCACGACTTGCGCTGGTCAAACAGTGCAACCGCCCTCGCCTCACAGAAAGCCGGCGCAGCCCGCCGAAACGGATCAACATCCGCAGACATCGGCCGACACCCGGGGCGAAGCGCATGCCCACCGGCCCCCGCATTCCGGCACCGACGGATGAATTCGACACGACGGGAGGCGCATCTCCTCAATCGTGACATCGGTGTGTAGGACACGTGAAAACGCCACAGGCCGAGGTAGCTGATTTCTTCCGGTCCGCAATCAATGGCTAGCGTGTTTACCGTGAGTCCTGTGCATCGCGAATATGGATGGAACTGTCGGGGCGACATTGCCCATCCGCCGCTGAGCGAGATCATTTCGCTCCATGAATCCCTGCGCTATCGCGCTTTCGAGATCGCTTTCGACTTCGGATTCGTCGCCGTCGAATCGGTCGCCGTCGACCTGCCGCTCGACGAGGTCGTGTACCTCGGGATGCGCGTCGACCCCTGCGACTGCGGACGGCTCAGGTTCGAGGGAGACGGTCTCGACCGAGGCCACCTCGCACGAGTGGCGGCCCGTTCCTTCCCCGGCGGCCAGGGCCTCCTGCTGACCGCACTCGATTACGCCCGGCGCACCCGAGGACGCACCGGACTCGACGCCCTGGCCCACGAACTGTGCGCCCAACCCCCCACCCCCTCGAGCCGCTCCCGCTCGGCGCGCTGCTGCAACGCGTGAGGACAGCCAGCCGAACGGCCGAGCAGGGCAGCCCACCCGCACGGATCTACGACGCCGTCACCTGGCCCCGCAGCGCCCGCACCTGCCTGCCCGACCTCAGCCTGTTCACACCGTGATGGTGCCGAACATGATCGAGATCGAGGTACAGAGCGCGCTGACGGCACTGCGCTACCTGGAGCTGAAGCTGAGCGGCGACAGGCGTACGTGCCGACGACTGGAACGAAAGCACCGCGACCTGGCCTTCGGACTGGCCCAGGTGGGCCTCAGGGCTGTCGACGACCACGCCCTGCCCGCGCTCACGGAACGCCCGGACCCCAAACGGGAACAGTGGCTGTCGCGCGCCCGGGAGACCTTCAGGCTGCGCAGCCGCGTTCCCGCAAGGGTGGCGCCCGTGCTCCAGACCCGCATACTGTCCCGCCTCGTCCTGCGCGTCATCCTGCTTCCCGGACCAGACAGGCAGGACGCCACGCACGTCATCCGCAGCCTGGCGGCGAACCTCTGACAGGCCGACACACGGCTGGGCCCGCAAGCCCGGTGAACCGCGCACTCTGATTCACGCGCACCCGTCGCTGCGGCATCGCACCCCCAACACCCGGTCCGGCCGACCACACCCTCGACGTCTTCCGTCACCAGGCCGCGTCGCGGAGAGAACAATCATGGCGCCTCCCAAAGCGGCGCAGTTCGCGTGCGCGCACTGCGTCGACCCCCGCATGCTGCCGCTCGAAGAAGCCGGTAGCCCTTGCTTCGATCACGTCTACGACAACTGGAACCGCCCTGTCCTGACCTGGGCCGGCCAGCACGCCGCTGCAGGGGCGGACGTGGACGCGGAGGAGGTGAGCCAGCAGGTCTTCCTCGAAGTGTGGCGCCAATGTGCGGCGCGCTGCCCAAGGCAAGGACATGTCGGCGTATGGCTCTACTCCATCACCACCACGAAGGCCGTCGAAGCCATCAGAGCAGCGGATCACCACCAACTGACAGCAGGCACCGAAGATCCCCACCTCCGGGACAAGCCCCTGTACGACGACGCGGCCGACCAGGTGATCGACCGCTTCTGGCTGGCCGCAGCCATACAGTGCCTCACCAGGGAACAGCGTGCCGTCGTGTACCTCACGTACTACCAGGACCTCAGCCAGGAGCACATCGCAGACCGCCTCGGCCTACCGCTGGGAACGGTCAAGAGCCACAGCAGACGAGCCCTGCACACCCTCATGATCGCGGGCGTGAGCAAAAGCCTGAGACAACGCTGAAGCCGGCTGAAGACATCACCCAGCCTGTGACGCTCGATTGCGCGGAGTCGGCTCGGCCGCGGCCCGCCGGATGGCACGCCGCTGAGAAGCAGTGGTCGCACCCCAGATCCCGTCGTCCTCACCATGGTCGATCGCCCAGGTGCGACACGAGAGAATCACCGGGCACCGGCGGCACACCGCGCGAGCCTCAGAGCCCGACGCCCCCGCAGCGGAGAAGTCGCTCAACGGAAAGAACAGCTCCGGATCCTCTCCCACGCACGCGGCCCTGCCACGCCAGTTGAGATCGGCCGCTGATGTAGGAGATGAACGGTCCATCACACACCTCTGCTGAGCCCGACTGAAACAGCCAGGACGGCTACATCAGCACACAGGTGCCAATGGCCCGGCAGAGGTTCGCGCCATTTTATAGCCTTTTACGAGGAAATCACCACGCCGCCTCTCCGCACGACCACCCTTGACCCAAGACCGCTCCCGACAACCTCCTGCCCGCGACCTCAGCCACGCCGATGCGGCCAGCCTCAAGAACAGACACGCGTGTGTACGGCCACCGTCCACTGGGCACAGCCACGCTTTCGTGGCCACCCGACGCGCGCGATGCGCCCAGCCCTGTCGGCGGCAGCCCCGCAGCGCCTCACCCTGTCCCGCCTGCGACACCGTCGGACGAGGCAGGTAGACGTGGCGTCGGGTCAGCCCGCCAGTCGGAGGGTGGGCAGGACCTCGGGGGCCGGTGCGTCCTCGCCGCCGTCAGGGTCTTCAACAGATCCCGCGCTGACTCCATGCCATTGACGGCGTCCGGGGTGGGGACGCAGGGGTCGGCCGTAACGCCTCGGCCGAAGCCTCCGAGCTGGGCGGCGGGCGGGTCCCTGGACAGAATCGATCTATTTACTTACGTACATGCATCTCGCCGCCCGCGACCACGTTCTATGCACCCAGGATGCATCCATCGTCCGCGTTTTTGCAGGTCAGCGCGCTGCACCTATCTGTTCTTTAGGCATGCGCGCGTTGATCCCCCTCCGCTCCCTCCCCATCGCTCGATGCAGCCGAGCAACCGCCCAGGAGCGGGACAGGATTACCCGCGAGCGCCCCTTGCCCAGGACCGTCCCGACAACCTCCGGCCTGCGACCTCAGCCACCGAAAGTCAGCCACGACGATGCGGTCAGCCTCAAGAGCAGGCACGCGTGTGTACGGCGACCCCCACCGGGCACAGCCACGTTTTCCAGTTGCTGCGACATCAGCGAACAGCGCACGGTGCGCCGAGGGACGGAGTGTCCCGCTGCGAGCACGGGAGGGTCACTGAACGGTACACACGTACCTGGTTCCTACGCCGTATATAGAGGACGCACCCCCCGCAGGGCTTTGACCTGCGACAACGCTGGAATCAACGGCATCCTACGATGCCTATATCGGCATCCTAGGATGCCGATACATGGCGCCTATGGTCATGTCGTGTGGCGTCACCGAACGAACCTGCGGGTTCGCTCAGTTACCAGACACGACATGTCGCCTACGGTAATGTTGAGATCATCAGGAAGGTCGAAACGAACGCCCAGGTCAGGGGTTGCAGGTGCCAGAGCGCAGCGGTAGAAGGCGCGGCCGAGAGCTGGTCAGCACGGCAACAGGTGAGGTCCACGAACTGGTGGATCACGACGACGAAGATGATCGCCGGTCATACAGCTTTGGCGGCCGCCACGGTCAGTTCAGCTTCCCGAGAGTCCTGGCCATGCTCGCAGCGGAGTCCGGTATCACCGGTGATCAGTTCAGGCTGTTCTGGTACTGCGCGATCATGACGTACGAGAAGGGTGGCGCCACCGCCGGGGAAGCCGCCAAGTTCCTGGGCCTTACTCCGCAGGCCACGCGAAGGCTTGCGAAGGAGCTACTCAAGCACAAGATCTTCCTCGTGGAAGAGGTCATCGGCCGGACGATCAAGTACAAGGCGACCCCGCACATCGTCTCCAGCCTGTCCGGTAGGGAACAATCGGAACTGGCTGCCAACTACAACCTGCCGACCGTGCCGGGGCGCTCCGACACTGCACCGAAGGGTCCGAAGAATGCCTCGCCAAAGCCCGTACCCGGAGCTCGACGCTCTGCAGTGCAGAACAAGCGACCTGCCGCACCTGAAGCAGAACTTGGTGATGACGTACGCGATCCTGGGCGGGTTCGACCACACCGTCGAGCGAACGGCAGCTGAGCTGGCCGAGCGTATAGGAGTTCCACGGTCGCACTTCTCCCGCGCCCGCAAGGAACTCGAAGAGGAAGGCTGGCTGGAGTACGTCTACAGCGAGGGCCAGGTGCCGTTCTTCCGCCTCGGAGAGAAGGCCACTGGCCGCGATGTCGTCGTGCAACTGCACAGCAGACCTACGGCCTGACCCACAGCAAGCGGCAGTCGGCAGCGCACACACTCCGCGGTGACTGAACCTTGCCACGGCGCGGGGGTCGCCGGGGGATCGTCTCAGGCTCGAGCGTCCACGATGAGCGTGCCGATGTGGCCCTCTTCCGGGGCCGGGACGATCCGGGCATTGGCGCTGGCGAAGCCGGCCCGCAGCAGATGCCGCTCCCACACCGCGGGTTTGTAGCTGTAGCGGTAGGTGAACAGCGCCTTCCCGGCGAAACCGCCCTTGTACATGCCCTGCGGCCCGTAGGCGCCGGGGATCGCGGGCGGCTGGGAGAACACGAACACGCCGCCGGGGTCCAGGCGCTCACGCACGAGAGGGAAGAGGCGGGACGGGTCGGTGAACCAGACCGCGCCGAAGATGGAGTACACCGCGTCGTACCGGTCCTGGTCGGCGGCGAGCCAGTCGAGGACTTCCGCCTGCGCGATCCGGACGCCGAGCGGCGACCACCGCTCGTCGGCCAGCTGCGCCATGCGGGGCGAGAGGTCCACCCCGGTGGCCTTCACTCCCTGTTGCACGAGGTGGGCGAGAGCGCGGCCTGTGCCGCAGCCGATTTCCAGCACGGACTGCGGGTTGGCGAGGAGCTCGGGGCCCGGCCCATGGCCGGCGTACTGGGTCCAGCAGAAGGACGGCTCGGCGTCGGCCTTGAACGCGGACTCGGCGAAGGCGTCCCACAGTTCGGTCTCGGCGGCGATGTCGTGCGGCACGGGCACAGAGGTTCCTCAGGTCGTCGGGATGCGGCAGCCTCCGCCCTGACGGAGCTGTGAGGGTGGGGGCGACTGTAGCGGCGGCTCAGTGGCTGTCGGGGACCTTGTCGTCGCACGGCGAGCAGTCCGGGCTTCGCGGCGGCGTCGGATGGTCGTGCGGCTCACGCCGCATGCGGCGGCGGCTTCGCGCTGGGTCAGCAGGGGACGACTGGTGCTCATGGCCCCGTATCCTCCCCCGCCCGGACCGCGTCGCACACCTGACCGGTACTACGGCCGCAGCGTGTCCAACGCGCTGACCTGCCACGGTGAGGGCGTGGTGAGGCCGTGGTCGGGTCACGGCCGGGGCCCCGGCCGTCCGTGGTCGGGCTGGGCCGACCCTTCTCGAACGGCCGCTTGCCCACTGGACAGAGCTTGCCCGCGCCCGGCTCCTGGACCTCGGGAGCCGAAGGGATTTGGGGGTTCTGGGGCTGGCATCCCTCTCAGAGCACCCACGACCGCCCCCGCCTGGAAGAGGAAGGGCGGGAGAAGAGGCGGGTGTGTGCCGTCGGGGGATCAGCGTTACTGCCTCGGGCGTCGGCGGGGCGGCCGTGATCGTGGCATCGGGGACCGCGTTTGAGTTTCGTGTGCAGTCACAGGGCGTCGGGCGTGACGCGGAACATCTGGTTCTTCTTGTGCTCGGTGCAGTCCCAGGGGCCGATGTCGGCGCCGTTTTCCATCGAGGCCTCGCTGACGTCCAGGCATTTGCCCCACCGCTCGTTGCGCAGGTAGCCGTAGGTCCAGCCGTTCTGCGCGGCGTTGACCGTGAAGTGCCACTGCTGCTCGGGGGAGTCTGCCGAGCACGGCTCCTGGACGGCGTTGAGCTGCGCAGTGCCGCCGCGCATCGTGAGGCACTGGTCGGAGTACTGGTTCTGGAACTGGTAGACGTCCCGGTCGAGTTCTCGCAGCTTCCACTGCTGGTTGTAGGCGCCCTCTGCGCAAGACCACTGGTAGAGGTTGGCGCCCTCGCCGGCGAGGCCGGTGTCGGCGCATTTGCCGGACTGTGCTGATACCAGCCAGGTGGCGGGCCCGAACGCCTCAAGCTCGACGGCCTGCGGAGCTTCTTGAGCGGTCGTCGAGTCGGAGCGGGGCGTCAATGACGCGGTGTCGGGAGTCCCTCGTGGTGCTGCGGGACGTGGGGTTGTCCCGGGAGCGGGGGAGACGGGAGAAGGATTTGAACTGGCGTTCGACATGATAGGGGCCGGCGTGGCGGGGAGCATCGACGGGCTGGACGTGGGGAGTCGGCCGTTGTCCGGGTGTCCGCCGGTCTCGGATCCGTTCCTGACGTTCGTGTCGGGGGTGTTGCTGCGGGAGAGGAGGACGGGGACGGCGATGAAGACGGCTGCACCCGCCACGACGGCCATGACGCGGCTGGTCGCGGTCAGCAGAGATCCTCGAGTTGCCCGTCGGCGTCGAGCCCCGGGGGGCGGGATGTGACCTGTCCGGGTCGGTTCCGGCGGGGAGGGCGTGGGGTCCGTGTCCCGGCGGCCGGGATCGGGTTCGGGGGACTGCTGCCAGTCGCTGTCCTCGATGACCTGGGCTTCGAGTTCGTCGTCATCGTCCGGTATCCAGTTCCGGAACCGCTTGGGCACGGGAGCGAGCGCCATCGCACCGGCCGGAGCGGAAAAGACTGCGTGGAAACGCTGCCGTGCGACGGGAAGCCTGTCGTTGTCCTCCGGCATCTCGTGACCGGCCTTGGCCCAGTCCACGGCGCGCTTGAGTGCCTTCACCCGCTGTGCCCAGTACGTGTCGTCGGGGGTGTCGCCGCACGCTTCCTGGCAGTGCCGGGCTATGCCGACGACCAGCTGCTCGTCCAGGATTCCCGGTGGAAGGCCCTTGAGGATCTTCTCGATCACCGTCTTGTCGCACTTGACGACCGACCCCAGAGTCCGCAGCGAGGCGGGATGGCGGCGGCTGCCCTTCCTACGGCCCTTGAGATTGGCCTGCCTCTGCTGGCGCGATAAGTCGGCACCCAGCGTCCTGGCCAGCTCGTCCGCCCGCTGCCACGCCGCAGACGATGTGCGCTTCGTCCCCACAGACTCTCCTTGCTCTCCTTCAACGGCAGGAAGCTTAGTGAGAGTTGGCCGTTGGCCGTGCCCCGCTCCGCAGGGCTGTGACCTCGCCGAAGAGGCGGCAGACAGCTCCGGTGCAGGAGACAAAGACAGTTCCCGGCCGCTACAGACAGTTCCCGTCTAGAGCGCTGCGTGTCCCGACTGGTCGGCTTGGCCTCACCGGACGCCAATCCGACTCATCGAAAGGGAATGCAATGCTGTCCTTCCACTTTCCCCTCCCCGGCCCGCGCTGGCGGCGCCCGGCCGCCGTGATCGCCGCCGTGCTCCTGGTTCTCCTGGCCGCGTCGGTCGCCGCGGTCGGCCTGATCCCGAGGACGGCCGCGGCCGCCTCCACCGGGCAGCCCATCACCCGCTCCGAGGTACTGAGCCGCGCGGAGTCCTGGATGAACCGCGGCATCCAGTACAACCAGGGCGCCACGTACCCGGATGTAGACGGCAAGCTGTACCGCACCGACTGCAGCGGCTATGTCTCGATGGCCTGGCACCTGGACCGCAGCCGGGTGGTGTCCTCCGACCCCGCCAACGCACTGGTCGACCCGAAGATCTCGCACAGGATCGGCAAGGACGAACTCGCGGCCGGTGACGCTCTCGTCAAGTGGGACACCCACGTGCGGCTCTTCGAACGGTGGACGAACACCGAACACACCCGCTACATCGCCTACGACTTCGGTGCGACTCCCGTGAAGCACCAGGAGTACGAGTGGGACGGCGCCTACGACTACCAGGGGTACATCGCCTACCGCTACAACAACATCGTCGAGGACGGCGCCCCGGAGCCTCAGGAACCCAGCCCGACGGAGCCGGCCAAGTTCTGGGTCACCACCTTCGAGGACGGTCCCGGCCGCAGCGCCCCCAGCCGCGACTCGCAGCGCGTCGGCACCCTCAAGGCCGGCCGCAACTACGTCTGGTGCGCGGTCAAGGGCGGCCTCGTCACCGACGCCCAGGGCGCCCGCAACTCCATCTGGCTGCTAGCCGACCTGGACGAAGGGGCTACTCAGGGCTGGGTATCCGCTTACTACCTGGAGAAGTGGGGCGACGAGGAAGCCAAGGCCGACGACGGCACCGAGCTGCCCGCCTGCGCAAACCAGTCCGCCGTCCAGGGCGAGAGCGACGGACCAGTGCAGGACGACCGCCCCGCCACAAGCAAGGCAGGCCAGCAGGCCGCGGAGATCGCCATGCGCGAGTACGACAAGGAGACCTACAAAGGGAACGACCACGCCGCCGGGCTGGGCTGCAACTTCTACAGCGGAAAGATCCACGGCTCCAATGCCCGCTGCCGACTGGTAGGCCACTCCTCATGGGGGCGCGGAAACTGGTGCGCCGACTTCGTCCACTACGCATGGCGGGAAGCCGACACCCCGATCCGCTTCCTGGACGATCTCACTCGCGAAGCCGAGTCCTTCAAGAACTACGGCATCGAGCACCGCACCTGGCACGGCACGAACAGCGGCTACACACCTCAGCCCGGGGACGCGGCGGTCTTCCAGGACGGCAACGGCAACGGCCTCGCTGACCACGTCGCGATCGTCTACCAGACCGACTCCTCAGACAACACGTACATCATCAGCGGCAACGCCGGCCCGGGGAACATCTCCTACCGCCTCATCGACGACCAGCTGCGCAAGAAGATCCAAGGCTTCGTCAGCCCCCAGAGTTCTTGACCGTCCGCCGACCCCACGGCAGACAAGGGCCCCGACCCTGACCTCACTCCAACCACCGGGCGGCCATCAACGAGCTGCCCATCAAGACCTGGGTCTACTGACTCACGCCTCAAGGAGTATTCCGTTGACCGGCATCGTGTGGCTCGACATCGTCCTGGCCGTCCTCATCTTCGGCGTGCTGTGCGCGCTGGCCCCTCTGTTCCTGACAGCCGGTCTGATCGGACTGGTCACCGCGCTCATCATGGGTTCTACCCAGTGGTCAGTGATGTGCGGGCTGGTCGTCCTTGCATCCGCCTTCCTCTCGTACATCACATACTCGGACCGTGGCGTGATCTACGTCATCCGTCGGAACTGATCTGGATTCTGTCAAGGATCTTGGCGGTCTGCTCGGTCTCTGGCAGACCGCCAAGACCGCGGCCCGTACCGGTCCAGGAAAGCTGTCGACGTCGTCGTGCTGTCCGGCATCGGGCGCGCTGGGCGTCAAGCAGACCACGGCCGGGGAGCTGCGCCAGGAGGCGGGGAGCTGCTGGCGGGCGGGTACGACCCCGTCGGCCGGGTACCTGCCGCGCGCCGGCCGTTGAACCGACACCGCTGTACAGACTTTGAGCGGCGCCCCGGACACGAGGTGCCGCCCGCACTTTTGGGCCTCGATCGTTACGGTGACGCGTTCATATCTGCGGCGGCCGCGCTGCTGGGCCCTACCCGCTGACCGAGGACTGAACGCGACTGTGGGCGGCACCCTGACGGGGGTGCAGCCCACACTCATGTAGATCTGCTGGCCGGTGACGTGCGGTCAGCCGCGGCGGGACCACCAGCGCCGCCGCTCGCCCGGCTGCTCCTGGTCGCGATGCTCGCCGGCTTCCTGCGGGGCAGCCGGTCCGGCCGACGGGCCGCCGACTTCCGGGACTCCCGAAGTGCCGGCCCGGCGGTGGTATCTCCTGACACAGCTCCTGAAACGGCTCCTGATCGAGTCTCCGGGCTGCTTCCGCATCGCTGCAGGTGACCACGGGGGTTCGGGTGTGGTCGGGGGCTGACATCCCCCTCAGAGCACCCCACGACCGCCTCACTCCTGTATGAAGAAGGGTGGGAAGGGCGGGCGGGACGTGGGGAGCGCTGGATCGGGGCCGGCGTTTGCCTGTGCCGCGCTCGGCGGGGCCTCGCGCCCTGGGCATGCCGTGCCCGGATGTTGCGCTAGAGGTTGCGCCAAGAAGTTGCGCTAGAGGTTGCGCACCCCTCCAGCGGCCTCCCGCGTCCGCGCAGGTCAGGCGGTCTGCTGCCCTGACATCTCCCTCTGCACCCCCTGCGCTCGCCAGGTCAGAGAAAGGAAGGGAAGGGCGGGCGGGGCGGGCGGGTGCGTGCCGCCGGGGGATCAAAGCTGCTCTCTGCTGTCCTGCGCTCGGCAGGCCGCGCGCGGTCGTATCGCGGGGTCGGCTCAAATGGCTACGGACTGGGGGGAAGCCAGGGCTGGGGCAGGGTGACCGTCGCAGGAGCTGCACCGCTCGCGCCGCGGAAGTCCACCGCGCCGCCGGAGAACGTCGCGCCGCCGAAGTACCCCCTGCTGCCAGGGGACGCCGAGAACGGCACGTTGTCGAAGTCCACCACGCCACTAGGCGCTGTTTCTCGGATCTCTCTACCTGAGTGGGGTGTTGGGGGCAGGCTGGCTGTATGGGACGTGGTGATCTGACGAACGCGGAGTGGGAT
>NZ_JBVJGZ010000049.1:0-37789 GCF_055587025.1 Streptomyces sp. NPDC048600 | reverse complement strand
TGGTTGGACGCCCAGTAGGTCAGGGTCTTGGGATCGTCCGACCCGCCGCCCGAGGACGAACCGCCCCCACAGGCCGCGGTGACGAGAGCGAGAGACATCGTGACGGCACCTGCGGCCGCGGCTCTGATTCTGCGCATGGCTCCTCGAAGACCCTTTCGGGAAGACGTGGCTGACCGGAACGGCGAGGCCCCGCTCGGCTCTCCGTAACGGCTTAATTTACGCCGTGAGTTAATATCCACGAGAAGTGTGCGTCAAGGCCTCCGCCACGGGGAGCTTGCGCACGGCCACTGCGGAGACAGGAGCAAAGTGTCTGCGAGAAGTGGTCGCACGGTCCGTGACCTGCGACGCGAGAACCGTACCGCCGTTCTGCAACGGTTGTATTTCGACGGCCCCCTCAGCCGGCTCGCCCTCGGTCCCGCCATCGGACTCAGCTCCGGCTCGGTGAGCAACGTGGTCGCGGAGCTCGTCGCCGAGGGGCTCGTCGAGGAGGCCGGGAGCGTCGACTCCGTCGGAGGACGGCCGCGCACCCTGCTGCGGGTCAGCCCGGCCAGCGGCAGCATGATCGGCGTGGACGTCGGCGAGACCCGGATCCGGATCGAGCTGTTCGACCTGGCCTTCAACGAGCTCGCCCGCGCCGAGCGCCCGCTGTCCACCAGCGAGACCGACCGGCACGCCCGCTACGAGGTCGCCCTCGTCGTCCGGCACATCCAGGACGGCATCGCCGAGGTCCTCGACCGGGCCGGGGTGTCCGCCGAGCGGCTGCTGGGCGTCGGGATCGGGGTGCCCGGCATCGTCGCCCGCGGCGGCCGGGACGGCGCCGTGGTGCACGGCCAGACCATCGGCTGGGACGCGGTCCCGCTGGAGCGTCTGCTGCGCGAGAGCGACAGCCTGCCGCCGAGCGTGCCGTACTGCATCGACAACGGTGCCAAGACGCTCGGCCAGGCCGAGATGTGGTTCGGCGCCGGGCGCGGGGCCGACAACGCCGTCTTCGTCCTGTTCGGGTCCGGCGTCGGCGCCAGCGTGATCTCCGAGCACATGGGGTCCGGGCAGTCCGTCGAGTGGGGCCATCTCACCGTCCGGGTCCGCGGGCGGCGCTGCCGCTGCGGCACCCATGGCTGCCTGGAGGCGTACGCGGGCGCCGAGGCGCTCCTCGACCGCTGGCGGGAGGCCGGGGGCACCCCGCCCGAGGGCGCCGACGAGGAGACCGCGCTGACCGCGATGCTCGCGGCCGCCTACCCGCCGCCCGGTGCCGGGGAAGCCCACGACGAGGTCGCCCGGGCCGTGCTGGCGGAGACCGCCGAGTACCTCGGCGCGGGGTTCGCCGACCTGATCAACCTCTTCCAGCCCGAGCGCATCCTCGTCGGCGGCTGGGCGGGCCTCCAGCTCGGCAGCCGCTTCCTGGAGGAGGTCAAGGCCCACGCCACGGCGTACGCGCTGCGGCATCCCGCCGCCCGTACGGTCGTAGGTCTCGGCACGTTGGGGCCGGAGGCCGTGACCGTGGGCGCGGCGATCCTGCCGTTGGCCGGGTTCTTCGCGCGGGGTGGGCGGCGGGCCGAGGTGGTGCGTGATGCGCCTGTGCCGGCGTGGCGGGCGGCTTTGCGGGGGCGGGTGGCGCGGTAGGGCTGCCGGGCGGGGTGGTGTGTGACGGGTTCGCCGTCCGGGTGGTGCGTGACGGGTTCGCCGTCGGGGTGCGGGCTTCTTTCGGGGCTTGCGTCCGATGTGGCTGGTCGCGCTGTTCCCCGCGCCCCTTCTGGGCGGTGCGGTGGGGCGGCGTCGGGGGCGTTCTGGGGGTGCTGTGCTGGGTTGCGCAGTTCCCCGCGCCCCTTTTCGTTGCGCAGTTCCCCGCGCCCCCTTTTGGGGCGCGGGTTGTGAGGTCAGCGGGTTCGTAGGGTGGTGAGGGTTGCTGCCAGGTCGGCTGCTCGGGGGCGGTTGTGGGGGAGTTTGCCGAGCAGGGCGGCCATGCCGCAGGTGTCGGTGAGAGCCGAGAAGACCAGGCCGCCCGCGATGCCGGCCGACAGCAGCTGGAAGGCCGGGTGCACCAGCAGCCCGAGCAGCAGGCCCAGCAGCACCAGGGAGCCCGCGGTGAGACGGACCTGGCGCTCCATGCTCCAGCCGGAGCGGGTGTCGCAGGCCACAGGCCGGTCCAGGTCGTGGCCGTCGGCGGCCCAGGCGCTGGTGCCGCCGGTGAGGGTGGCCGTCGCGATGCCCTGCTCGGCGAGCAGCCGGCAGGCGCTCTCGGACCGGGCCCCGGACGCGCACACCACGAGGATGTCGCCCCGGCCGGCCGCGTGCCGCAGCTCGGGCAGCGCCCGCCGGACCCGGTCCAGCGGGATGTTCAGGGCGCCGGGCAGATGGCCGGAGGCGTACTCGCCGGGCGTACGGACGTCGATCACGGTCAGGGCGCTGAGCCGGGAGCGGGCCTCGTCGGTGCCGAGGGTGGTGAAGGGGGTCGTCATGGCAGATGTGATCCTTACTGTTCGCCGCAGTCCCGAACCGGGACGTACAGTACCCCTAGGGGTATTCGCGGAGGAGTGATCGTGGAACTGGAGCTTGAGGGCGACGCCCTGCGGGCCGTGCTGAACCGGCTGCGGCGGGCGCAGGGTCAGATCTCCGGAGTGATCCGGATGATCGAGGAGGGGCGCGACTGCGAGGACGTGGTCACGCAGCTGGCCGCCGCGTCCAGGGCGCTGGACCGGGCCGGGTTCGCCATCATCGCCACCGGCCTTCAGCAGTGCGTGGCCGACATCGAGTCCGGCCGGAAGAGCGGCGACGACAGCGAGGCGATGCGCGCCCGGCTGGAGAAGCTCTTCCTGTCGCTGGCCTGAGCGGTCGTCCGCCGTCGGCCCGCCGGCGGGGCCGGGTGGCCGCCCTCGCCGTGGTGCGGGCGGCCCTCACACCACCGTGTCCAGCAGCATGAGGCAGGCCACCGCCAGCAGGGCGAAGGCGAAGATGCGCTGAAGCGCCGGCCCGGACAGTTTCGCCGACAGACGGCGGCCGTCCCAGGCGCCCAGCACGGCCGCTCCGGCGAATGGAGCTATCACGGCCCAGTTCAGGCCGTCGGCCGTGCCCGCGCGCATACTCAGGGCGGCCAGCGCGTTGACGGTGATCACGACCAGGCTGGTGCCCACGGCCGCCCGCATCCGCAGCCCGAGCACCCCGACCAGCGCCGGGACGGCGAGGAAACCGCCGCCCACGCCGAGCACACCCGTCACCGCGCCCAGCCCCGCCCCGGCCGCCGCCGCCCGCCCCGGCCGGGGCTCGACGGGCTCGCGCGCGGCGGACCCGGACCTCAGCATCCGTATCGCGGCCGCGGCCGCGACCACGGCGAAGCCCACGGTCAGCACGGCGTCCGGCAGACGCGCGGCGAGCGCGCCCCCCAGCACGGCCGGGCCGATCCCGGCCGCCGCGAACAGCAGCCCCGTACGCCAGCGCACCTGGCCGTCACGCGCGTGCGCGGTCAGGGCGACGGCCGAGGTGACGGCGACGATGACCAGGCTGGCCGTGGTGGCCGCGACCGGTGTGAAGCCGAGCAGATAGATCAGGGCGGGCACGGCGAGCACACTGCCGCCGCCCCCGAGTGCCCCGAGCGCCAGACCGATGACGGCCCCGGCGCCCAGGGCGAGTATCGCCAGGCTCACGCGACGGACCCGTTCCCGCCCCGCGCGTCGACGACGGGGAGCCCGGCCTCGGCCCAGTCGCGCATGCCGCCGACGACGTCGACGGCCTCGACCCCGTGGGCGCGCAGATGCTCGGCGGCCTGTCGTGAGCGGTTGCCGGAGCGGCAGATCACGACGACGGGCCGGGACCGGACCTCGGCCGGCGGCGCGGTCGTGCCGACGAGCTCGGCGAGGGGCAGGTGGACGGCTCCCGGGGCGTGCCCGGCGGCCCATTCGTCGGCCTCGCGCACGTCCAGCAGCACGGAACGCGCGGTGCGGGTCGCGGCCTCCCGCGCGGAGACCCTGGTGGGGACCTCGGCGAAGGCCGGGGCGGAGACCTGAGGGGAGGCCGGGGCGGACACCTGGGCGGGGCGCACCGTCAGCCCGGCCTCCTCCGCCGAGGCGAAGGAGTCGTCGACGGCGACCACGTCACGGCCGGCCGCGTCCAGCAGGGAGGCGGCCACGGCGGCCCGCATACCGCCCGCGCAGTGCACCCAGACCTGTCCGTCGGGGACCTCGTGCAGGCGCCTGGGCAGTGTGTGGACGGGGATGTGGACCGAGCCCCGCACATGGCCCGAGGCCCGCTCCGAGTCGCGGCGGACGTCCAGAACCACCACGCCCTGCCCGGCCCGCGCCGCGAGGTCGGCGAAGGTGCCCCGGGGGAACGAGGTCAGGGCCTCGCCCTCCCGCACCCACTCCTCGGGCTCCCCGGTCGCGGCCGCGGCGGGGCGGTCGATGCCGACCCGGACGAGCTCGCGCTGCGCGGCGGCGAGCTGCTCGGCGGACTCGGCGAGCAGGGTCACCGGCTTGCCCCACGGGACGAGCCAGGCCAGATACGTGGCGAGCTGCCCCTCGGCCTCGAAGTTGAACGAGCCCGCCACATGTCCCTCGGCGAAGGCGACCCGGTTGCGCAGGTCGACCACCCACTCGCCGGCGGCGAGCCGGGCGGCGATCTCGTCCGCGTCCGCCAGGGCGGGCGGCGTCAGGTCGACGGGCGCGGGCCCCTCGGCATTGGCCGGGCCCATGTGCGTGTAGTACGCGGGTACGTCGTCCAGCCCGGCGAGCAGCCCGGCGACGAAGGTGTCCACGTCACGGGTGAGCGCCTCGTTGGCGGCCTTCTCGGCGCCGATCGTGCTGGCCGAGCCCGTCGCCTGGGCGGAGGAGCAGAAGCTGCCGAAGCCGTGCGTGGGCAGCACCGCCGTGTCGTCCGGCAGCTCGGCGGCCAGCCGGTGCGCGGAGGCGTGCTGGGCGCGCGCGAGCTGCTCGGTCAGCCGTGGTTCGACCAGGTCGGGCCGCCCCACGGTGCCGATCAGCAGCGAGCCGCCGGTGAACACGGCCACCGCCGTGCCGTTCTCCTCCAGGGCGTAGGAGGTGTGGTGCGGAGTGTGACCGGGCGTGGCGAGTGCGCGCAGGGTCAGGGCGGCCGGGGCGTCGATGCCGAAGCGGTCGCCGTCGTGCACGGGCACGCGGTCGTAGGCGACCCGGGCTCCCGCCGGGACCAGATAGGCGGCGCCGGTCAGCCGGGCCAGTTCGAGCCCGCCGGTGACGTAGTCGTTGTGGACGTGCGTCTCGACGACGTGCGAGATCCGCACGCCGCGCCGGGCCGCCGCCGCGATCACCTGGTCGATGTCACGAGGCGGGTCGACGGCCACGGCCGTCCGCTCGCCGCCCGCCAGGTAGCTGCGGTTGCCGAGCCCGGCCAGGTCGATCGTGTCGACGAAGAACACGTGGTACTCCCTTCCAGCGAAATGTACCCCCGGGGGTATCTCGACCGTAGCACGAGTACCCCCGGGGGTATTTTTCGGCGTGAGGAAGCTCCCGGGGGGTGGGGGTCTCACGGGGAGGCTTTCGGGGTGGGGAGTGCGCGGGGGATTCGGGGCGTGATGTGGCTGGCCGTACGCATGACAGCGGGCCGGACGCGTGACAGCAGGCCGTACGCGTGACAGCGGCCCGGTCGTGGGTCCGGGCCGCTGTCGGAAGTGCTTGTGCTTGTGTGTGTCGCCCTGCGCGCGCTGCGCGTGGGCGCGCGCCCGGGGGTGCGGCCCGGGCGGGGGCCGCTCGGTGCCTACTCGGCCAGGCGGAAGGAGTCGTACTCGCAGTTCATGAGATCCCAGAAGGACCGGTAGCGGATCACCACGTCGATCCAGTGGGCGACGTACCACGCCTCCCACTCGCCCTCGGCGGTGACCACCTCGGGGTTGAGCAGATAGGTCGCCGTCGCGTCCGGCGTGTGACTGATCTTGAGGGTGGTGTCCGTGGTCCAGGTTGCCATGCCGGGTGCGAGATCCCTGGTCCAGCCGACCTCGCCGGCCGGCAGCAGCCGGTCGATCTCGGTGGTCGTGTTGAGCCACCCGTCCGTCGTCTGGAGGAACTCCCGGTAGCTCGGCGGCAGTCTGCGGCCGAGCCGTCCCTCCAGCCGCGTGATCTTCCCGTCGTCGGCGCCGGCGCGGCCCAGCCATCGCGCGGCCCGGACCTCGGCCGGGAAGGGCTCCACCCGCTCGTCCTCGTGCAGGACCGGGTCGAGCCAGTCGTCGCTCCATCGCTGGAGCAGCTCACGCCATGCGTACGTAGGCTCTGAAATCGGTTCAGATGAATACCCCACACTGCGAGACTACGCGACTTGAGCCATGGTGGAGCCGACCTGGCGCGGAACTCACCCTCCACGCTCCGCTCTTGGCCGAAGTCGCATGGCGCGCGGCCGTGCCGAGACGTTCCGCTTGACCGCGCCGCCCCCACCGGGGCGGCGCGGAAACTCCTGCACCATGACTCGCTTTACGGGCCCGCCCTGTGGACCCGCCCTGAGGACCTGCCCTGAGGACCTGCCCTGAGGACCCGCCCTGTAGGCCCGTCCTGTGGTGTCCCTCACTCGGACGTGCCGAACCGGCGGCCGGTGAACTGCGTGATAAGCCCTGTCATCGCACGCCAGTCATCGGGGGAGATCATGCGAGTCCGTCACACCGTCATCGCGGCCGCGTCCGCCACACTCGTCGCCACACTTGCCTTGACGGGCTGTCAGGACGGCAAGGGCAAGAGCCACGGCAGCAGTTCGGGCAAGAAGCGCTCGCACGGCGGAGCGCACTCGGGCTCGGACGACGACTCCGCTCAGGGCAGCGGCTCGAGCAGCGGCGCCGGCGGGGTGTCCGGCACTCCGGTGTCCGCGTGCACCACCGCCACCACCACACTCACCTTCGTCGTGGCGGCCGCCCACGCCACCGCCTCCGAGCCCACGACCGCCACGGTGAAGCTCACCAACACCTCGACCCAGCCCTGTGCCGTCGTCGGTGCCGTGACCCTCACCGCCCGCGACGACCAGGACAAGAGCGCGCCGGTGGAGACCGACAGCTCCGCCGCGGGCACCGAATCGGTCACCGTCGCCCCCGGAGCCACCGCGACGGCCGAAGTCCGTTACACCGACCTGAACTTCGAGGGCAGCGCCTCGGCCCGCGAGGTGTGCGCGGTCCAGGCGTCGAAGGTGGAGATCGCGCTGCCCGACGACGTCGGCCGTGAGGTGAAGGCCGTCGACGGCGCGGGCTCCGCGGCGGTCTTCTCCGTCTGCGACCCCGAGGTGACGCTGGGGGCGTTCCGGGTCTGAGCCGGGTTGAGCCCGAGCGGCCTCTGCCCCGGCCCGGGGCGGAGGCCGCTCGGGCGTGTCAGCCTCTGACTGCCGCCGTCAACTTGCCGTCCAGGGGCGGAGTTTGTCCGGGTTGAGAACCGCCCAGATGTGGTGGATCCGTCCGTCCATGACGTCGAAGGCCATCACAGAGACGGTGACGCCGTCCACCAGGGCCACCAGCCCCGGCTGACCGTTCACCGAGCGTTCCACCAGCCGCATGCCGGGAGCCGAGGCGGTCCGTTCGGCGAAGAAGCGCGCGACCCGCTCGGCGCCCGCGACGGGTTCCGGCGCGGCGGCGGTGACTCCGCCTCCGTCACCGGTCGCCGTGACATCGGGTGCCAGCAGGCCGATGAGGGCGCCGATGTCCTTGGCCTGCCAGGCGACCTTGAACGCCCGGACGACATCGGCGCGCCGGGCCGCCGAGGCCGCCTCGGGCTCCGGGGCCGGAACGCGGCGGCGTGCCGACGAGGCCAGCTGGCGGCAGGCCGCCGGGGTGCGGCCGACGATCTCGGCCACCTCGGCGAAGGGGTAGCGGAACACGTCGTGCAGGATGAAGGCGACCCGCTCGGCCGGTGTCATCGCCTCCAGGACGACGAGGAAGGCCATGCTGACCGACTCGTCGAGCGTGATGCGGTCGGCAGGGTCGACACTGGCGGGCCCACGTCGGCCGCCGACCCATTCCGTGGGGTCGGGCAGCGGCTCCGGAATCCACTGGCCCACATAGCGCTCGCGCCGGGCCCTCGCCGACCCGAGCACGTCCAGACAGATCCGGCCCGCGACCGTCCGCAGCCAGGCGCCGGGGGATTCGACGGCCGCGCGCCGCTCCGGTGACAGGGCGTACCAGCGGGCGTACGTCTCCTGTACCGCGTCCTCGGCGTCGGCCAGTGAGCCCAGCAGCCGGTACGCGAGATTGGTGAGGGCGCGCCGCTCGCCCATGCCGGCGTCCGAGCCCGGCTCGGCCGAGGCCTGTTCCTGCCCGGGTCCCGTCCGCTCCGGCTCCGCGGGGTTCGTCATGGTGTCACCGGCTTCCTCGGGTGTTGCTGGTCCACTCCTTCGACGAAGCGCACGGCCGGAATGTGAGGCCGAGGGCCCGTCCTCACATCCGGCCGGGCCGGTTCGTCGTAGGGGGCGAACCCGTACAGGAAGGGAACGCGATCATGAGCGTGAACCTCGCGATCATCTACTACAGTTCCACCGGCACCGTACACAGCCTCGCGGAGGCCGCCGCGGAGGGCGCCGAGAAGGCCGGGGCCGAGGTGCGGCTGCGCAAGGTCGCCGAGACCGCGCCCGCCGAGGCGATCGGCGCACGGCCCGAGTGGGCCCGGCATGTGGAGGAGACGGCCCTGGTCGCCGAGGCCGGCCACGACGACCTGACCTGGGCCGACGCCGTACTGTTCGGCACGCCCACCCGTTTCGGCAACCCGGCCGGCCAGTTGAGGGCGTTCATCGACAGCACCGGCCCGCTGTGGTTCCGGGGCGGGCTCGCGGACAAGGTGTACTCGGCCTTCACCGCCTCCAACACCGCGCATGGCGGCCAGGAGTCGACCCTGCTGGCGCTGGCCAACACCTTCTACCACTGGGGAGGCATCATCGTGCCGCCCGGCTACACCGATCCCGTGCAGTTCCGGACGGGCAACCCCTACGGCACCTCGCACGTGACCGCCGACGGGCCGCCCGGCGAGGACGTGCTCCAGACGGCCCGTCACCAGGCCCGGCGGGTCGTCGAGACGGCGGCCCGGCTCAAGGCTGGACGCGCCGCCGTCTGATCCGTCGGCACAGGACCCAGCCGGGGCCGCCCCGGTACGACCGCGACGCTGCCCGGGGCCGCCCCGACGTGACTGTGACCGAGCCCGGGGCCGCCCCGCGTCACCACGGTGATGCCGGGGCGGCCCCGTTCCTGTGAGAAGTGCTCGCGGCGCTCCCCGCGACGACGTGTTCTGGGTAAGGTAGACCTAACTCGGGTGGCGGGCGTTGATCGCCCCGCCCGACGCGCTGCCGACCCCTGGGGTTGAGCGCTTTGCCATTCCTTGGCCCGCGGTCCCGGTGTCGTCCCGTCCCACGTCAGACCGTGTCAGACGGTGAGCCCCCGCGCTTCGGCCGCGACTACCGTTCCCGGCGGACGAGCACACGGAATGCGCGCCACCGGCGGCCGCACACCCGGTGCTCGTGTCACGTGCGCCGTATCGACAAGTCGATGTCCGGCCGCACCGGTTCGACCCTGTCGCCGCACGGCCGCACGGCCGCACACAGCCCGCATCCGCCCGACGCCTCAACTTGCCCGATCCGCCCGACCCCGCACGCACGCCGCATCGCCCCACCCTGCCCGCTTCCGCCCGACGCGCTCGGCCACCCGCACTGCCCGACCATCGGCCCGGTACCCGCAGTACCGGAGAAAACCGGAGAACCCAAGGTGACCACGGTCCCCGAAACGCTCGCCGCAGGCGAGTCCCCAGTCGGCGCCGTCGGCGCCGTCGGTGCGGCGACAGCCCTCCTCGACGACTACCGGCCGGGCTCGGACCGGCTTCTCGCGTCGCCGACCCGCACCCTGCTCGCCCGTGGAGTCCGCGCCCATGTCCCGCACGACACACGGCCGTTGAAAGAGCGAGTGCGGGTCGCCCTGAGCACCGCGCGGGCCGCCGGCCGGCCGGACCCCGTGGTGATCGGCGCCATCCCCTTCGACCCCACGGCCCGCGCCGAACTCGTCGTGCCCACCGTGGTACGCCGGGCCCCCGCCCTCGCCTCGGACCCGCTGATCACCCTCCCGGCACCCGAACCCGATCCGGTCGCCTGGACCGTCCGCCCGGTGCCCGCGCCCGAGCGGTACGCTGCCGCCGTCGCGGCCGCCGTGGAGCGGATGGAGGCGGGCGAGTTCACCAAGGTCGTCCTCGCCCGCGCCCTCGACCTCACCGGGGACCGTGACCCCGGCACGGCGTCGATGCTGCAACGCCTGGCCCGCCGCGACCCGCACGGCTACACCTTCGCGATGCCCACCGCCACCGGCGCCACCCTGCTCGGCGCCAGCCCCGAACTCCTGGTCTCCCGGCGCGGCGCCACCCTCGTGGCCAACCCGCTGGCCGGTTCCGCACCGCGCAGCGAAGACCTCGCCGAGGACGTGCGGCGCGCGGCCTCGCTGCTGGAGTCACCGAAGGACCTGCACGAACACTCCGTCGTGGTCGACGCCATGCGCGCCGCCCTGGCGCCCTTCTGCGCCGAACTCCATGTGCCCGCACGGCCCACCCTGGTGCGGACCGCCGCCATGTGGCATCTGTCCACCACCCTGCACGGCACCCTCGCCACCCCCGGGACCACCTCGCTCGAACTCGCCTCCGCCCTGCACCCCACCCCCGCCGTGTGCGGCGCCCCGACCGCCCCCGCCCGCCGGGCCATCGGCCAACTGGAGCCCTTCGAGCGGGGGTTGTACACCGGCATCGTCGGCTGGGAGGACGCCGAGGGCGACGGCGAATGGGTCGTCACCATCCGCTGCGCCGAGGTCTCCGGGCGCACCCTGCGCCTGTTCGCCGGCGCGGGCGTTGTCGCCGCCTCGGACCCGGCCGCCGAGACCGCCGAGACCGGGGCCAAGTTCCGTACGTTCCTGGACGCGGTGGGAGCAGAGCTGTGACCCCCGAAGCCCTCGACGCCCCCCGGACCTCCGGGACAGCCCAGGACGCCCCGACCTGGCCGGTCCCGTTCGCCGAGCGCTACCGGGCCAGCGGGTACTGGCGGGGCGAGACCTTCGGCGAGATGCTGCGCACCCGGGCGGCCCTGCACCCCGACCGCATCGCCGTCGTCGACCCCGCGGGCACCGGACGCCGCTGGACCTACGCCGAACTCGACGCCCGCGCCGACCGGTTGGCTGCGGGCCTGCGCGCGGACGGAGTACGCCGGGGCGATCGCGTGGTCGTCCAGCTCCCCAACGTCGCCGAGTTCTTCGAGACCGTCTTCGCCCTCTTCCGCATCGGCGCCCTCCCGGTCTTCGCCCTCCCCGCCCACCGGGACACGGAGATCAGCTACTTCTGCACCTTCACCGAGGCCGTCGCCTACATCGTCGCCGATGTGCACGAGGGCTACGACCACCGCGAACTGGCCACCCGTGTGCGGGCCCAGGCCCCCGCCCTGCGACACGTCTACGTCGTCGGCGACCCGGGGGAGCACACCGCCCTGGCGGACGTGCCGGTCCCGGTGGACACCGCGCTGCCCCTGGAGGAGGACGGCCCCGCCCCGCACGACCTCGCCTTCCTCCAGCTCTCCGGAGGCAGCACGGGCGTACCGAAACTGATCCCGCGCACCCACGACGACTACCTCTACTCGGTCCGCGCCTCCGCCGAGATCTGCGCGGTGGACGAGAACGGCGTGTACCTCGTCGTCCTGCCCGCCGCGCACAACTTCCCGCTCAGCTCGCCCGGTTCACTCGGCACCCTGGCGGTCGGCGGCCGGGTCGTCCTGTGCCCGAGTCCCGACCCCGACACCGCCTTCCCCCTCATCGAGCGCGAGGGCGTCACCCTCACCGGCGTCGTTCCGCCGCTCGCCCTGGTGTGGACGGAGGCCGCGAGGACCACGACGTACGACCTCGGGAGCCTGAAGTCGCTGCTCGTCGGCGGTGCCAAGCTCAGCGAGACCGCGGCCCGCCGGGTCCGGCCCGCGCTGGGCTGTACGCTCCAGCAGGTCTTCGGCATGGCCGAGGGCCTGGTCAACTACACCCGGCTGGACGACGACGAGGAGACCGTCGTCACCACCCAGGGCCGGCCCATCTCACCGGACGACGAGATCAGGATCGTCGACGACGAGGACCGGGACGTCGAACCCGGCGAGACCGGGCATCTGCTCACCCGCGGTCCGTACACCATCCGCGGCTACTGGCGCGCCCCCGAGCACAACCGGCGCGCCTTCACCGAGGACGGCTTCTACCGCACCGGCGACCTCGTCCGCGTGACCGGCACCGGCCACCTCGTCGTGGAGGGCCGCGCCAAGGACCAGATCAACCGGGGCGGCGAGAAGATCGCCGCCGAGGAGGTCGAGAACGTCATCCTCGGCCACCCCGCCGTGCACGACGTGTCCGTCGTCCCGGTACCCGACGACTTCCTCGGCGAACGCACCTGCGCGTACGTGATCCTGCGCGAGGGCGCCGGGCTGCGCGCCCCGGCCCTGCGCAGGTTCGTCCGGGAGCGGGGACTCGCCGCGTTCAAGGTGCCCGACCTGGTCGAGTTCGTCGACGCCTTCCCGCACACCGGGGTCGGCAAGGTCAGCAAGAAGGACCTCCGTGTCACCGCCGCCACCTCCCACCACGAGACGACCTGAGACGATGGCCCTTCCCTCCATCCCCGCGTACGCCATGCCGGCCGGTGCCGAGCTCCCCGACAACCGTGTCGACTGGAAGGTCGACCCGGCACGGGCCGTCCTGCTGGTCCACGACCTCCAGAACCACTTCCTGTCCGCGTTCACCCCGGACGCCCTGCCCGTCACCGAACTCCTGTCCGGCGTCGCCCGGTTGACCGGCGAGGCCCGCAGGCTCGGCGTGCCCGTCGTGTACTCGGCGCAGCCCGGCGGGCAGAGCCCCGAGGAACGCGGACTGCAACGGGACTTCTGGGGACCGGGGTTGCCCGCCGACGCGCACGCCGTCGCCATCGCCCCCGCCGTCGCCCCGCTCCACGGCGACCGGCTGCTGACCAAGTGGAAGTACAGCGCGTTCGTCCGCACCGACCTGGCCCGGCTGATGGCGGACGAGGAGCGCGACCAGCTGATCATCACCGGGGTCTACGCGCACCTCGGGGTGAACATGACGGCCTGCGACGCCTGGATGCGGGACATCCAGCCGTTCGTCGTCGCCGACGCGACCGCCGACTTCGGCCCGCGCGAACACCTCCAGGCGCTGCACTGGGCCGCCCGCTCCTGCGCCCGCGTCGTCACCGCCGACTCCGTCTTCCAGGGAGACCGATCATGACGCTGACCGTGCGGCGCATCCGCGAGGACGTCGCCGACGTCCTCGGTGAGGACCCCGCCGACATCCCCGACGACGAGAACCTCGCCGACTACGGCCTGGACTCGGTCCGCCTGATGAGCCTCGTCGAGCGGTGGCGCCGCGACCACGGCGCCGAGATCACCTTCGTCGCCCTCGCCGAACGCCCGGCCATCGAGGCCTGGGCCCCGCTGCTGGGAGTACGGCCGTGACCTCGTCCCCCGAAGGCGGCGTCGTGCCGTCCCCCACTTCCGGTGCCGGGCCGGCCACCTCGGCCGGGCCCGGCACCGAGCCCACCCCGGGCGGGCTGCCCGACGCCGGGCTGCCGCTGACCGCGGCCCAGACCGGCATGTGGTTCGCGCAGGCACTCGACCCGCAGAGCCCCGCGCTCAACACGGCCGAGTGCCTGGAGATCCACGGCACCGTGGATCCCGGCCTGTTCGCCCAGGCCCTCGCCCGGACCGCGGACGAGGCCGAGTCGCTGTGCACTCGGATCGCGGAAACACCGCACGGGCCCCGGCAGTTCACCGTCCGCCTCGACGAATTCCCGCTGCACACAGCCGATCTGCGCGAGGCCGCCGACCCGGACGCGGACGCCCGCGCCTGGATGGACGCCGACCTCGCCCGGCCCTGCGACCTCGCCACCGGCCCCCTCTTCCGGCACGCCCTGCTGCGTGTGGGCGACGACCGCTGGCTGTGGTACCAGCGCGTCCACCACCTGGTCATGGACGGCTTCGGCTACTCGCTCCTGGTCCGCCGCACCGCCGAGATCTACTCGGCGCTGGTCACGGGCGAGCGGCCCGGCGAGTCTCCTTTCGGCTCCGTGACCGACCTGGTGGCCGACGACCTCGCCTACCGCGCCTCCGAGCAGTACGCCACCGACCGCGCGTACTGGGGCGAGGCCTTCGCCGACCGTCCCGAGGCACCGGCCCTGGCCGGACGCGCCGCGCTGCCTTCCCGTACCTTCCTGCGGTCGAGCGCCCACATCGCCGAGGACGTCACCACCCGGCTGCGCACCCTCGCCAGTGAACTGCGCGCCACCTGGGCCGAGTTGATCCTCGCCGCCCAGGCCTTGTACGTCTCCCGCGTCACCGCACGCTCCGACGTCGTTCTCGGTCTGCCGCTGATGGGCCGCATGGGCTCGGTGGCCCTGCGTGTGCCCGGCATGGTGATGAACGTCCTGCCGCTGCGCCTGGAGGTCCGGCCCGCCATCACCCTCGCCGAGCTGACCCGGCAGGTCGTGCTCGCGGTGCGGGCCGCGCGCCGCCACCAGCGCTACCGCTACGAGGACATCCGGCGCGACCTCGGCCTGCTGGGGGAGGGACGCCCGCTGGTCGGGCCGCTCGTCAACATCATGCCGTTCGACTACGAACTGACCTTCGCGGGCGCCCGCGCGGTGGCGCACAACCTCTCCGCGGGCCCGGTCGACGACCTGACGGTCAACGTCTACGACCGTGCCGACGGCCGGGGCCTGCGCGTCGACCACGACGCCAACCCCGCCCTCTACACCCGCGAGGAGGTCGCCGCCCACCAGGAGCGCTTCCTCGCCCTGCTGGCCCGCGTCGCCGACTGCGACCCCGCCGCGCCCCTGGCGCGCCTGGGCGTCGCCACCGACAGCGAACGCCACCTGGTGCTGGAGGAGTTCAACGCCACCACCCGCAGCGTCCCGCCCACCACCCTCATCGGTCCCGTCGAGGCCCAGGCCCGCCGCACCCCCGACGCCCCCGCCCTGGTGCACGGGGACCTGACCCTCACCTACGCCGAACTCAACCAGCGGGCCAACCGGTTGGCCCACGACCTGCTCGACCGCGGAGTCGGCCCCGGCGGACTGGTCGCCGTCGCGCTGCCCCGCTCGGTGCCGCTGATCGTGGCCCTGCTCGCCGTCCTGAAGACGGGCGGCGCCTACCTGCCGCTGGACCCCGGCTACCCCGCCGAGCGGCTCCGTCACATGGTCGACGACGCCGGCCCGGTCTGCGTCCTCACCGACACGGACACCGCCGTTCGACTGCCCCCCACGACGACGCCGTACGTCCTGCTCGACGATCTCGACCTCACCGGCCGGCTCCGCGTGGACCCGCCCCGCGCCCTCACCCCGGGCCATCCCGCCTATGTCATCTACACCTCCGGCTCGACGGGCCGGCCCAAGGGCGTCGTCGTACCGCACTCGGCGATCGACAACCGGCTGCGCTGGATGCAGCACACCTATCCGCTGTCGGCCGGCGACCGGGTGCTTCAGAAGACACCGTCCGGGTTCGACGTCTCGGTCTGGGAGTTCTTCTGGGCCCTGCGGGAGGGTGCCACCCTCGTCCTCGCCGACCCGGAAGGACACAGGGACCCCGCCCATCTGGCCCGCGTCATCCGCGAACAGGGCGTCACCGTCTGCCACTTCGTGCCGTCCATGCTCCAGTTGTTCCTGGCGGAGCCGGAGGCGGCCGGATGCACGGGCCTACGCCATGTCTTCGCCAGCGGCGAGGCACTGCCCCGCGAGACCGCGCGGCAGTTCCACCGCACACTGCCCGCGGTCCCGCTGCACAACCTGTACGGGCCGACCGAGGCCGCCGTCGACGTCAGCCACCACACCTGCGTGCCCGGCGCCAGCGGCACCGTCCCGATCGGCCGGCCGGTCTGGAACACCCGCCTGTACGTCCTCGACCCGGCCCTCCAGCCCTGCCCGCCCGGCGTGACCGGCGAGCTGTACCTCGCGGGCGCCCAGCTCGCCGACGGCTATCTGCACCGGCCCGGCCTCACCGCCGAACGGTTCGTCGACGACCCCTTCGGCCCGCCCGGCGCGCGCATGTACCGCACCGGCGACCTGGCCCGCTGGACCGCCGACGGTGAGACCGTCTACCTGGGCCGCTCCGACCACCAGGTCAAACTCCGCGGCCAGCGCCTCGAACTCGGCGAGATCGAGGCCCGGCTGACGGCGGTGGACGGCATCGGCGCGGCCGTGGTCCTGCTGCGCGAGGACCGCCCCGGCGACCAGCGCCTCGTCGCCTACGTCACCGGCACGGGCGCCGCGGAGCAGCCCACCGGGACCGTTCCCGGCGCCGACGTGCTGCGTGCCCGTCTCGCCGCGGCGCTGCCCGACTACATGGTGCCGTCGGCGTTCGTCACCCTCGACGACCTGCCGCTCAGCGCCAACGGCAAGCTGGACCGCGCCGCACTCCCCGCCCCCGCCGCCGTGACCACCACCGAGGGACGCGCACCGCGCACCCCCACCGAGGAGACCCTCACCCGGCTGTTCGCCGAGGTGCTCGGCGTCGAACGGGCCGGTGTGGACGACGGGTTCTTCGACCTCGGCGGCACCTCGCTGCTCGCCGCCCGGCTGATGTCCCGCATCCGCGACACCCTCGGCACCACCACCCCGCTCGGCACCCTCTTCCGCGCACCCACCCCGGCCGCGCTCGCCGACCGCCTCACCGACGGCGACGCGGGGGACAGCGCCCTGGACGTGCTGCTGCCCCTGCGCGCCACGGGCACCCGCACCCCGCTGTTCGTCCTGCACCCGGCCGGCGGCATCAGCTGGTGCTACTCGGGGCTGCTCGCCCCGCTCGGCCCGGACCAGCCGGTGCACGGACTCCAGGCCCGCGGCCTGCACGCCGACGAACCGCTGCCCGCGACCATGGACGAGATGGCCGCCGACTACGTCACCCGGCTGCGCGAGGTGCAGCCCGAAGGCCCCTACCGGCTCCTGGGCTGGTCGGTCGGCGGGGTCGTCGCGCACACCGTCGCCGTGCACCTCCAGCAGGCGGGCCAGGCGGTCGAGCTGCTCGCCCTGATGGACGCCTACCCGTCCGACCAGTGGCGCGACCTCGCCGGTCCCACCGAGGCCGACGCGCTGGGCGCCCTGCTGCGCATGGCCGGCTATGAGGGCGGCACGGACCTGACCCGCGAGGGCGTCCACGCCGTGCTGCGCCGCGAGGGCAGCGCCCTCGCCGCACTGCCCGAGCACGTCGTGGACGCCGTGGTCGGGATCGTCACCAACAACGCCCGCCTGATGCGCGCCCAGCGGCACCATGTCTTCGACGGCGACGTGCTGTTCTTCACCGCCGCGGCGCCGCGCGCCGAGCACTGGCTGACGCCGAGCGCCTGGAAGCCGTACATCGGCGGGGCGGTCGACGAACACCAACTGGACTGCACGCACCCGGAGATGACCCGGCCAGGCCCGATCGACGAGATCGCGGCCGTGCTCGCCACCCGGCTCAAGGACCTGGACGCATGACCCAGGCCGCCAGCCGACGAGTCCCGCCAGTCACCCCCTACTCGGAAGGAAACACCATGTCCGGCACCCGCGACCCGATCGGCCGTCGCACCGTCCTCGGCGCCGCGCTCGCCACCGGAGGCGTGCTCGCCGCCACCGGCACGGCGTCGGCCGCCACCCCGAAGCGCCCCCGCACGCTGGAGACGTCCTACACCGTGAAGTCCGCAGAGCTCGCCCAGGGCCTCTACCAGGTCGCCCACTCCGCCCGCAACGACGTGCTGTGGGTGACCAGTTCGGTGGGCTTCCCGCCGGTCACCCAGTCGCGTCTGCTCAAGGTCGACCCCCGGACGCTGGAGCTGCTCGACGCCTACACGCCCCCGCTGACCGACCCGGCCACCGGCGCCCTGGAGGCCGTCTACGGCGTCACCGTCGACGACGTCCACAACACGGTGTGGGTCACCGCCACCCTCAACAACGCCCTCGCGGTGTACAGCCAGAGCACGGGCCGCCACCTGGCGACCGTCCCCGGGGTCAAGCACCCCCGTGACGTCGCCGTCGACCTGCCGCGCGGCGTGGCCTGGTGCAGCGCGCTGGAGGAGGGCAGCATCGTCGCCTTCGACCTGCGCACCCACCAGGAGAAGCAGCGCGTCACCGTCGAGGGCGCCTGGCCCACCGGCCTCGCCGTCAACCCGTACAACGGCCGTGTCCTCGCCGCCGACCTGGCCAAGGGCCGCCTCATCGAGGTGACCCCGGGCTCTGCCGAGCCGAGGCTGCTCCCGGCCGGACAGGGCTCGATCGACGTCTGCCTGTCCGTCGACGGCCGCACCGCCTACACCGCCAACCAGGCGGCAGGCTCCGTCTCGGTCGTCGACCTCGCGGCCGGCCGGGTCCTGCGGGAGATCGCGACGGGCGCGGGCACCCTCGCGGTCGCCACCGACGCCTGCACCGGCAACGTCTACGCGGTCAACAAGGACGCGGGCACCACCACGATCCTCGACCCGCGCACCGGCACCGTCCTCGCGAACCCGGCCACCGGCGCCAACAGCGACCATGTCGTCCTCGTCCACGGCACGGCGTACGTCGTCGACAAGGCCGCCGCCGGCCCGCAGGCCCTGGACTCCGTCCACCGCATCCGCACCGCGCGCTGACGCGACCGGCCGCACCTCCATGTCCCACCCGCCGGTCACCCGGCGGGTGGGACATGAGGTCGTTCAGTTGTGCGGGGCGAAGGGCCCTCTTTCGCCCGGATGTTCGCGGGACGCCACCCGGGTGGCCGGTTTACCGGACGGCGGGCGGGTCCGGTCGGGTGATTGCCGATGGCATGTGCATTTCGCCTCACGCGGTCATCTCCGCACGTCGCGGCGTGACTGTTGCCGATCGCATATGCCGAAGGTACGCCTCTGGCCACGATTAGCCTCACCCCTTTTGGTGTGAAGCAGACGTCATGGCAATCGACCTGAAACAGACGGCGATCGATCCCGACGTGGCGATCCCGCCGACCCGTAACACCACCGAGGCGCTCAGAGACGCCCTCGGTGACCTCCAGGGCAACATCCTCAAGAGTCACGGCCGTGACCACAGCCGGCACCTGTTCATCACCTTCGCCGTCGACACCGCGGAGCAGCGGCACAAGGCCCGCGCCTGGCTGGTCGGCACGGTCTCCGAGCAGCGGGTCACCTCCGCGCTCCAGCAGTGGGACACGGCGAAGGCCCACCGGGAGGCGCTGGCCACGATCCGGGGCAACGGCGGGGTGTCCCAGCAGGACGCCTCGGCCCTGCTGAAGTCGGCCGCCGGCGCCTTCTACGGCCTGCTGATCTCGGCCGCGGGCTACCGCGAGCTCAGGCTTCCCGAGCGGTCCCTGCCCGACGACCCCTCATTCCGGGCCGGGGCCAAGGCACGGATCGGCCTGCTCAACGACCCGCCCGTCGACCAGTGGGAAGAGGGCTTCCGGCGCACGCTGCACGCCCTCGTGATCGTCGCCGACGACTTCCCCGACCGCCTCGACGGGCTCGCCCGGCAACTGCGCACCGAGCTGACCGCCCTCGGCGCCGAGCTGTCCGAGGAGCGCGGCACCGCCATGCGCCTGGACGCGGACGGCAAGCCGGACCCGAACGCCCCCGTCCGCGAGCACTTCGGGTTCGTCGACGGCGTCAGCCAGCCGCTGTTCTACGCCCGCGACATCGAGGAGGCCCACACCCGGCAGGGCGGCATCGACCGCTACGACCCGAGCGCCCCGCTGAACCAGGTCCTGGTCCCCGACCCCGGCGGCGTGGACCACAGCTACGGCTCGTACTTCGTGTACCGCAAGCTGGAACAGGACGTGGCCGGCTTCCGCAGGGACGAGCTGGCCCTCGCCAAGAAGATCACGGCGTACGCCCGCCCGAAGTACGCGGAGACGGACCCCGTCCCCCAGGAGTACGTCGACCTCGCCGGCGCCTACATGGTCGGCCGCTTCCAGGACGGCACCCCGGTCGTGGACCGCCCGGTCAAGGGCCTCGGCCCACTGCCGAACAACTTCGACTACGACGCCGACCCGGACGGGGTGCGCTGCCCCTTCCAGGGCCACATCCGCAAGTCCAACCCGCGCGGCGACAAGCGGCGCCAGTTCGGCCAGCCCCTCACCCAGGAGCGGACCGTTCGGATCGTCCGCCGTGGCATCAGCTACGGCAAGGTGACCCTGACACCGGACCCGGGGGACGAGGTCGGCCTGCTGTTCCTGTGCGCGCAGAGCAGCATCGCCGACCAGTTCGAGTTCATCCAGAACCAGTGGGCGGACAACCCGGTCTTCCTGCGGGACGGCAGCGGCCTCGACCCCGTCATCGGCCGGCGTACGCCCGGCTCGACCGCCGAGGTCCCGGCCGAGTGGCCGAAGCAGTACGGCTCCCGCAACGACCTGGACTTCTCGCAGAACCCGCCCAAGGTCGTCGGCCACACCTTCACCGAGACGGTCGGTGAGTGGGTGACCATGAAGGGCGGCGAGTACTTCTTCGTCCCGAGCCTCACCACCCTCAAGTCGTTCGCCGGGGTGCAGGAATGACGAGCGATCTGCGGACCGCCGTCGCCGACCTCGCCCGCCGTCTGAGCGGTTATGTCTGCGAACCCGGCAGCGCCGAGTACGCCCAGGTCGTCGCCATCGACAACGGCCGCACCCGCACACCCCCCGCCCTGGTCGTCCGCGCCAACTCCTACGCCGACGTACGCGAGGCCGTCCTCTTCGCCCGGGACCGGGGGCTGCCCATGACGGTACGCGGCGGCGGGCACAGCGCGGCCGGGTACTGCCTGAACCGGGACGGGGTCGTCCTGGACCTCGGGCTGATGCGGCAGATGACGCTCGACAGGGACAAGGACCAGCTCACCGTCCAGCTGGGCGCCACCTGGGCCGACGTCTACGGCTACGTCGACCGCAGCGCCCGTCCCCTCGTCCCGGTCGGCGGCGGCTGCCTCCCGGTGGGACTGCCCGGCTTCCTCCAGGGTGGCGGCTACAGCTTCGTCTCCCGCTCCTACGGACTCGGCAGCGACAACGTCACGCGGATCAGGCTCGTCACCTCCGACGGCGAACTGCACACCCTGACCGCCGACGCCGGGGCGCAGCTCGACCGGGACCTGTTCTGGGCCTGCCGGGGCGGCGGCGGAGGCAACTTCGGCGTCGCCGTCGAGGTCACCCTGCAACTGCACCGGCCACCCGCCGCCACCGTCCTCGGCGGAGGGCTCTCCTACCCGCTGGAGCGGGCCGAGGAGGTCATCGCCGCCTACGACGCCTGGGCCAAGAAGCTGCCCGACGCCTTCGCCGCGTACGGCTACGTCGGCCACGACCCCGACCCGGCCGAACCCACCCGCATGATCCCCTCCTTCCGCATCACGCCCGTCTACAACGGCGCCTACGCCGAGGGCATCGACCTCCTCCAGCCGATGCTGAGACTCGACCCCTTCGACGTACGGCTGTACTCGGTGCCGCTTCCCACGCTGGAGATGGCCATCGGCCGCTCCACCCTGGTCGGCGACCGCAACGCCTACATCCGCTCGGGGATGATCGAGGAGAAGCCGGGCTGGACCACGGACATGATCAAGGCCGTGCAGAAGGCGATGGCCGCCTCGCCGTCGAAGGAGAGCTTCGTCGTCTGGACCCACGGCCGCGGCCAGGTCGCCAACCCCTCCCTCGTGGACCAGGGGCCCTACCCGCACCGCGACAAGCTGTTCGTGTTCGAGCTGAAGTCCATCTGGGGCGACCCGGCCGACACCAGGGCCAACGTCGAGTGGGCCTTCGACTTCGGCGAGGCGCTCAAGAGCGACTTCCACGGCGCGTACGTCAACTACATCGACCCCCTCCAGCCGGACTGGGCCAGGGCCTACTACGGCCCCCATCTGGAGCGGCTCAGGGAGATCAAGAAGGCCGCCGACCCGGACCCCGCCTTCTTCACGTTCCAGCAGTCCGTCGACTCCGCCTTCGAACCGGACGTCAGGACCCGCCCCCTGGACCTCGCCCCGCTCAACCGCACCCTCCTCCCCTCCTCCTGAACGAGAGCACCCCATGGGCAACATCCCGCCCTCACCCCGCACCCCCGAGCAGATCTTCACCGACCTCTCCGTCGAACTCACCGGGTTCGACCGGACGGAGCTGGCCGGCACCGGCATGACCGACAGGTACTACGACACGCTGCTGCGGATGATCGGCGAGCGCGAGGCCGGACAGCTGTTCCGGGCCGCGGAGGACGCGCTGACCGCCGACCGGCAGAAGAAGCCTTACGACGGCGCCGAGTTCAGACGGACCGTCGTCGAGAGCGACCGCTTCGGACCGGTCGTGATCAGCCTGATCAAGCTCTGGTACCTGGGCAGTTGGTACCCGCTGCCCGGCAGCTACCGGGACCGCTTCGGAGCGACCGCCGACGACGTCCAGCACGTCGTCTCCGGCCAGGGCTACCGCGAGGGCCTGGTCTGGCTCGCCGCCGGAGCCCACGCGATGGGTGCCAAGGGGCCGGGCTTCGGCTCCTGGGCCGAACCACCGTCCCTGCTGCCCGGAAGGTGAGGAACCACCATGAGCGACACCCCTGAGCCCGAGTACGACCTCGTCATCGTCGGCGGCGGCATCTCCGGCGCCGTCGTCGCCAGGACGGTCATCGAGCACGCCCTCAGGACCAAGGCGGACAACGACAGGGCCGGGAAGTCGACGAGACTCCCCAGCATCATGATCCTGGAGGCCGGACGGGCCACCGCCATGAGCGCCGACAAGTACGACACCTACGTGGAGGCGTACCAGAGGGCGCTCGTCAAAGTCCCCAACTCGCCCTATCCGGCCACCGGTTCGGCCCCTCAGCCGGACGTGCTGGACATCCGGCCGCTGCACGACGCCGACGGCAACCCCGTCACCAGCGACCAGGGCTATTTCGTCCAGAAGGGACCCCTGCCCTTCGGCAGCGACTACGCCCGGTCCCTGGGCGGCACCACCCTGCACTGGCTGGGCACCTGCCTGCGGATGCTGCCCCACGACTTCGAGATGAGGACGAGGTACGGCCGGGGCGTCGACTGGCCGCTCGAGCTGCGCTACCCCGACCTCAAGCCCTACTACGAGCGTGCCGAGTGGGACGTCCTCGGCGTCTCCGCGGAGGTGCGCAACCAGCACTACCCGGGCATCGGCGACGACCCGGCGGCATACTTCAAGAGCGCCGACACCACCAAGTTCCCGGACGGCGTCTACAGCTTCCCCATGGAGGAGATCCCCTCCAGCTACCTCGACAAGTACTTCGAGAAGATCGCCGGAAACCTCGAGATCACCCTGCACGGCCGGGACGGCAGGGCGTACGACTTCACCGTCCGGATCAGCAACACCCCCGTCGCCCGCAACTCCACCCCGACCAGGCCCGACTACCGGATCGTCGGCGCCGCCGGGAACGCCGACCGGGGCCAGCGCTGCGAGGGCAACTCCAGCTGCATCCCGATCTGCCCCGTCCAGGCCAAGTACAACGCGCTGAAGACACTGTACGAACTGGTCGTCAAGTACCCGCCGCCCCGCGACGGCGAGACCCCGGGCGCGCGGCCCACCGTCACCATCCGGAGCCAGTGCGTCGCGATGAAGGTCGCCCACACCGACGGCACGGACCGGACCAGGGGCAGGGTCACCGCCGTCGACTACCGGACCTACTACGACGACGGCAGCGCGCCCACGGACCACCGGGTGACCGGCCGCGCCTACGTCCTGGCCGCCAACGCCATCGAGAACGCCACCCTGCTCCTCGCCTCCAAAGCCGCCAACTCCAGCACGCAGGTCGGCAAGAACCTCATGGACCACCCCCTGCTGCTCACCTGGGGCCTGCTCCCGGAGAACGTCGGCGCCTTCCGCGGCCCCGGCTCCACCTCCGGCATCCCCGCCTTCCGTGACGGGGACTTCCGCAGCGAACGCACCGCCTTCCGCGTGGAGATCGGCAACTGGGGCTGGAACTTCCCCGAGAACGCCCCCTACGACACCGTCGCGGACCTGGTCGGCGGCGGCCAGGACGGCAGGGCACGCCTCTACGGCAGGGATCTGCGCACAAGGCTCGGCGAGATCCTGCCCCGGCAGTTCCGGATCGCCTGGGAGCTGGAGCAGGACCCCGAGGCACGCAACCGCGTCACCATCGACGACCGTTACAAGGACGCCCTGGGCAGCCACCGGCCCGTCATCCAGTACGACCTGTCGGAGTACGTCAGGGCGTCCCTGCCCTGGGCGGCGGAGGCGAGCCGGCAACTGTTCGCGCGGCTCGGCATGACGGAGAAGGTCCGCCGCCCCGAGTACAGGACCGGCGACTACACCCACTACGGCCCCGACCCGTCCGAGGTGGAGTACGACGGTGTGCGGTACTGGGTGCGCGGCGCGGGTCATGTCGTGGGCACCCACCGCATGGGCGACGACCCCGGCACCTCCGTCGTGGACAGCTACCAGCGCAGCCACGACCTGCCCAACCTGTTCGTCGTCGGCTGCGGCAGCATGCCCACGCTCGGCACCTCCAACCCGACGCTCACCATGACCGCGCTGGCCCTGCGCACGGGTGACGAGATCGCCAGGGAGCTGATCAAGTGAACCAGTCACCGAAGCCCGAACCGATCAAGGACAAGGCGGAGTTGACGGCCGCGCTCCAGCTCGCCGTGGGCCTGGAGCTGAGCACGATCCCCGTCTATCTCACCGCGCTCTACTCCATCGAGGACGGCCACAACTCCGACGCCGCCCAGACGATCCGCAGCGTGGTCATGGAGGAGATGCTCCACATGGTGCTCGCGGCCAACGTCCTGAGCGCGCTCGGGACGAGGCCCGGCACCGCCCCGGTCACCTTCAAGACCTTCAAGGACGTCCCACCGGTCCCGGAGTACCCGTACGACATCAAACTGATCAGCGGCATCGGGTCGCTGGAACTGCGGCCGCTGACCCCGGCGGCCGTGGACGGATTCGTCATGATCGAGCACCCCTTCCACGGGGCGGCGAAACTCGGCGACATCGACTGCTCCGGGGGCGGCTACCCGACCATCGGCGAGTTCTACGGCGCGATCCGTGACGCCCTGAAGGTCCACTGCAGGGACGAGGACTTCACGGGCGGCCATCAGGTACCGGCCACCGAGTACTACGGCGGCGCCGGCGAGATCATCCATGTCTCGGACCTCGCCACCGCCGTCGCCGCGATCGACAAGATCGTCGACCAGGGGGAGGGCCTGCCGCCCGAGACCCTGGACAAGCTCGCGGTCGTGGTCACCGACAAGGACCGGCTCAACAGCGGCTGGGAGATGTACTCGCACTACGCCCGCTTCCGTGAACTCCAGACCGGCCGCCGCTTCCGCCCCGACCAACTGGCGAAGGAGGAGCCGAAGGGCGCCCTGCTCCTGGTGGACTACGACGCCGTCCACCCCGCCGAGTTCGTCAAGGCCAACGGCGCCTCACCGGGCGGCCTCGAAGGCATCGCCCTGAAGGAGTTCGACCTCGCCTACACCGAACTCGTCGACGACCTCTATCTCGCCTTCTCCGGCGTCAAGCGGCCGGTGCCGTACAAGATGGGTCCCCACACCGGCGTGGACGAGAAGGACGTGCTGCCCCTCGCCGTCCACTCCATGTGGCGGCTCAGGAACAAGGCGGTCGCCCTGATGCGCACCCCGGACCCCGCCAGGCCGCACCGGACGCTCTGTCCGCGCTTCCACTACGTCCGTACCTCCGGCGACAAGGAGAAGCTGCGCAAGGAGATCAACGAGATGAAGGGAGCCCTCAAGTGATCTCGATCGTCACGAAGTGGTGGCACGCCGACGGCAGGCGCGAGGAGGCGCTCACCGCGCTCAAGGACCTGGTGGCGCAGACCCACCGGCACGAGCCCGACACCTGGATGTACTGTCTGCACACCTCCGTCGTGGAGGGCTCCCTGCCCCCGCCCACGCCGAACGAGATCATCTTCGTCGGCGCCTGGAAGGACCGTAAGGCCTTCGACGACCACCGCAACGGCCCGGTCTTCACCAAGTGGCTGGCCGACCATCTGCATCTGTTCGTGCAGAACGACGGCAAGCTCTATGTCAGCGCCGAGTTCGCCGACCGTTTCGCGGGGTTCGTCCGCAAGGAGGCCATCGGCTGAGCCCTGCCGATGCCGTCGGTGGCGGGCCTCCCCAGGACCGCCCGCCACCGACGGCGCCCAGGTCAGGCCGCGGGACCCCGGCCCTCCCTGACCAGCTCCCAGGCCCGGGAGAACAGCTCGGGCAGGGTGCCGGGGAACAGCTCGAAGTCCCTCACCTCGGTGCCGTCGTGACTCAGCTCGGCGCCGAGCAGGGGCGCCTTCCAGGACTCCATCGGCAGCAGCGGCTTCTTGGCGGTGGCCCAGGGGCCGGGCAGGAAGAGGGTGCGCCCGGCGCGGGCGCGGCGGTCCTCCTCCACCAGGCCGGTGGCGACCAGCGCGGCCTCGGCGGCCTTGTGGCGGGCCGGTTTCCAGGCGTTCCAGCGGCGGACGTTGCGGTCGGAGGGGACGGGGAGCGCGAGCAGCTGGAGGTAGAGGGCGGCGGCGTCCTCCGTGAGACCGAGACCGGCGGCGGCCTCGGCGACCAGGCCGGGGACGCAGGCACGCGGGTCGGACTCGTAGCGGCCCGGCGGCAGGTCGGCGGTGGTGACGCGGGCCAGGATCCGGTCGCAGGTGCCGTCGGTCAGCCAGTCCCAGCGACGGCTGCCCCGGTCGCCGTGGATCAGGCCCGCGCGCAGGACACGGGCCGGCGAGTCACCGCCGGCCAGCACCTTGCGCAGGTGCCGCACGACCTCCGGCGCCCCGTCACGGACCGGGTCCCCGGCCGGGAGGTCCGCGTACGCCCAGGTCAGGCCCGTCAGAACGGCGTTCACCAGATGAGAGCTGTCGTAGTCGTGCATCACGCCCCAGGCGGTGCGCAGATGGCGGTACTCCGACGGACAGGGCCAGATGCCCAGATAGAAGCCCGGCGGCACAGGGGCGTTGGCCGGGTCGAGGAACAGCTGGCACAGATGGTTCGCCGGTATCCCGCTCTCCAGCGCGACGGCGGCCTGCCAGGTGGGATGCGGAGCGCTGGGACGCCTGCCGTGGTGCCGGGTCCAGGCCTCGGCGGTGCGCTCCGCCACACGGGCGAGGCCGCCGGGCTCCCACAGGTCGGTGGGGTCCGCCGGAAGGACGTCGGCGAGGAGTGTGAGCCGCTCCTCGTCACTGATCGCCGACAACTCCTCGCGTGCAGACTCGAGTTCGCCGGCCTTGTAGCCGTACACCGAGCGTTCGTGCCCGTCGAGGAAGGGGATCTGATAGCCGCCTGCACCCGCGTTCCCGCCGAGGACGAGGGCGGCGGCGGGGCGGCTCAGCCCCGTGGCCTCGCTGAGCGCGACGACTGCTTCCGCGTCCCAGTCGAACGGCCCGCGTTCCCGTACCAGGTCCACCAGGCGCAGGAGTTGCTCCGGGGTGCCCCAACCGCGGTGGCAGTCGACGGTGTAGAGCGGTTCCTCGTGACGGGGGGCGGACTCTGCGCCGGGGAAAACGACTTCGAAGTAGCGCGTCTCCTTGCGGGCCGGCCAGTGCAGACCGAAGGACGCGCCCTCCTCGTCGCGAAGGGCGTAGGTGTGCGGCTCGGCCAGCTTGCCCATGCGGAAGCGGAAGGCCGGATCGGCGAACGGTGTCCCCGCCCACGCCTCCAGCAGGTCGAGCAGCACCGCGCGCCGCTCCGGCCTCGTCGCGGGCGCGGCCGCGCGCAGCGCCACAGCACCCGCGCGTCCCACGAGCTCGTTCCAGCTGCTCGCCCCGCAGAACCGGATCGTCGGCTCGTCCGGCACCTCCTTCTCGTCCTCCCGACGGCCTTCGACGTAGCGGGCGGTCGCCCGGAACTCGCGGAAGGCGTCGCCGCGCCCGATGCTGAACATCCCTCCGAGGAGGCTCTGGACGGCGGAGGCAGCCTCGTGCCCGCTCCAAGTACGGGACGCCCTGCGCGCGTTCGTGTCGATCTCGCTCATGGCACCGATCATGACGCACCCCGCTGACAACGCCGCCCCGGCAGGGGGCCGGAGGCCGGGGGGCTACACGGGGTGACGGGTGTCCCACGGTGAGGTGCCGGGCGGCCCGGCCCTGACAGGCGGCTCGCGCGGGCGGACAATGGTGGGGGAGGGAAAGGAGCGATGTGCCGTACACAGCCGTGACCGCCCTGAGTCACAGCGGACTGGTGCGCGACCACAACGAGGACAGCCTCGTCGTCGGGCCGTGGACGCTGTGCGGCACGGTCACCGAGACGCCCCAGACCCTGGTCTTCCCCCGGTCCAGGCCCTTGCTGACGGCGGTGGCCGACGGCCTCGGCGGCCAGCCCGGCGGAGAGATCGCGAGCGGTCTCGTCGTCAACCGCCTGGCCGAGCTCGGCCCGACCCTCACCGACGCGGAGGGCGTCGGCGCGGCCCTGGAGACCTGCAACCGCCAGCTGTTCGAGGCGGGCGAGTCACACCCCGAACTCGCCACCATGGGCACCACGGTCGCGGGCGTGCTGATCCTCCGGGACGGCCTGCTGGTCTTCAACATCGGCGACAGCCGGGTGTATCTCCAGGACGAGGACGGCCTGCGCCAGATCAGCGTCGACGACAGCCCGGCCCCGCCTCCCGGGCAGCGCGTCACCTCCCGGGTCACCCAGACCATCGGCGGCACGCTCCTCCACACGCCCGTGACCGCGCACCTCGTGCCCTGCCCGCTGCGCGCGGGCGAACGCCTGCTCGTGTGCAGCGACGGTCTGACCGACCCGGTGCCCGACGAGACCATCGACCGCCTGCTCGACGAGGAGTCCGACGACGGTCCCGCCGCGTTCGTCCTGTGGCAGGCCGCGATCGAGGCGGGCGGCCCGGACAACATCACCATCGCCCTGATCCGCATCGACGACACCTGACGCAGGGCACGCCGGGCGGCCCCGGCTGTGGTGCCCGGGGGTCCTAACCCTTCGGCTGCGGGTTCACCGCCTCGAAGACCAGCACCTTCCGCTCCAGGTCGGCGCGGAACGTCGCCGGGTAGCGGTCGCCGGTGACCGTACGGGTGAAGCCGTCGCTCGTCCGCCAGCGGGCGCCTGCCGGGACGTGGAGGCCGAGGTCCGCCGTGACCTCGGGCTGTGCCGGGGCGTCCCGCCACGAGTAACCGTCCCGCAGCCGCCGCGCGTCGGCGTCGGCGAGACGGACGACGCCGGTCATCCGGACGTCGGTGGGTCCGGGTACCGACCGGTCGTTCACGCCGAGGACCTCGCCCCTCCAGACCACCGAGGTGAAGTCCCCGAACTCCGGGAACCGGACCCGCACCGGCTCCTTGTCGTATCGCAGGCCCTCACGGTCGGCCTCCGGCCGGTCCGCGCGGCGCCCGGCACCCCCAGAACCCGCGGCCGGCTCCGAGCCCCCGGGACCGGCGTTCGCGGCGGAACCCCGGGCCCCGTCCGCGCCGCCCGGCCGCGAGGGCTCACCGCAGCCCGTGAGCACGAGAACGGCCACCGCGGTCAGGGCGGCCGCGGTGATCCGGGCGGCGGACCGGCGCCGGGGCGGTGCGGTCGTGGCACGACTCATCGCGGGTCTCCCATTCCGTCGAGCAGGGCCGCGAGACCGAAGCGGAACTCCTGCTCACCGTCGGGGAGGTTGAGCGGTTCGGCGAGCTCCCGGACCAGCGGGAACTGCGGCATCCCGGCGAACAGTTCGGTCATCGCCGCCCTCTCCTCGACGCTGCGGGCGGCGCCGCCGGTTCCCAGCAGCGCGGTGCCGATGACGTGATGAGCGACCGTCAGATAGATCTGCACGGCCCGCGACGGCTCCCACCCGCCCCGGATCAGCAGGCCGAGCCCGGTCTCGCGGGCGCGCAGGGCGTTGGGGCCGAGCAACTGCCCCATGGTCAGCAGCGGGACGACCGCGGGATGCGCCAGCAGCACCCGCCGGAACTCCCACGCGCCCGCCTCCAGATCCGCCCGCCAGCCACGCCCGGTGTCGGGCGGGTCCCCCTCGCCCAGCACATGGTCGACGAGCTCCACCAACAGCTCGTCCCTGCTGGCGACATGCCGGTAGAGCGAGGTGTGGCGCACGCCCATCGCGTCGGCCACCCTGCGCATGGTCAGCGCCGAGAGCCCCTCCGCGTCGGCGATCAGCAGCGCCGCCGCGGTGATCCGGCCCAGCTCGATCCCGCCCGCCCGGGGGCGCTGCCTCTCGCGCGCCGCGTACCTGGCCCGCCACCACGCCGCCGATCCCGCCTTCATCCGCGCCACCCGGCCGCACAGGTCATGGGCTCAGCAGATCCCGGCCGACCTCCGCGAGCGAGGACCGGCCGGCCAGGGCGAGGGTGAGGTCGAGCTCGGCCGTCATACAGCGCAGCACGTGCCGTACGCCGTCCTCACCCGCGAGCCCGAGCCCGTAGGCGTACGGGCGGCCGATCATGACCGCGTCGGCGCCGAGGGCGAGGGCCTTGGCGACATCGGCGCCCGAGCGGACGCCCGAGTCGAACAGCACGGAGATCCGGGAGCCGACCTCGTCGGCGATCGCGGGCAGCGCGTCCAGGGAGGCGATCGCGCCGTCGACCTGGCGGCCGCCGTGGTTGGACACCACGATGCCGTCCATGCCCGCGTCGACGGCCCGGCGGGCGTCGTCGACGTGCTGGATGCCCTTGAGGGCGATCGGCCCGTCCCACTCGGCCCGCAGCCAGGCCAGATCGTCCCAGGTGAGGCTGGGATTGCCGAAGTTGGCCACCCAGTGCAGCAGCGCGCGGTCCCGGTTCTCCTCGGTGACCGGGCCGCCGACGGCCTTGAGGAAGACCGGGTCGCTCCAGTAGTTCTGCACCCCGATCCCCTGGAGGAACGGCAGATACGCCGTGTCGAGGTCGCGTGGCCGCCAGGCCATGGCGAAGGTGTCGAGGGTGACGACCAGGGCGCTGTAGCCCGAGTCCTTCGCCCGCTGGAGGAAACTGGCGGCCAGCTCGCGGTCCTTCGGCCAGTACAGCTGGAACCAGCGCGGCCCGGCCTCCGCGGCGACCTCCTCCAGAGAGGCCGAGGCGGCCGTCGACAGCGTCATGGTGATGCCGAGCGACTTGGCCGCGCGGGCCACGGCCAGTTCGCCGTCCGGGTGCAGGATCCGCAGCACCCCGACCGGGCCGATGACGACCGGCGCGGGCATCGGGGTCCCGAGGACCGTCGTCGACAGGTCGCGCTCGGCGACGTCGCACAGCATCCGCGGCACGATCCGCCACCGGTCGAACGCCTCCAGGTTGGCGCGGGCGGTCCGCTCGGCACCCGCCGAGCCCGCGACGTACCCGTGCGCCTGCGCCGTCAGCCGGACCGCCGCCAGCTCCTCCAGCCGGTGCAGATCCGTCGGCAGCTGCGGCACCACCCCGCCCATACCGGCCAGATAGATCTCGTTCTGGAAATCGGCGAGGTTCACGGCGGCTCCCTGGGGGTTGCGGCGGCGGTGGCGCGAGCGCCACTATGCGTCCAGTGGACGCCTGGCGCAATCCCCGGGACGGTGATCGCGACGATCGCCCCCGCGGCCGGCGCGCGGGTACCCGGTCCGGGCCGCACCCGCTCACCCCGCCGCTTCCGCAGGAGTCGCTCATGTCCGAGCCCCGCTTCGCCGTCCTGGGCGCCGGCAGCATCGGCTGCCATCTCGGCGGTCACCTCGTCGCCGCCGGGTACGACGTGACGTTCGTCGGCAGGCCCGCGGCGATGGACGTGCTGCGCGAGCGCGGCCTCACCCTCAGCATGGCCGGCCGCCCGCCGGTGCGTCTCGCGCCGGAACGGCTGACCCTCGCCACCAGCGCGGAGGCCGCGGCCGGCGCCGGTCATGTGCTGGTGACGGTGAAGACGGCGGGCACCGAGGCCGCCGCCGAGGAGCTCGCCCCGCACCTCGCCCCCGGCGCGGTCGTGGTCAGCCTCCAGAACGGCCTGCACAACCCCGCCACCCTGCGCGCCGCCCTCCCCGGACACACCGTGCTGGCCGGGATGGTGCCGTACAACGTCGTCCAGTCCGAACCCGGCACCGTCCACCAGGGGATGCCGGGCAGCGTGATGGTGGAGCCGGACCCGGTCCTGGTCGCCGCCTTCCGCGCGGCGGGCCTGGCGATCGAACCGCGCACCGACATGTCCGAGGTGCAGCACGCCAAACTGCTGCTGAACCTCAACAACGCCGTCAACGCGCTGTCCGGGCTTCCCCTGCGCGACCAGCTCGCCCAGCGTGCCTACCGCCGCTGTCTCGCGCTCTGCCAGCGCGAGGCCCTGGCCGCGTACCGAGCCGCCGGTGTCGCGCCCGCCCGGCTCGGGCCGACCGCCCCTGGCGTCACCCCGTACGTCCTCGGGCTGCCCGATCCGCTGTTCCGCCGGATCGCCGCCGCCTCGCTGCGGATCGACGCCCACGCCCGCTCGTCGATGTGGGAGGACCTCCAGCGGGGCCGTCCGACCGAGATCGGCTCGCTCCAGGGCGAGATCGTCGCCCTCGCGGCGGCCCACGGCCGCACGGCCCCGGCCAACGCCCGGCTGCTCGCCCTGGTCCGCGAGGCCGAGTCGGTGCCCCGGACCTGGACGGGCCCGGATCTGTACGCGGAGCTGCGCGCGGCACGTTGAGAACGTCGTGAGAAGTGCGCCGTACGGTGTGCGGCGCGCTGAGAACGCCGTGAGGAGTACGCCGTACCGGGCGCGGCGCGCCGAGGACGTCGACGGCGCCGCGCCTCCCTTCGGACGGGCCCTAATCTCCGTCGTGCTGCCCCGGCAGCGGGGTCATCACCCGTGCGCTGGTCTGCTGGTAGATCACCGAACTCCGGAAGCTCACCACCTCCCGTCTCGCGCTGAACCGGTCCATCAGGAAGGCGTGCAGCCGCTCGATGTCCGGCACGGCCACATGGACGACGAAGTCGTCGTCGCCGGAGACCACGAACACGGAGACCACCTCGGGCAGTTCGGCCAGATAGGTCTCGAAGCCGGCTATCACGTCGCGGCTGAGCGGACGGAGCCGGGCGAAGACGAGGGCCTGGAGGGAACGTCCGAGGAGGCGCGGCTGCACGGCCGCGTGATAGCCGGTGATCACCCCGCGGGCGCGCAGCGAGCGGACCCGCTCCAGACAGGTGGAGGGCGCGACACCCACCTTGCGCGCCAACTCGCGGTTGGTGAGCCGTGCTTCGCGCTGGAGATGGCCCAGGATCGCCGAATCAATGCTGTCCATGGACGTCAGTCTGCCCAGTGTTCCGAATTTCGTTCGGCCGCCCGCCGATTCGGCCGTATCACGCCCTAGATTGCCCAACACCTGCCGTATTCGAAGGGAGTCGGGATCCCATGACGACCGCTGTCGATCACTACGACCGGTTTCTCGCGGAGCACTACACCTGGATGCTGGGCGGCGATCTGCCGACGCTCGCCGCGTCCCAGCGTGCCCATCTGATCGAGTGGGGCGTGGTGCCCGGTCCGGCCGGACCGGTGGCCGTGGACCTGGGCTGCGGCCCGGGGCACACCAGCCTCGCCCTGGCGGGCCTGGGCTTCGATCCCGTCCTCGCCGTCGACCTGAGCCGGCCGCTCCTGGACGAACTGGCCGCGCACGCCGGCGCCGTACCCGCCGTGCGGCCGGTGCGGGCCGACCTGCGCACCGCGCTCGGGGACCTGGTCCGTCCCGGTTCGGCGGGCGTCGTGGTGTGCCTCGGCGACACGCTGACGCACCTGCCGACCAGGGGTGACGTGGCCGCGCTGTTCGGCGAGGTCGCCGCCGCGCTCGCGCCCGACGGTGTCGCCGTGTTCGCCTACCGCGACCTGGAGGTCCCGCTCACCGGCACGGACCGCTTCCTCCCGGTGCGCTCCACCGAGGACCGGATCATGACCTGCTTCCTGGAGTATCCGGACGACTTCGACGACTACACGGTGGTCGTGCACGACCTGATCCACCGCCGGGACCGGGCAACCGGCAACTGGGCCATGAACGCCCACAGTTACCGCAAGCTGCGCCTCTCGCACACCTGGGTCCTCGAGCAACTGCGGCTGTCCGGGCTCCGTGTGACGCGCGAGCGGAGCGAGCCGGGCGGGATGCGGACGGTGGTCCTGAGGCGCGCGGTGTGAGAGTGCGGTGGGCCGGGGGAGTCGAGGCGTGAGGTAGCGGTCGGCCGAACGGAGGCGCGAAGGTGGGGGAATTATCTGTTAGGAACCTTTACTGTCAGTCTTCTCCGGGGCAGCATGCTGCGTACCTACCGACCTCACTCCAGGGGTACCCATGACGCATCGCCGCTCCAAGACAACGGCCGCCCTGGTCGCGCTCGCGCTCGCCCTGGCCGCCGTCGGCGTCGCCGTGCCGTCCGGCTCCGCCGAGGCCGCCCCGGCCTGGACACTTCGCTGGTCGCCCGCCCCGGCCTCCGTCGGGCTCGGTGCCTTCGAGACGATCGAGGACGACCGGGCTGGCTCGCATCCCGGCGGAGCGCCGCACATCAGGACCGTGGGCGACACCTATCGATTTGACATGCATATGGTCGATCGGGACTCGTCCACCGACCGGCAGCGCCACGAGGTCACCGGCAACCGGACCTCCTCCGGTCAGCTCCAGTGGCGGCTCGGCGAGACCTGGCGCGTCACCTACTCGATGTACATCCCCAGCACCCTCAGGGCCACGACCAGCTTCACGCACATCATGCAGACCAAGCAGCCCGGCCAGGGCACCTCCCCGATCACCGTCACCTCGCTGCGCCGCGTCAACGGCGTCCAGACCATCGAGCACAAGATCTTCGCCGGAGACGTCCTGGTCGGCCGGACCGCCCTCGAACCGCTCCAGAACGAGTGGATCGACATCGAGTACGAGATCAGGATCGGCGACGGCACCTCCGGGTCCGTGCGCTGGGTCGTCAGGAACGCCGGCACCACGGTCGTCGACGCCAGGAAGACCGGCGTGGACACCTTCCTGGCCGACCGGGTACGGCCCAAGTGGGGCATCTACCGCTCCCTCGGCGACACCTCCGGCTCACTCCGCGACACCTACCTCCTGCTGCGGAACCTGAAGGCGTACCAGCTCACCGGCGGCACGGCGTAACCACACCCGCACCCGGTCGGCCCGGCGCCCGTCGGGCCGACCGGGTGGCGAACGCCGGAGGGGGTACCCGGTGGGGGCACCCGGGCGGCGCGTCGATCCACCGAGGACCGGGCACGGACGGAAGAAGCTGATGACGATGATCTCCGGGCTGGTTCTCGTGCGCACCGACGACGCCCCCCTGTCCGGAGACCTCGTCGTCCCGGCCCGGGCGCGGGCCGTGGTGCTGTTCGCGCACGGCAGCGGCAGCTCCCGGCACGGCGCGGGCAACCGGACCGTGGCCGCCGAACTGCGCACCGCCGGGTTCGGCACGCTCCTGCTCGACCTCCTCACCGAACGCGAGGAACGGCACGACCTGCTCACCGCCGAGCACCGCTTCGACATCCCGTTTCTCACCCGTCGCCTGGTCGGCGCGATCGACTGGCTGGAGGCCCAGCCCGGCACGCGAGGGGTCCCGGTGGTCCTGTTCGGCGCGAGCACGGGCGCCGCCGCCGCGCTCGTGGCCTCGACCGAGCGGCCGGGCCGTGTGCTCACCGTCGTCTCGCGCGGCGGTCGCCCCGACCTGGTGGACGGCGCCCTGATGAAGGTGACCGCGCCGGTCCTGCTCGTGGTCGGCGCCCAGGACACCGAAGGCCTCCACCTGAACGTGGAGGTCGCCCAGCGCCTCAAGGCCCCGCACTCCCTGCGAGTCGTCCCCGGGGCGACGCGGTTGTTCGTGGAACCCGGCGCGCACGAGCAACTCGCCACTCTGGTGAGGAAATGGTGCGACGAGAGGACGGCCGACGTACGACGGCGGATCCGCACCACCACCCGCACGCCCCGCCGGACCAGGCGATGACGAAGGGGCGCGGCACGGTCGCACCGGAACTCGACGCGACAGCCCGCAGGGGACGTCGTATCAGAACGACCGCCTCCGTCGGCCGCCCGGACCACGGACCGCGGTGTCAGCCGGATGTCTCCCGTTCCCACGCCGACTCCACGGCCCGGCGCAGGTCCTCGGCGCCCGGCGCGCCCTCCGCCCGCCCGTCCGGGGTCCGGTACAGCCGGCACGAGACGGCGGCCGGAGCGCCGGGCACCGCGAACGGGTCCACCCCGTCGATCAGCACCGTCGGCGACCCGCTCATCCCGAGGCGCGTGGCCTCCCGCTCGTCGTCGACCTCGACCAGCTCCACCCGGGCCGTACGCCCGGCCAGCGCGGCGGCGAGCCGTTCGCGGACCAGTGCCGTGTGGGGACAGCCGGGCACGGTGAGCACGGTGATGCGCATGGTTCTCCACTCCCCGCTCGGCACCCTCGTACCCGACCCTACTCGGCGAAGCCCGGTGGGCGGTGGACAGGAGCAGCGCCAACGCCGGACCGCCCCGGGCCGGAGCGAGTCCTTATCGGCTTGTGGCCGTTCGGCCGGGTCGGATAGGAAGCTCGCATGCTTAGAGGCAGCAAGGTCGGGCTGCGGGCCCGGCACGACGACGACATCCCGGTCCTGCGGGCCGAGCTCTACGACGACGTGGTCAACGCCTCGCGGGCCGAGGCCGGTCCATGGCGGCCGATCACGCCCGGTGCGAAGGACCGGCGGCTCCACGTGGACGACACGGAGCAGGGGCATGTCCCCTTCTCCGTGATCGAGCTGGACGGCGGCACGCTGATCGGCACCGCGACGCTGTGGGGCATCGACAACCACAACCGGGCCGCGCACATCGGGCTCGGCCTCCTGCCGTCCGCCCGCGGCAAGGGCTACGGCACCGACGTGGTCTCGGTGCTGTGCCACTACGGCTTCGTCGTGCGCGGCCTGCACCGGCTCCAGATCGAGACGCTGGAGGACAACGCCGCGATGCTGCGCTCCGCCGAGCGCAACGGCTTCGTCCGCGAGGGCGTGCTGCGCTCCTCGGCCTGGGTGCTGGGCCGGTTCCTGGACGAGGTCCTCCTCGGCCTCCTCGTCCAGGACTGGAAGCCGGACACGACGAGCTAGGTCCGGTCTCCGAACTCCCGTCGTCGCCCGACCGGCCGCCCGGAATCCGGCGGACCGGCCGGTCCGGGGCCCGGTGGCCGCTCGGGCGGTGAGGCGCGCGAGAAAAACCGGTGGAGCGGCACCACCGCGCGCCACTACCGTGCTGCCGACCCAGGTTGTCCAGGCGAGGACGTGCCGTTGTACACCGTGTGAGACCCCCCGAGAGCTGATCTGTCGCGCGTCGCGCTGCCGCGTCGCGCTGCTTCCTGCTGCGGATTTCTCACTGAAACCGGTGTACTGCTGTGCTCAACACCTGGGTGGTCGTTCCCACCTGCCTTCCTCTCGTCCGCCGTCGTTGCCACACCTGCGCCTCCGGGCGCTTCCGGGCAAGCGGCCGATTCCGCGTCAACGCACACCACAAGCTCATCGACGTCTGGCTCCTCGTGCTCTGCGCCGGGTGCGGGGAAACCGCGAAGCTGACGGTCCTGGAGCGGACCAACGTGCGTTCCGTACGCCCCGTTCTGCTGGACCGGCTGCATGACAACGACCCCGGCCTGACTGCCGAGTTGCTCCAGGACCCGCTCGTGCTGCGGCGCAATCGCGTCGCCCTCGACTGGGACGGCGCCTGGCGTCTCGACACCGGCGGAACGGATCACCTGGACCACGACGTCGTCGACGTCTCGGTCCGCTTCGCGGCGCCGGTTCCCGTCCGGCCGGTGCGGCTGATCGCCGACGGGTGCGGTCTGCCGCGCGCCGAGGTGGAGAGGCTGATCACAGAGGGCCGGCTCGTCTCGGCGGTCCGGCTGAACGCCAGGCTCTCCGGCGACTTCACCTTCACGCTCAAGCGCTGAGCCCTCCCCGGGCCCGGGGGGGGGGGGGGGGGGGGGGGGGGGGGGAGGGGGGGGGGGGGGGGGGGGGGGGGGGGGGGGTGGTGGGGGAGGGGTGGT
>NZ_JBVJGZ010000048.1:0-37900 GCF_055587025.1 Streptomyces sp. NPDC048600 | reverse complement strand
AGCGTCGACAGATCGTTCCCGAACGACGCCGTCTCCGAGGTGAAACGGTCACCGGTGAGCTGCATACCGTCACCCGAATCCCCCGCGAACCGGATCACCACACGGTCCAGACGCCGCACGGTCCTCCCGTCGGACCGGGTGGGGTGAGAGCCGAGCATGAGGACTCCTCGGAAGAAGACTGCGGATCGGAGAGGTCAGGCAGCCGTGCGTACGGTCTCTGCCTCGCTGGTGGACCCGGGCACGTAGGGCGTCGCCTCGACGTCACCGGTCTTCGGGCGGCCGATGATCCAGTTGAGCAGCGGACCCGTCATCCCGGTCGTGATCACGGCCATGACGACCATGAGCGAGTAGAGGTCCTGGTCGAGGAAGCCGAGTTGCAGGCCGACGTTCAGGACGATCAGCTCGGTCAGGCCGCGGGTGTTCATCAGGGTGGCGAGCGCGGCGGACTGCCGGGTCGGCATCCGGTTCAGCCGGGCCGCGGCGAACGCGCCGATGAACTTGCCGCCCACGGCCACCAGCAGGATCAGCGCCAGGGCACCCAGGCCGCTCATGTCCAGCTTCGAGAGGTCGACCTGAAGGCCGGAGACCAGGAAGAACACCGGCAGCAGCAGGGTGCCGGTCATCTGTCCGAGCCGGTCGTGGACCTGGGTGCGAAGCCGCTCGGTGCCGGTGCGCGGCAGGACGGCGCCGAAGAGGAACGCGCCGAAGATGTAGTGGAGCCCCACCCATTCGGTGGCGGCGGCGGACAGCAGCAGGCCCGCGAGGACGCAGGCGAAGACGGTCGGGGTGAGCCGGAGCCGTTCGGCCCGGCGATCCGCGTAGCGGTGCAGCAGGGGGCGCAGCACGAAGAGCATGCCCAGCAGGTACGGGACGGCCAGGAGCATGCGCCATTGGTCGGCGCCGGCCGAGCCGCTGACGGCGACCACGGCCGCAAGCAGGATCCACGCCAGGACGTCGCCGATGGCGGCGCAGGCGATCGCCATGGCTCCCAGGGTGGTGTGCGTCATCTGCCGGTCGGTGAGGATGCGGGCGAGTACCGGGAACGCCGTGATGGCCATGGCGATGCCCATGAAGAGCATGAACGCCGTCTTGTCCTCGGTGCCGTAGTCGTCCGCCAGGTAGAACGCGAGGAGCATGCCGAGGCCGAAGGGCACCAGGATGGAGCTGAACGAGACGGTGGTGGCGAGGCTTCCGTTGCCGCGCAGCAGCGCGCCGTCCACCTCGAGGCCGACGATGAACATGAAGACCGCGATGCCCACCGCGGCGAGGGCGCTGAGCAGCGGCCTGGTGTCGACCGGGAACAGCGCGTCGGAGAGCGCCCCGTTGAAGAGGGTCGGGCCCAGCGTGATGCCGGCCAGGACCTCGCCTATCACCGCCGGCTGACCGAGCCGTTGGGCCAGCATGCCGAACAGGCGTGCCAGCAGCACGATGGCGGCCAGGCCGATGAGCAGGGACGTGGTCTGATGCGTGTTCATACGGTCTGTCTCCGTTAGCCGGTGTTCTCCGCGCGTCCGGTGCGGGTGGGGCGGGCGCGCGGGCAGGGGCAGGCGGCATGAGGTGGGGGGCGGGCGGCGGAGCGCGGCGGACGAGTGGGGCGGGCCGACCGGGCTCGGGGGCGGAACCGGGCTGGTCAGGCCGCCAGCGGCTGCGGGGTGAGGCCCGTCAGCGCGGTCAGGATCGGGGGCCGGGTCCAGTCCATGGGGGACAGCGTGATGTCGAGGGGGCGGCCGGTGCGGCTCTGCACCCGTACCGGGCCGAACGTGGCCATCAGCAGGGAGCGTTCGGGGCCGCCGGTGTCCGCGGGGTCGGCGCCCCCGGCCACGGCGTGGATGTACCAGGTGCCTTCGGGGACGCGGGCGAGGGTGAAGTCGCCCGGTGCGCGGGCCTTGCTCCAGGACGCGGGGACGCCTTGCAGAATGGCGCCGTCGAAGGCTCCGACGTAGACGGTCGAGACGTCGATGCCGGGGGCGTGCAGCACGCCGGTCACGGAGCCGGTGGAGCGGGCCGCCGGCGGCGGGGCGGCCGTGGCCGGAAGCGCTTCGGCGAGCGCGGGCTCACCGGGGCCGCCGCGGGCGGCGACGGACAGTCTGCGGTACTGGGTGGGCGAGAGCCCGACGGACTCGGTGAAGCGGCGGGTGAAACTGCCGGTGCTGCTGTATCCGACGCGCGCCGAGACGTCGGCGACGTTCAGCGGCGTGCTCAGCAGCAGGCGCTTGGCCTCCTGGAGCCGTACGGCGGTCAGGAAGCGTCCCGGGGTGACGCCGGTGACCCGGCTGAACACCCGCAGGAAGTGGTACTTGCTGAGCATCACGCTCTGTGCGAGGTCGTCGAGCGTGAGGGGCTCCCAGAAGCGCTCTCGGATGATGGTGACGGCGTGCCGTACTAAGTGCTCCATGGAAGGGCGCTCCTGGTCGCGGTGATTCGTCCAGTGCTGCCGCCGGAGGTGCCGGGAAGGCGGGCTCAGTTCTTCCGGTAGGTGACGCGCACGGCCATGTCCGCCAGTTCGGCCCGCCAGGCCGGGGCGATGGGGGCGTCGGCGATGGCCTTGCGGCCCCGCTCGACGAGGTCGGCGATGTGCCGTTCGACGTCCTCGGGGACGCCCGTGTCCAGCAGGCGGCGGCGCACCTCGTCGGGGGTGTGGCCGGGCTCCGTCATGAGGGTGCTGACGTGCTCGTCGCGCTGCATGGCCCAGCCCAGCAGCAGCGTCATCTTGTGCTGGCTGAAGTCGAGTCCGGCGGGCTTGCCGGTCTCGGCGGAGTCCCCGAAGGCGTCGAGCAGGTCGTCACGGAGCTGGAAGGCCTCGCCGATCGCTTCGCCGTACTCCGCGAAGGCGGCGGCGAGGTCGGGGCGGCCGGCCCCGTCGGCGCCCATGACCAGCGGCCGGTGGATGGTGTAGCGGCCGGACTTGATGAGGGCGATCAGCCGGGACAGGCGGGGGTCGACGGAGAACTCGGCGGCCGCGGTGACGTCCAGGCACTGGCCGACGTGCACTTCGGAGCGCAGCCGGTGCCATTCCGCGAGCAGGCCCGCGGGCGCCTGGGACATCAGCTCGTCGGAGTAGACGAGGGCCAGGTCGCCGATGAGGATGGCCATGCCCTCGCCGAAGCGGCGGGCCTCGCCGCGCCAGCCGCTGTTCTCGTGCTGTTCGGCGAACGCGGTGTGCATGGTCGGCTTGCCGCGTCGCTGGGTGGAGTTGTCCAGGACGTCGTCGTGGATGAGGGCGGAGACGTGCAGCATCTCCAGGCCCGCGGCGGCGTCCACGATCGCGGGGTCCCGCGGGTCGCCGCCGGCGGCGAGATAGCCGGTGATGCAGAAGGCGGGCCGGATGCGCTTGCCGCCCGAGGCGACCAGTTCGGACAGCGTGTCGAGGACGACGGCCGCCCGGTCGTCCACCTCGGCGAAGCGGTCGCGCTCGGCCGCGAGGAACGAGCGCAGCCTGTGCTCCACACGCTCCAGCAGGTCATCGGTGACACGGCGCACGGAGGCGGTCGTCTCCTGGCCGTCGGCGGGCCGGGAGGTCACGTCGGTGGTCACTGCGTATCTCCTTGAGCGGGGCCTATGAGCAGGTGGGTCGCGGCGTGGTGCACGGCGCTGGTCGGCTGGGACTCGGGAGGACAGCGCGGTCCGGTCGTCGGGTCGTCTGCCGTCATTGAAGAGGTGCGTGGTCGGGTACGCCTCGAGCGCTTGCCGAACGGCCCGCGAGGACGGCCTTCAGGGAGTGCCCGGCAGCTGCGGGGCACTCCCTGAAGGCGTCGTGCGCGGGTCAGGCCGACTTCTGGAGCTCCTCGAACCGCCGGGCGAGCGCGAGGCGCTGCACCTTGAGCGTGGCGGTGCGGGGCAGTTCGGCCTGCGGGATCTGGAAGGGCTCGGCGAGCTGCGGGAAGTCGGCGACCGCGGCGCGCCAGCGGCCCAGGTCCAGCGGCTGGTCGTCGACGGTGCAGATCACCGGGACCGGCTCGGAGTTGGGGCCCTGCACGACGACCAGTTCGCTCAGTTCGCTGAGCTTGCCGAGGACGACGTCCTCGACCTCCAGGGAGCTGCGCACCCCGGGGATCATGTCGACCTCGCGGTCGAGCATGTGCAGGCAGCCGAACCTGGTGCGGTAGCCGACGTCCCCGGTGCGCCACCACTCGCCGTCGCGGTTGGTGTCGTAGCGGTCCTGCTCGCCCAGGTAGGTCTTGGCGATGCCGTCCCAGGCGACGTCGATGTAGCCGGGGTTCGTCTCGGACGGGGTGTGGCCGTCCCGGCTGACCACACGGATGCGCGCGGCACCGTTGGGCATGGCCCAGCCGACGCAGCGGCCGTTGGCCTTGTGGGCGGAGTGGCGGAAGTAGGCGCGGCCGACGGCGGGGCCGACCTCGCTCTGCCCGTAGATCTGGAAGAACAGGGCGCCCCGGCGGTCGGACGCCTTGAGCAGCCTGCTCATGGTGCCGGGGTGGATGGCGTCGAAGGTGCTGCTGAAGACCTTCACCGACCCGAACGGGGCGCGCGGGTCGTCGGCCAGCTCCTCCCACTCCATGAAGGAGTTGGGCAGTGCCTCGATGAAGGCGGGCCGGTGCTTGATGAACTGCTCGGCGACCTCGGCGGGGCCCGTCTCGCGCATCAGCAGGACCGGGTACTCCTTCAGCAGCGCCAGGGACATCGCCGCGACCATCCGTGAGTGCACGAAGGGCACGTTGATGGCGACGGTCTCCTTCCTGCGCATCAGCGACAGCAGCCGCCACTGCGGGAGGAGCCGGATGCCCTGGGTGCGGGGTGTGTGCACCACGAGCTTGGGGATGCCGGTGGTGCCCGAGGTGTGGGTGATGACGGCGGCCTCGTCGATGGGCCGCACGACCGGCTTGACGCGGGGCGAACCGGCCAGCTCGGTGAGCGAGACGGAGCCCGGCCGGTGGTCGGCCGAGGTGATCACCCGCCGGGTGAGGCCGGCCAGCGGCACGTCGGCGAGGAGGTCGAGCTTGGTGCCGTCGGTGAGCAGGGACGGCTGGTCGAGCCGCTCCAGCAGGACGGCGACGGTGTCGGCGTCCAGGGCGGGCGACAGGTTCACCACGATGCCGCCGATGCGGGATACCGCGGCGGCGAGCATCCAGTGGTCGGCGTTGGCGGTCTTGAAGATCACCACACGCTCGTCGGTGCGTACACCGGCCGCCCACAGGCGGGCCGCCAGGTCGTCGACGTGCTCGGCGTACTGGGCCACCGTCAGCCGCCGTCCCACCTCGGGGAGGACGTCCAGGTCGTGGTCCAGGGTGATGGGCGTGGACGGGTTGACGGCCGCGGCCATCTCCGGCAGAAGGCCGATGTGAAGACCGCGCTTCTGTATCGATTTGTAGACCGTGGAACCCTTCATGGGGTCTGTCTCCTTTGGGCGCGCTGCGAGGTCAACGGCGCATGTGCGGGATCCGTGGCCGGGCCGAACTGAGGTGCCGCGGCTGTGTGCGGGGGGCGTCGGGAGCGTATGAACCGCGTCTCAAGTGCCGCTGGACTCCCGGCAAAGCCGACGGTCAGGGCCTTCACGCGGCTCTGCGGCTGCCCTGGGAGCAGAACGCAAGGAGCCGGCCGGCCCGCGGGAGAGTGTCCTGCGGGCCGGCCGGCTTCTCGGGTGCGGGTGCGGGTGCGCCCAGGCGGCGCGTCGGCCGCTCGTGGCGTGGGTGCGCCTAGGCGGCGCGCCGGGCGGACGTGGCGTGGGTGCGGACGGCGGCGCGGACGGCTTCCGCGACGCGCTCGACCTGGCTCATGGTCAGCTCGGCGTGCATGGGGATGCCGAGGTTGCGCTGGAACAGGTCCGCCGAGACCGGGCAGACCTGCCGGGCCTCGAAGGCGGGCTGGAGGTGGCTGGCCCAGGTGCCGTGCAGGCAGCCGATGCCCTGCTCGCGCAGTTCGGCGGCGACGCCCGCGCGGTTCACGCCCGGGGCCAGGGTGACCAGGTAGGACTGCCAGGCGTGGGTGCGGTCGGCCGGCACGTACGGCGTGGTCAGCAGCTCCTCGTCGGCGAAGAGCTCGGCGTAGCGGGCGGCGACGGCGCGGCGGCGGTCGAGCAGTTCCTCGATGCGGCCGAGCTGCACCTGGAGGATCGCGGCGGCGATGTCGGACAGCTTGAAGTTGTAGCCGATCTCCGTGAACTGCGGGATCGGCATGTCGATGACCTGCGCCTGGTCGTAGATGCTGCCGATGCCGAAGGAGGACCGCTGGCGTGCGTCCGCCCCGATGGCCGGGTCGGCGGCGATCAGGGCACCGCCCTCTCCCGCGGTCGCGCCCTTGCGGCCGTGGAAGGACAGACAGGCCACCTCGGCCAGCGAGCCGGCCTCGCGGCCCTTGTAGGTCGCTCCGACCGCGCAAGCGGCGTCCTCGATCACGAACAGGCCGTGGCGGTCGGCGATCTGCTGGAGCTCGGTGTAGTCCGCGGGCAGGCCGAGGGTGTCGACGGCGATGATGCCGACGGTGCGCGGGGTGACCAGCGCGGCGACGGCCTCGGGGTCGATGGTGCCGGTGTCGCGGCGTACGTCGGCGAAGACCGGGGTGCCGCCGACGTAGCGCACCGCGTGGGCGGGCGCGGGGAAGGTGTAGTCGGCGACGATGACCTCGTCGCCCGGCTTGACGCCGAAGGCGAGCATCGCCAGGTGGAGGGCGGCGCCGCAGTTGCTGACCGCGACCGCGTCACCGGCTCCGTAACGTTCCTTCAGCTGGGCCTCGAGGGCCTTGCCCTGGGGGCCCTGGCCGGCCGGCCAGCCCGAGGCGAACACCTCGGCGACGGCGGCGAGTTCCTTCTCGCCCAGGCTCGCGTAGACGAGGGGGATCTTGTCCATGGTGCTCACGCTCCACGCTCTGTTGCCGACTGGGAAGGAAGGGGGGCGGGCGGCTCGTAGCGCAGCGGGGTGAGCTGCTGGACGTCGTAACGCCGGCGCATCTCCTCCACGGCCGCCGCGTCGACCGCCTTGCCGCGCGACCAGATCTCCGCGATCTCCTCGAAGTAGTCCTCGTGGACGGGCGAGGGATAGCACTGGAAGAGCATCCGCGCCGGTTTGTCCGTGGCGTTGCGGAACGCGTGCGGGGTGCCGGGCGGGACGAACATCGCGCTGCCCTCGCCCGCGCGGATCACGCGGTCGCCCTTGGCGGACTGCCAGGTGTGCCAGTTGTCCTTCGTCCGCTCGACCGGCTCGAAGGCCAGCAGGTCCAGCTCTCCGTCCAGGACGTAGAAGAACTCCTCGGCCTCGCCGTGCACGTGCGCGCCGACGTCGAAGCCGGGCGGCACGACCACCTCGAAGATCGACACGGAGGAGCCCATCTCCTTGGTGGCCTTGAACGTCACCTCCTGCGCCGGGGTGATCAGCTTGCGCCCCGCGCCCGCCGGGACAATGAGGTCGGTCATTTCCTTCGCTTCCTTTGTCCCGGGTTCAGGCGATGGTGCGCGTCGAGTCGGACGCCCAGGTGCCGAGAGCCATCTCGGCGGTGATGCCGGGGCCGAAACCGGCGATGATGCCGGTGGCGCCGGCCTTGGGGGGCTCCTCCTCGAACAGCCGGCGGGCGGCCTCGAGGACGACGGCGCTGGCGATGTTCCCGAAGTCGGTCAGGGTCGACCAGCTGTGCCGGAACACGGTGCGGTCGACCTCCAGGAACTTCGCGAGGTCGTCGAGGATGCGCGGACCGCCGGCGTGGATGATGTAGAAGTCCAGGTTGCCGGCGTCCCAGCTGTGGTCCTTGGCCAGCTCGCGCAGCACCGGGGCGAGCGGCTCCATCGTGCCGGGGACGCGGCGGTCCAGCTGGAAGTGGAAGCCGGTGTCCTTGACGGCGTAGGAGATCCAGTCCTCGGTGTCCGGGATGAGGTAGGAGGCGTTGCGCTCCAGTTCGATGCCGACACCGCCGTTGCCGCGCACCACGGCGGCGGCGACCGCGTCGCCGAACAGGCCGTCGGACAGCAGCGAGCCGATGTCGTCGGCGCTCGGCTGGTAGCACAGCGAGCACAGCTCGCAGGAGACGATCAGGACGTTGCTGCCCGGGTGGGCCATGCAGAAGTCGTGGGCACGGTTGATCGCCGCACCGCCGGCCGCGCAGCCGAGCTGGGCGATGGGGATCTGGCGGGTGTCGGAGCGCAGGCCCATCTTGTTGATCAGCCAGGCGGTCAGCGACGGCATGAGGAAGCCGGTGCACGACACGTAGATGATCGCGTCGATGTCACGGGCCGCCACATCCGCGTTCTTCAGCGCCTCTTCGATGACGGCGGGCGTGCGCTTCTTGGACTCGACCTCGTAGATGCGGTTGCGCTCGGTCAGACCCGGGTGCTCGAGGGTCTTGTCGATGGGCTGCACGAGGTGCCGCTTCTGCACGCCCGTGTTCCGGATCAGGCGGAGTGCCAGAGGAAGCTGCGGCTTGCCAGCGTGGACCCTCTCGGCGAATTCCAGAGTCTCTTCCATCGTGATGATGTGTTCCGGCGCGTGCACCGCGGGCTTGCAGAGCCTAGGCATCCTGGATTCCACTTTCTGTAGAGTCTGCCTGCGTGAAGGGCCTTTCGCGCACTCCGGCGCCACCCGGCAGGGCGTCGGCCCGGCCGGGCGCAGCACCATGCACCCCGTGGGGCGGTCGGCGAACGACGGCCCCACGGGGTGCATGGTGGTGACGGGGGTACAGAGCGGCACGGCATGCCAGGGGCGATTGCCCGGGGCCGTGCAGGAGCCTGTACGCGGAAACCCTGCTACGAGGCGGCTTCGACGAGATCGCCCGAAGATGTGCGAGCGATGGGCGCCACCGCCTGGACACGGCGGTTTTTGGGCAGGGAAGGCGTGCTGAAATAGTGACACGCATGGCAGCGCCCCGCCAAGGTCACTCCAAAGTGACCTGGCTCACGCCGACTTGATCTGTACGACGGCCCTGGCGGGCCTCAAGTGGGCTTTTAGGCGGCGGAGTTGTGCTCCGGCGGCAGAATCAGGGTGGGCTCGAGGACGACACGGGGTGCCGCCTCCGGCTCGGTGTGGACCGGTGCCAGCGCGGGCCTCGTACCGCGCTGCTGACGCCAGCCGGCCTGGGCCGCCACCACGGCGAGGTAGGGGATCAGCGCCGCTCCCACCAGTGCGCCGACCGCGACGACGGGCCAGCGGCTCCACGTGGCAGCCATGACCACCACGCACGCGGTGCGCACCAGCATGGCCACCAGATAGCGGCGCTGGCGCCCGCGCAGATCCTGTGTCAGGCCGGTGCGTGCCTTGGTGATGGACTCGGCCCGGGGGGCTTCCCGGCGCCAGGGCGATGTGCTCATCGGGCCTCCGTGGACACTCCGGCGAGAGCGCCGGACAACCGAAAAGGGCGGCGGTTCGATCAGACGGCGTTCCTCGAGTCGTCGGCGTGCGGCGGTGCGCCGGTCCTGTGCGGAGGGACGTCGTCGACGGGCGGACGGATCGCGGCGGCGGGACGGTTCGGATCGCGCGGACGGTGCGCGGTTGCGGGGCCGCGGCGGCGACGGACAGTTCGGACCCGTGCGCGGCGGCCGGGGTCGAGGCGGGCGTTACGCGGCGGCGGGGATGCCGTGAGTGATGCGCGGCGGCGGGGGCGGGGACGTCGGGGGCTGGTGCGCGGCGTCGACCGGCCCGGTGAACGCGGCGGCGCGGGTGACCGTCCCCTGATCACCCGCGCCGCTCGCTCCTGGCTCGGCGTCGTACCGCCGGGTCAGTGCGTTTCCTGCTCCGACTCCCGTCCCTCGACCGAGGCCTGGGCCGGCACCTTGTGGCCGTCGGCCGAGCCGTGGCCGTTGAGCGAGCCGCCGTGACCGTTGGAGGCGTGCTCCATGTGCTCGATGGCCTCGCGCATCTCCTCGAGCGTCGGCTTCTCGATCTGGTTGCCGTACAGCCAGCGGCTGAGCTTGTACCGCAGGACCTGCTTGCGGGCCTTCGGGTTGGGCACGCCGTTGCTCTCCGCGGTGGGTGCGGGGAGCGGCTTGTAGGCCTCCCGGTCCAGCAGCATGAACTCCGTGCCGCGGTCGAGGCGCTCGTGCACCTCGACGAACTCGCCGTGCGGCAGCCTGCGGATCTTGCCGGTCTCGCGGCCGTGCAGCAGCTTGTCGCGGTCACGGAGCTGAAGGCCCAGGCAGATCCGCCGGGTGAGGACGTACGCCAGCGCGGGCACCACGAAGATGCCGATGCGGATCGCCCAGGTGATGGCGTTCAGCGAGAGGTGGAACCGTTCGGCGATGACGTCGTTGGCTCCACCGAAGAACAGCACCAGGTAGAGGGACACGAAGGACACGCCGAACGCGGTGCGCGTGGGATGGTCGCGCGGCCGGTCGAGCAGGTGGTGCTCCTCCCGGTCACCGGTGACCCAGGCCTCCAGGAACGGCCAGGCACCGAACACGACGATCATCACGGTCGGCAGGATGACGGCCGGGATGATGATGCCCATGTTGATCGTGTAGCCGCCCCAGACGACGAACTCCCACGGCGGCATGGCACGCAGCGCGCCCTCGAGGAAGCCCATGTACCAGTCGGGCTGGGAGCCCTGGGAGATCTGGTCGGCGCGATAGGGGCCGTACTTCCACACGGGGTTGATCTGGGCGATGCCCGCCAGCAGCGTCAGGATGCCGGTGACGAGGAAGAAGAAGCCGCCCGCCTTGGCCGTGTAGTGCGGGAACAGGGGCTGGCCGATGACGTTCTGCTCGGTGCGGGCCGGGCCCCGGAACTGGGTGTGCTTGTGGTAGAAGACCAGGATCAGGTGCACCGAGAGCAGGATGAACACCAGCGCCGGCAGCAGCAGGATGTGCACCGGGTAGAGACGGGGCACGATCTCTGTTCCGGGGAACTCGCCGCCGAACAGAAGCATGTGGGTGTAGGTGCCGACCACCGGGACCGCGAGCGTGATGCCCGAGGCGATGCGCAGGCCGGTGCCGGAGAGCAGGTCGTCGGGCAGCGAGTAGCCGAAGAAGCCCTCGAGGGTCACCAGGATCAGCATGATGAAGCCGATGACCCAGTTGGCCTCACGCGGCTTGCGGAACGAGCCGGTGAGGAAGTGCCGCAGCGTGTGCAGCATGAGCGCGCCGATCATGACCAGCGCGGACCAGTGGTGCAGCTGGCGGATCAGCAGACCGCCGCGCACCTCGAAGGTGATCCTCATCGTCGAGGCGAAGGCCTGCGACATGTGGGAGCCCTGGAGCGGCTCGTAGGGACCGCTGTAGACGGTCTCCGACATGCTCGGGTCGAAGAAGAAGGTGAGCCAGGTCCCGGTGAGCAACAGCATGATGAAGCTGTAGAGCGCGATCTCACCGAACATGAAGGACCAGTGCTCGGGGAACACTTTTCGGACCAGGAATCGGAAGTGGTAAACCCCGAGCCGTCCGTCCGCCCAGTCCGCGAGGCGCTCACCCTTGGGTGCCTCGGCGCGCGCACTCGGCGGCGCCGTTTCGGTCGTGCTCATACCCGGACGCCCTCCCCTCGCCGCTCGGCCGTCCCAGGCACACCTTCTCCGGCCGTTCGGCTGTCGGAGAGGAAGGCGGCCTGCCGCGGCGGAAGCGGGCCCGTGCCCTGGAGCTGCTGAAACGCTATCGACGCGTGACGCGGCCCGACAACCGCAATCGAGCCTAAGAGGGGGCTCGACTCGAGTGATTCTTGAGTGAGTTGCGAGTCTGCGGCGCGCATGTCGTCCTTTTTCGGGCTCAACTGGGCCGGGCTCGCGGGCTCGTTACGAGTCCGGCGTAACCACAGGCCACTCAAGTTGGCGCCCGTAGAGGCCAGTTGAAGTACTCCTGTCATAGGTGAAGGGTATTGCTGCGCTCCGTCCGGCCTGCGGCCGGGTACGGATTGCCCGGGGTGCTGCCGCGGGCGGGTGCATCCGGAGTGGTGGCGCGGCGGCGCGAGGGGCCCGGGCCATGGGTCGAACTGTGGGGTGTCGAGGCGTCCCGGTCGCGTCCGCCGCGCAGGGCTGCCGCGCGCAGAACGGCCGGGCGCAGTGCGGCGACGGGCGGGGCGGCGCCCTGGAGAAGTTCGACCAGCAGCGTCGCGGCATGGCGGTCGGTGGTGGCGGCGGCCGCGATCCGGGCCGCGTACCGGCGGCCGATCCGGGCGCGCAGACCGGCCAGCTGGTCCGTCGCGCCGCCCGCGGCGGTGAGGTTGTGGGTGCTCAGCTGCCAGGCCGGGGCGAGCCGGTGGGCGAGCGCGCGGCGCAGCCGGTAGCCGAGGCCGATGGCGGTGCCGTGGGAGGCCAGCATGTGGTCCAGGACGAGGGCGCAGTCCACTGCGGTGGTCATGCCCTGGCCGTGCACCGGGTCCAGAGCGGCGAGGGCGTCGCCGACGACGAGGAACTGGTCGGGCCAGCGGCGCAGTGCCTCGTAGTGGCGCCAGCGGTTCTCGGTGCGGCCGCAGGAGTAGACGGGACCGAGCGGGGTGGCGGATTCGATGACCTCGCGCAGCAGCGGGTGGCGCAGTGCGCCCGCGGCGCGCACCAGGGCCTGGTGGTCGGCGGGCGGGGGGCTGTCGTCGCTGGAGCAGAGGGTGACCGACCAGCGGCCTCGTTCGACGGGGTGCAGCACGCCCTGGCCTGGATGGTCTGGGGAGGCCGTGATCAGCAGGCTCTTCCAGTCGGCGAAGTGTCCGACGGGCGGGGTGAGCAGGGCGGTGGCGTACGTGGTCCGGGAGGTGGCCACGGTCTCTCTGGGGGGCTGGTAGCCCAGTTCGGTGAGCCACTCGGGGGCGTGCGAGCCTCGTCCGGTGGCGTCGACCACGAAGTCGGCCGAGATCAGGCGGCGGGCGGTCCAGCCGTCGGGGGCCTTGCGGTCCCGTTCGCGTATCCATACGCCGGTGACGGTGTCCTGGGGGCCCGGCTCGAGGGCGGCGACTTCGTGCCCGGGTAAGAAGGCCACCGCGGGGTCGGCGCGCAGCCGGTCGCGTATGACCGCGTCGATGAGGTCGCGGCTCGCGCTGAGCACCGACAGGTCCGCGTCGAAGCGGGGCAGCCAGCCGGCCGGGCCGAGCAGCAGGGTGTCCAGGGGCATGCGGATGCGGTCCGCCCCGGCATCGGTGAGGTCCTTGCCGATGCCGGGAAAGAGCTGTTCCAGGCCGTGCTGGGCGGCGGTGGAGAGGGTGTGGGTGTGCCGGGCCTGGGGCACGCCGCGGCGGCGTCCGGGGCCTCGCGGCACCCAGTCGCGTTCGATCACGGTGACCCGGTCCATGAAATTGGCCAGAGCGCGTGCCGCGGTGAGTCCGGCGATACCCGAACCGATGACCACGGCATGGCCGTGCCCTCCGCCCCCGTCGCGAACCCGTCCGTCAAGACTCAACTCGCCTGCCCTCCCCGTGCGTTGTGATTGCATCATGCGGGGAACCGCTTCTATTAGGGCGGTATTTGCGCCGCCGGGGGAAGAGGTTCGAGCCACTCTCCAGGCGGGTTGTAGGAGGGCTTGAGCGAGGGCGTGCGGGCAGGCGTGCGAGTGAGCTACGGCGTCGGTGTCCGGGTCGCGGCCTCCCCCGGTTTCAGGGCGCGGTCGACCAGGGGGCCGGCGAGGCCGGTGTAGGCGGACGGGTCGAGCAGGGCGGCTGCTTCGGTGCGGGTGAGGATGCCGGCGAGCTGGGGGAGTTCGGCGAGGGCGTCGGCCAGGGGGCGGCCGGTCGTGGCGGCGACCAGGGAGGCCTGGGTGACCAGTTCCTTGGCGGCCGTCTTGCCGATGCGCGGGGCGAGGACGGCCGAGACCCGTTCGGAGACGAGCTGTCCCCCGGTCGCCTCCAGGTTCGCGCGCATGCGCTGCGGGTGGACGCGCAGGCCGCGGGCGAGTTCGACGGCCGTGTGCGCGGCGCCGCCGGTGAGCCGCAGCACCTCGCGCAGCGGCTGCCACTCGGCGTGCCACACGCCGGCCGAGCGCTCGTCCTCGGCCGGCAGGCACTGCATCAGCACAGTGGCCAGGGCGGGCACCTGGAGGGCGGCGGAGCGGATCAGGGTGGCGAGCACCGGGTTGCGCTTGTGCGGCATCGCCGAGGAGGCGCCCCGTCCGGCGACGGAGGGTTCGGTGACCTCGCCGATCTCGGTGCGGGTCAGGACCAGCACGTCCGCGGCGATCTTGCCGAGTGCCCCGGCGGTGTGGGCGAGCGTGCCCGCCAGGTCGGCGACCGGGGTGCGCAGGGCGTGCCAGGGCAGAACGGGTTCCGCGAGGCCCGTCTCGGCGGCGAAGGCGGCGCCGAGTCCGTCGAGCACGGTGGCGGGGTCGGCGTCCTCACCGGCGTACTGGAGGTAGCCGGCGAGGGTGCCGGCGGCTCCGCCGAGTGCCACCGGCAGCCCGTCGCGGACCCGTTCGAGGCGCTCGGCCGCGTCCAGGACGAGCTGCCGCCAGCCGGCCGCCTTGAGCCCGAAGGTGGTGGGTACGGCGTGCAGGGCGAGGGTGCGGCCCGCCATCACGGTGTCGCGGTGCTCGGCCGCGAGGCCGCCGAACGCGTCGGCGGTGGTGCGCAGGTCGGCCGTGATCAGGTCCAGGGCGCGCCGGGCGACCAGCATCGCGCCGGTGTCGAACACGTCCTGGCTGGTGGAGCCGCGGTGGACGTACTCGGCGGCCTGCGGTGAGCGGGCCGCGACCACCGCGGTCAGGGCCTTGACGAGGCCCACGACCGGGTTGGCGGTCTCCCGTGCGGCGAGGGCGAGTTCGCGTACGTCGAGCAGGTCCGCGCGGGCGGCGGCCGTGATGGCCTCGGCCGCTTGCGCGGGTACCGTGCCGCAGCGGGCCTGGGCGCGTGCCAGGCCCGCCTCCGCGTCGAGCATCGCCTGCAGCCACGCGCTGTCGCCGACGGCCGCCTCGACGGGGGTGCCCGCCCGGACCGGGGAGAGCAGCCCCGCGTCCAGGTGGGCGGGCAGGGCCGAGGGGGCCGGCGCTTCGTGTGTCATGCGTCCGTCCTCGCGCTCGTGATCGCCGCGGCCAGCTGCTGCGGTACGGCGACCCGCTCGGGGCCCGCCTCGGCGACGGCCAGGACGGCTGCCGCGATGGCGTCGGAGTCCTCCAGCGTGACCGAGCCGACGCCCGGCCGGATGCCGGCGGCGGTCACCCAGTGCACGGACTCGGTGGGCACGCCGTAGGCGAAGCGCCGCGGGTGCGGCATGTCCTGGGCGTCGATCAGGTGGTAGGGCCGCTCCGTCACGGCGAGGCCGCCGGTCTCGTGGCCCGCGCCGCCGGTGTCGGTCCGCCTGGCGGGGATGCGGTAGGGGCGGCACTGCCCGGTGCGCAGCATCCGTCTCATCAGCGGGTCGGCGGTGCGCCGCAGGTCGATCTCGGGCAGCCGGGCCTCGACGAGGGCGGTGGCCCGTACGCGTACGCCCGCTATCGCGCTGGAGGTGCCGGTGAAGCAGGGGCCCTGCGGGTCGTGCGGGTCGGGCGTGATGTCCAGGCCGGGGCCGGTCACCTCGAGGACGCCCGCGTCGATGAGCGCGGTCATCTCCTCGATGCGGGAGGCGGGCGGGCCGATGGACAGATAGGCGTTGAGGGGGGTGTACCAGCGGTCGAGGTGGTCGCGGTGGGAGTCGGCGGTCAGTCCGGCGTGGTCGACGGCGAGCCGCAGTTCGTTGCGCAGGTCGCGCAGGACGTCGAGGGCGGCCTTGACCGGCCCGCTGACGTTGCCCTGGCGGGCCAGGCGGACGTCGTCGGCCAGGTGGCCGCGCAGCCAGTCGCGGAACGCGGCGAGGTCCTCGAAGACGCGGTCGCCGTAGGGGCGGGCGACGCGCTCCCAGTCCCAGCGGTCGGCCGGGGCGATGCCGGCCTCGTCGAGGAGGGCGTCCTCGGCAGGGCCCGGTTCGGCGTGCAGATACCGCTCGGTGAACTCCTCGCAGGCCGGCGCGCTGTCGCCGCGCGAGGCGAGCAGGGCGCCGTAGTAGACCCCGCACACCTCCTTGGAGATCAGCGGCCACAGGTCGGCGGCGAAGTCGATGGCCTCGCTGCGGGCGTCGCGGGCGCGCAGGGCGGCGATGTAGCCGGTGGTGAGCAGCCGCGGGTAGTAGCGGCCGTGGGCGCCCTTCTCGTTCTCGCCGCGTGCCTGGTAGGGCACTCCGCGCCGGGAGCCCGCGTACATGCGCGGTTCGCGGCCGGAGGGCCGGTAGACCAGGCGGCCGTCGACGCGGGTGTAGACGCCGCCGCGGCCCTGGGTGAACAGGGCCATGTAGTCGAAGAAGTTGAGCCCGAGCCCGCGCAGCAGCACGCTCTCGCCGGGCCGGACGGAGCTGAGGTCGGCGTCCGCCGGGTTGGCAGGCGGCTGGTAGGTGAGCCCGTGCCGGTCGGCGTAGGCGGCCAGGTCCCGCTCGGTGTCGGACAGCTCGGCGGGGACATGCCCCTGGGCGAGGACGACGGCGGACAGGCCGGTGAGCCGGGTGCCGTCCTCCAGGGTGACGGTCTGCGGTCCCGTGTGCCCGGCGCCCGCGTCCTCGAGGGCGACGGCCCGCACCGGGTGGGTGCGTACGGTCACATGCGCGGCGGCGTTCGCGACGACCTGCTGGAACGCCCAGGTCAGATAGCAGCCGTAGAGCGCGCGGGTGGGGTAGGTGTCGGGTCCGAGCCGGCGTGCCTCGGCGAGGATCTCCTCGTCGTGGTCGACGTCCGGGCCGACGGTCTCCAGCGACCTCGACTCCAGGGCCTTGGCCCACTGGTGCAGGCTGGGGCCCTCTTCCAGCGGACCGTCGATGCGGACGCTGGCGTCGGTGTAGACCGTCACCTGGGAGGCGACGGTGTTCATCAGCAGGTGCCGGGACTGCGTGGGGCGCCACACCCGTCCCGAGCCCGGCGGATCGGGGTCGACGACATGCACGGTGACCGCCTGCCAGCGGGGTGACTTCCGCTCCTGCGCACACAGCCGTTCCAGTACGGAAAGGCCGCGGGGACCGGCTCCGACGATGCACACCTGAAGATGTGCGCCGTCGGTGTCACCAGTCGGCAGGGGGGATTCCCGGGCGTCCGGTTGTCCGGGTGATGACGGGTCACTCGGGGAAAAATGTGTGGCCGCCCTAACGAGCGGCCCTGCGGTGAGTTCGACGCGTTTTGTGCGTTCGCCACCGTGCGTACCGTCCACAGTGCCTCCTTCCTCCGCCACCGTCGGGGCATCACCTCAACCAAGACTCGTTTCCGGGTGGAAGCCGACTTGAGAGGCCTGGACGAGCGGGTGGGAAGGCGGCGGCCGCTGCGCGGCCGAGCCCCGAACGATGCTGTATCGGGGCTCGAGTGACTGGTCGGTATGTTCTGGACTGGTCTTCTCGCGGGTCTCGTGCAGCCTTACCGACCAGGGCACTGGTGAGGAATGTGGAGTTCCCGTAAACGCAATCGATCAAGAGCAGAAACGGCAGTGAGCAACTGCCGCAGTCGACACGGGAATTCCATGCGAATTACAGCGGGTTGCGAGGGCGAGCCGCCTCATGAAGGAGCTTGGATGAAGGTTCACCCATGCCCTAGAAGCCACACCCAGGAAAACTGTGCCGCCGACGGGTCCCACCTCTGCGCTTCCTGTGTCAAGGAAGTGGAACGCAACCTGCGCGCGCTGCCCGTCCTCCACCAGGAGTGCCTGCACCGCGCGACGTCGTCGCCCAGGCGGACCAACCCGACCAGGGTGTCGGGCAGCCGCACACGGGATCACCTGGATGTGTCGGCGCTCGACGCCCGGCTGAACATCCTCACCGTTCTGGAATCGTGGGCGGGCATGGTCGCGGAAAAGCTGGAAACGGCCGCTCCGCCGCGTTCCGTTCCCCATCTGGCACATTTTCTGACCCGGCATCTTCCCTGGCTCGCCGCCCAGCCGCCGGCCACCGACTTCGTCAACGAGATCCACGGTCTCGTCGGTGAACTGCGCCAGGTGATCGACCCCGAACCGGCCGAACGGCACACGCTTCTCAGGAAGTGCGTCGTCGACAACTGCAACGGAACCATCAGCGCCGCGCCGAAAAGCGGAACGGCCGCGGGAGCGGGAAGCCTCAAGTGCTCCTCCGGCCATTCCTGGGAAATGCGCGAGTGGCTCGTGCTCAGGGAACTGATGAAACAGCAGCGAGAGGGTGTCCACGCATGATCAGGCCTCCGCGCCACCAGCTCGTCGACACGAAGGTGGCCGCACTCGCCGTCGGCGTCTCCGAGGCGACCATCCGCAAGTGGGTCAGCCGGGGGAAGATCACCCGCTACGGCGCCCCGCACTGCCGCTCGGCGTTCGACATCGAGGAGCTCACCGCGATCGCGATGCGCCGTCAGCACTGAGCCGCCGCAAGGCCGTACGCACACATCACACATCTCCATATCTCGACGCACCAGGGCCGGACCGCCACAGACGAGGCGGCGCCGGCCCTGGTGCGTCGAGCGGTGTTCCCGCAGCTCATACCGTTGGAGTGACCCAGGTCACGTTCACCGGGGTTGGCGCGGAGTCGTCCCCGTGTCACTATCGAGCGACGTCTACCCTGCCCGAAAACGGCTACAGGGCAGCGGATCGCGTGTCGTACCCGCCGGTCCAGCACGACGGACCCGGTCCAAGTGCGTACGACACCAGCCTCCTTCCAAGCAAGCACCCGCGCAGCAGCGCGGGTGCTTTTTCGTCGTGCCCGCGCGCTGCCGGCATGCCGAGCGATCCCAATGACCAGGCGAACTCGATGAAGACAAAGGGGAGCTGAGTGCGTTGACTCTACCGACCTCAGTGGAGGGGGTATCCGGAAGCCGCCGCTGGGCACGATCGGTCGGCATCGGTCGCGCCCACGCGAAGGCCATCCTGCTGGGAGAGCACGCGGTGGTCTACGGAGCCCCGGCACTCGCTCTGCCGATCCCCCAGCTCACCGTCACGGCGACGGCCGGCTGGTCCTCCCACGCCTCCGACGGCGAGGACGACCTGTCCTACACGATGACCGGCTCCCCCTCGCGGGCACTGGTGACGCAGGCCTCCGACAGCCTGCGCCGCCTGGTCGACGCGTTCAAGGAGAGCCTGGGCGTGCCCGGCGGGCCGCACCTCGACGTGATCCTCGACGGCGGTGTGCCGCCCGGGCGGGGCCTCGGCTCCAGCGCGGCGACCTCACGTGCGATCGTCCTCGCCCTCGCCGACCTGTTCGGCCGCGAGCTGACCGAGAACCGGGCGTTCGAACTGGTCCAGACGGCCGAGAACATGGCGCACGGACGGGCCAGCGGCGTCGACGCCCGGGCCGTCGGATCGCCCGGCCCGCTGAGGTTCCAGGCGGGCGAGGTCCGGCAGCTGACCATCGGCTGCGACGGGCTGTTCCTCGTCGCCGACTCCGGCACCTCGGGCAGCACCAAAGAGGCCGTGGAGATGCTGCGCGACAGCTTCCACGCACGGTCCGGGGCGCAGGACGCGTTCGTGGGCCGGGCGACGGAGCTGACCGAGGCGGCCGAGCAGGCACTCGCCGACGGCAGGACCGAGGAGCTCGGCGCCCGTCTCGTCGACTACCACGAGCTGATGCGCGCGGCCGGGCTGAGCACCGACCGCATCGACGCCATGGTCGGGGCCGCGCTCGACGCGGGCAGCCTCGGCGCCAAGATCACCGGCGGCGGTCTCGGCGGCTGCGTGATCGCACTGACCCAGCCGGAGCAGGCCCGGGAGGTCACCCGGCGACTGCACGAGGCCGGCGCCGCACAGACCTGGGCCGTACCGCTGAAGGGGCTCGACAAGCATGCTGTATGAACACCCGGCGACTGTGGTCCGGCCGCGGGAGCAGGACACCGCAGGCGGGGCCACCGCGGTCGCGCATCCGAACATCGCGCTGATCAAGTACTGGGGCAAGCGGGACGAGCGGCTGTTCCTGCCGCGCACCCCCAGCCTGTCCCTGACCCTCGACATCTTCCCCACGAACACCCGCGTCGAGCTCGCCCCCGGGGCCGGGCAGGACGAGGTGACGTTCAACGGGGTGCCCGCCACCGGTGAGGCGCTGCGGCGCATCTCGGCCTTCCTGGACCTGGTCCGCGAGCGCGCGGGCAGCGGCGAGCGGGCCGTCGTGGACACCCGCAACACCGTGCCCACCGGCGCCGGACTCGCCTCCTCCGCCAGCGGGTTCGCCGCCCTGGCCGTCGCCGCCGCCTCGGCCTACGGGCTGGGCTACGACGCCACCGCGCTGTCCCGGCTGGCCCGGCGCGGCTCCGGCTCGGCGTCCCGGTCACTGTTCGGCGGCTTCGCCCAGTGGAACGCGGGCGTGGACACCGGCTCCGACGAGGAGGCCGACCTCAGCTCCTACGCCGAGCCCGTGCCCGTGGCGGATCTCGACCCGGCGCTGGTCATCGCCGTGGTCAACGCGGGCCCCAAGGACGTCTCCAGCCGTACCGCGATGCGCCGGACCGTCGACACCTCGCCGCTGTACGAGCCGTGGGCCGCCTCCAGCCTGGACGACCTGACGGTGATGCGGTCGGCGCTGCTGCGCGGCGACCTGGCCTCGGTCGGCGAGATCGCGGAGCGCAACGCGCTCGGCATGCACGCCACGATGCTCGCGGCACGCCCCGCGGTGCGCTACCTCGCCCCGGCCTCGCTGACCGTGCTCGACGCCGTCCTCCAGCTGCGCAAGGACGGCGTTCTCGCCTACGCGACCATGGACGCCGGCCCCAACGTGAAGGTGCTCTGCCGCCGCGCGGACGCCGAGCAGGTGGCCGAAGCGGTGCGCGCGGCCGCCCAGGGCGGCGCGGTGCACATCGCCGGTCCGGGCCCGGGCGCCCGCCTGCTGGACGAGGCCGGATGACGATGACCGAACAGACAGCGGTCGAACAGACAGTGGCCGAGCAGACGGTGGCCGGGCGGACCGTGGTCCGCCACGCGCCGGGCAAGCTGTTCGTGGCGGGCGAGTACGCGGTGGTGGAACCCGGCACCCCGGCGATCCTGGTGGCGGTCGACCGGCACATCACGGTCACCGTCACCGGCTCGGCCGGCGCCAATGTGGTGATCACCTCCGACCTCGGCGCCCGCAGGGTGCCCTGGCGCTGGTACGAGGGCCGGCTCGTCCCCCGCGCACTGGACGACGAGCACGGGGCGCGCCGCGCGCTGGCCCATGTCGTGGCGGCGGTCGAGACCGTGGCGCGACTGCTGGCCGAACGGGGCCTGCCGGTGCCCGCGCTGGACATCACCATCAGCTCCCGGCTGCACGAGGACGGCAGGAAGTACGGCCTCGGCTCCAGCGGCGCGGTGACCGTGGCGACCGTCGACGCCGTGGCCGCCTTCTGCGGGACGGAACTGTCGGCCGGCGACCGGTTCCGGCTGGCCCTGCTCGCCTCGGCCCAGCTCGACCCCAAGGGCTCCGGCGGCGACCTGGCCGCCTCCACCTTCGGCGGCTGGATCTTCTACCAGTCGCCCGACCGGGAGTTCGTCCTCGACCTGGCCCGGCGGCTGGGCGTCGAGCGGACGCTGCGTGCGCCCTGGCCGGGGCACGAGGTGCGCCGCCTGCGGGCACCGGAGGGCCTCTCGCTCCAGGTGGGCTGGACCGGGGAACCAGCCTCCACCGGGACGATGGTCTCCGGCCTGCACCGCCGGACCTGGCGGGGCAGCGACTCCCACCACCGGTTCGTCAAGACCAGCACCGACCTGGTGCACGCCTGCGTCGAGGCCCTACAGGGCAGCGACCGCGAGGGACTGCTGCACCAGATCCGCCGGGCCCGCCAGGAACTGGCACGCCTGGACGACGAGGTCGGTCTCGGCATCTTCACCCCCGAGCTGACCTCCCTGTGCGAGGCCGCCGAGGCCGTCGGCGGCGCGGCCAAGCCCTCCGGGGCGGGAGGCGGCGACTGCGGCATCGCCCTGCTGGACGCCGAGGCGTCGCGGGACATCTCAGAAGTACGGCAACGGTGGGCCGCGGCCGGGGTGCTGCCCCTGCCTGTCCGTCCCGCCCTGGAAGGGATCGAGGAATGAGCGGTTCACGCAAGGACGACCACGTCCGGCTCGCCATGGAGCAGCACCAGGTGTCCCGCGCGGGCAACCAGTTCGACGAGGTGTCGTTCGTCCACCACGCCCTCGCCGGCATCGACCGGCCGGACGTGACGCTGGGCACGAGCTTCGCCGGCATCGCCTGGCAGGTGCCGATCTACATCAACGCGATGACCGGCGGCAGCGAGAAGACCGGCATCATCAACCGGGACCTGGCCATCGCCGCCCGCGAGACCGGGGTGCCCATCGCCTCGGGCTCGATGAACGCCTACCTGAAGGACCCCTCGTGCGCGGGCACGTTCAGCGTGCTGCGCGAGGAGAACCCGGACGGGTTCGTCCTGGCGAACATCAACGCGACGACCTCGGTCGACAACGCGCGGCGCGCCATCGACCTGATCGCGGCGAACGCCCTGCAGATCCACATCAACACCGCGCAGGAGACACCGATGCCGGAGGGCGACCGGTCGTTCTCCGACTGGGGCCCGCAGATCGAGCGGATCGTGGCGGCCGTCGACGTGCCCGTCATCGTCAAGGAGGTCGGCAACGGACTGAGCCGGCAGACCGTCCTGACGCTGCAGAACCTGGGCGTGCGGGTCGCCGACCTGTCCGGCCGCGGCGGCACCGACTTCGCCCGCATCGAGAACGGCCGACGCGAGCTCGCCGAGTACGCCTTCATGCACGGCTGGGGCCAGTCCACCGCCGCCTGTCTGCTGGACGCGCAGGACGTCGGCATCCCGGTGCTGGCCTCCGGCGGTGTGCGTCACCCGCTGGACGTGGCCCGCGCGCTGGCGCTCGGTGCCTCCGCGGTCGGCGCCTCGGCGGGCTTCCTGCACACCCTGCTCGACGGCGGTGTGCCGGCACTGGTCGCGAAGATCACCACCTGGCTGGACCAGCTGGCCGCCCTGCAGACCATGCTCGGCGCCCGCACCCCGGCCGACCTGACGCACTGTGACCTGCTGATCCACGGCTCCCTGCGCGAGTTCTGCGCCGACCGGGGCATCGACACGCGGCGACTGGCCCAGCGGTCCAGCTCCATCGACGCCCTGCACGAGATGACGACGGGAAGCACACGATGACTGACACGCACGCGATCGCCGGGGTCCCGATGAGGTGGGTGGGACCCCTTCGTATCTCCGGCAACGTCGCCGAGACCGAGACGCATGTGCCGCTCGCCACCTACGAGTCGCCGCTGTGGCCCTCGGTGGGCCGCGGCGCGAAGGTCTCCCGGCTGGCGGAGAAGGGCATCGTCGCGACCCTCGTCGACGAGCGGATGACCCGCTCGGTGATCGTCGAGGCGAGGGACGCGCAGACCGCGTTCGCCGCCGCGCAGAGCATCCACGCGCGCATCGACGAGCTGCGCGAGGTGGTGCGCGGGTGCAGCCGGTTCGCCCAGCTGATCAGCATCAAGCACGAGATCAACGCGAACCTGCTGTTCATCCGCTTCGAGTTCACCACCGGCGACGCCTCCGGCCACAACATGGCGACGCTCGCCTCCGACGTACTGCTGAAGCACCTGCTGGACACCGTCCCGGGCATCTCCTACGGCTCGATCTCCGGCAACTACTGCACGGACAAGAAGGCCACCGCCATCAACGGCATCCTCGGCCGCGGCAAGAACGTGGTCACCGAGCTGCTCGTGCCGCGTGACGTGGTGACCGACGTGCTGCACACGACCGCCGCGAAGATCGTCGAGCTGAACATCCGCAAGAACCTGCTCGGCACCCTGCTCGCCGGCGGCATCCGCTCCGCCAACGCCCACTTCGCCAACATGCTGCTCGGCTTCTACCTGGCGACCGGCCAGGACGCGGCCAACATCATCGAGGGCTCGCAGGGCGTCGTCATGGCCGAGGACCGCGACGGCGACCTCTACTTCGCCTGCACCCTGCCGAACCTGATCGTCGGCACGGTCGGCAACGGCAAGGGTCTCGGCTTCGTCGAGACGAACCTCGCCCGGCTCGGCTGCAAGGACGACCGCGCCCCCGGGGAGAACGCCCGCCGGCTCGCCGTCCTCGCGGCCGCCACGGTGCTGTGCGGCGAGCTCTCGCTGCTCGCGGCACAGACGAACCCGGGTGAACTGATGCGCGCGCACGTCCAGCTGGAACGCGACAACAAGACTGAGAAGGTTGGTGTTTAGGGCATGGCCACCGAGTCCCCGATCGGGATACACGATCTGTCGTTCGCGACCACCGAGTTCGTCCTGTCGCACGAGGCGCTCGCCGCGTACAACGGCACGGAGATCGGCAAGTACCACGTCGGCATCGGCCAGCGGTCGATGAGCGTGCCCGCCGCCGACGAGGACATCGTCACCCTCGGCGCCGCCGCCGCCGCGCCGATCGTCGCCCGGCACGGCAGCGACCGCATCCGCACGGTCGTGTTCGCCACCGAGTCCTCCATCGACCAGGCCAAGTCGGCCGGCGTGTACGTCCACTCCCTGCTCGGTCTGCCCTCGGCCTGCCGGGTCGTGGAGCTGAAGCAGGCCTGCTACGGCGCCACGGCGGCCCTTCAGTTCGCGATCGGCCTGGTCCGGCGCGACCCCTCCCAGCAGGTCCTGGTCGTCGCCAGCGACGTCTCCAAGTACGCGCTGGACAGCCCGGGCGAGGCCACCCAGGGCGCGGCCGCGGTGGCGATGCTGGTCGCCGCCGACCCGGCTCTGGTGCGCATCGAGGACCCGTCGGGCGTGTTCACCGCCGACGTCATGGACTTCTGGCGGCCGAACTACCTCAACACCGCCCTGGTGGACGGCCAGGAGTCCATCTCCGCCTACCTCCAGGCCGTGGAGGGCACCTGGAAGGACTACAGCGAGCAGGGCGGCCGCCCGCTGGAGGACTTCGCCGCGTTCTGCTACCACCAGCCCTTCACCAAGATGGCCTACAAGGCCCACCGCCACCTGCTGAACTACTGCGGCCGCGACACCGACAAGGACGTCATCGAGTCCGACCTCGGCAAGACCACGGCGTACAACACGGTCATCGGCAACAGCTACACAGCCTCGGTGTACCTGGGTCTGGCCGCGCTGCTGGACCAGGCGGACGACCTGACCGACCGGGCCGTCGGCTTCCTCAGCTACGGCTCCGGCTCCGTCGCCGAGTTCTTCGCCGGCACGGTCGTCCCCGGCTACAAGGAGCACCTGCGCACGGACGCCAACCGTGAGGCCATCGACCGGCGCAAGCCCGTCGACTACGCGGGCTACCGCGAGCTGCACGAGCACTCCTTCCCCACCGACGGCAGCGACCAGGCCAACCCGGCGCAGACCTCCGGCCCGTTCCGGCTGGCCGGGATCAGCGACCACAAGCGGCTCTACGAGACCCGCTGAACAGCATGTCCGTGAGCGCGCGGGGAGCCCGTCGTCACGAGGGCTCCCCTCGCGCGGTCCGCAGTACCGCAGACAACAACATGAGGGGAGGGCACGCTCCATGAGCGACGTCATGAAGGACATCAGGATCATCGGCACGGGTGCCTACGTGCCGGACCGGATCGTCTCCAACGACGAGGTCGGCGCGCCGGCCGGGGTGGACGGCGAGTGGATCGCGCGCAAGACGGCGATCCTCGAGCGCCGCTGGGCCGCCCCCGGCCAGGCCACCTCGGACCTGGCGACGGCCGCCGGCCTGGCCGCGCTGAAGTCCGCGGGCATCACGCCCGAGCAGCTGTCGGTGATCGCGGTGGCCACGTCCACCCCCGACCGGCCGCAGCCGCCCACCGCGGCCTACGTCCAGCGCAACCTGGGCGCGGCCGGCACGGCGGCGTTCGACGTCAACGCGGTCTGCTCCGGCACGGTGTTCGCGCTGTCCGCGGTCGGCAGCACACTGCTGCGGCGCGGCGGCTACGCGCTCGTCATCGGCGCCGACGTCTACTCGCGCATCCTGGACCCGGCCGACCGCAGGACGGTCGTGCTGTTCGGCGACGGGGCCGGGGCGATGGTGCTCGCGCCCACCACCGAGGGCCCGAAGGTGCGGCATGTCGCCCTGCACACCTTCGGCGACCTGTCGGGCCTGATCGAGGTGCCGGGGGGCGGCAGCCGGCAGCCGCTGGACGCCGCGGGTCTCGACGCCGGCCTTCAGTACTTCGCGATGGACGGGCGCGAGGTGCGCCGCTTCGTCGTCGAGCAGCTCCCTCAGCTGGTCAAGGGCTTCCTGCACGAGGCAGGCGTCGAGCCCGGCGACATCAGCCACTTCGTGCCGCACCAGGCGAACGGGGTCATGCTCGACGCCGTCGTCGAGGACCTCGGCCTGTACCGGTCCACCATGCACAAGACGCTGACGCACTACGGCAACACCGGTGCCGCCTCCATCCCGATCACCCTGGACGCGGCCGCCCGGCGGGGCGCCTTCAAGAAGGGTGAGCTGATCCTGATGGCCGGCTTCGGCGGTGGCATGGCGGCGAGCTTCGCGCTCGTCGAGTGGTGACCTCGAGGGTCGCCGGAGAGGCCGTATCGGCAGCTGGAAGCCTGCTCAAGAGGCGGTGGTGGGAACGGGCGACGCCGCTCACGGCGACATACTCTCCCTTTTCGTGCTCCATTCGGTAGCCACCGCCACATGAGCGACACCGCCCCCATCAGCTTCGGCGAGAAGGATTCAGCACATGATCGGCAACCTGAAGCCCCTGGAGCTCCTCCTCATCATCGCGGTCATCGCGCTGCTCTTCGGCGCCAAGAAGCTTCCCGACATGGCCCGTTCGCTCGGGAAGTCGGCCCGCATCCTCAAGAGCGAGGCCAGGGCCATGAAGAAGGACGGCGAGAGCGCGCAGACCGCGCAGGCCCCCGCCGACGCCGCCCCGCAGACCGCGCCGCGCACCATCGCGGCCGCGCCGGGTGACGTCCAGGGCGCCCGTCCGCTGACCGAGCCGAACCACAGCGTCCAGAGCTGACACCCCGCCGGCGCCGCCGCACGAGACGGAGGAATCCGGGGTGTTGATCACCGCCCGCAAGCAGGAGAAGCAGGACACCGGGACGAACGGCACGAACGACGCCGAGGGGCGGATGTCCCTCGCGGAACACCTGCGAGAACTGCGCAACCGGCTGCTGAAGTCCGTCGTGGGGATCCTGGTCGTCACGATCGTCGCCGCCGTCTTCTACAAGGACCTGATCGACTTCCTGCTGAGACCGATCCTGGACTCCGTGGGCTGTGAGGGCGGCTCGCTGAAGCAGGCGGACACCGAGGGCTGCGCCGACATGACCGTCAACGGCCTCATCGCGCCCTTCTCCATCGCGCTGAAGGTCTCGCTCATGTCCGGGGTGGTCCTCGCCTCGCCGATCTGGCTCTACCAGCTGTGGGCGTTCCTCGCCCCCGGCCTGCACGCCCATGAGCGCAAGTACGCGCTGAGCTTCGTCGGTGCCGGAGTGCCGCTGTTCCTCGGCGGCGCCGTCCTCGCCTACCTGATCCTTCCGCAGACCGCGAGCGTGCTGCTGGACTTCACTCCGGACAGCACCAAGAACCTGCTCCCGGTCGACGACTACCTCGACCTGATCACCCGCATGGTGATCGTCTTCGGACTCGCCTTCGAGCTCCCGCTGCTGCTGGTGCTGCTCAACCTCACCGGAGCGCTGAGCGGCAGGCGTCTGGCCGGCTGGTGGCGCGGCATGGTCATGGGCATCACCGTCTTCTCCGCGATCGCGACACCGACCGGTGACCCGCTGACCATGCTGACGCTGGCCGTGCCGATCACGCTCCTGTACCTCGTCGCACTGTGCTTCTGCCTGCTCAACGACAGGCGCCGCGCCCGCAACGATCCCGACGCCGGGCTCGGCGACGACGAGGCGTCCTCGCTCGACCTCACCCCGGGGAGCATCGGCGGCTCCGCGGACATCACCTGACGAACGCCTCCACCGCGCAGGTTGCCCTTCGGCTGCCGCATCTGGACCACGACGAGGTCGTCACCGCCGTCTGATCCGTTCCATGGCGCTCGCGTCGTACGACAGCCACAGTTCGTGGGCGAGCCGCAGTTCCGCCTCCGAGAGCGGGGTGTTCCCGCACAGCCGCTCGGGGTGGGCGGGCGGCGGTCCGCACCGGGTGTGGCGGGCGAAGAGGTCTTCCAGGTGCGCGGCCGACATGGACGCGGAGACCTCGCGGTAGACGGACGGGCTGCACTGGGTCGCCCCGAACAGCACCATGGACCGCCAGAGCGGTCGCAGGACGTGGAGGGTCAGCGCGCGCCGTGCGGCGCGCAACATCCGTCTCATGGCTGCCCCTTCCGTCCCTCGCTCGCGACCGTCTCCACAGACTGACAAGGCCTGCTAGCGGCTCGGTCGAGAAATTCCGGGGCCCGTATCCGGCCCCGCCGGGGTGTCAGTCGATGCCGCGCACGAGATGGGGCTCCCAGGCGTCGTCCTCGTCGACCCCGGCCAGCCGGAGCGGCGGGGTGTGGAGCAGGGAGAGGTCCGTGTTCTCCCAGGACGCTCTGCCGTCCTCCTCTTCGGAGTCGTACATCTGATCCTCCTGCCCGTCGGCCCGGTCGGGCGTACCTGTATCCCGGCAACCATGCCGAAGAACGGTCGGGGAGTACTCGAGAGCGGATGGGAGGAGGGTGGAGGGCCACCGTCCGCATCACTCGAACCGGCGGTCGGCCCGGGTCCGTCCGCCGGTCCGCCGTTCGGCGTCAGGCCGTCAGGTGGGCGTCAGGCCGGCGTTTCGGTGGCCGTGCGCAGGGCGTCGGCGAGGGCGCGGGCCCGCTCCCAGCCGTCGGCCGCTGCGTCGGCCAGCACGACCCGTGGCGGGCGGCCGCCGTGGGCGGCGACGCGGCGGGCGATCTCGCACGCGGACGTGCCGGACCCGGAGAAGCCGGCGAGCAGCACGGTCCGGTCCAGGCCGAGCGCCGCCACGTCGGACCAGGCGCTCTCGGCGTCGGACGTCAGCACGAGCAGTTCCTGCGGCCCCGGATAGGTGTGGGCGAGCAGGTCGTAGCAGCTGCCGGGCTCTCCCGGCGGGGTGACCAGGCAGATCGCGCCCGCTTCCGCCTCGCGGGCCGCGCGCAGGGTGACCAGCGCGGAGTCCCGGCCCGCCGCGGCGGCCTCGGCCCGGCCCGGTCCGGCGCTGTCCTCGAGCAGTTTCAGGGCCTCGCCCACGGTGGTGTACTCGCCCGCCGACAGCGGCAGCGCCCGCAGCAGCAGGGCACTCTGGGCGAGCACCTCGGCGGCCGACTCCTCGCTGAGCACGGCCCGGTCGTGCACGGCCGTGAGCACCAGGCCGCCCGCGTTGTCGTGATGGGCGAGCAGTCCGACGGGGAGCACCGAGCGGGCCGGCAGGGTGCCCGGGAACTCGGCGTGGATGCCGTGCGCGGCGAGCTCGGCGGTGAGGCCGTCCAGCGGATGCGGCGGGTCCTCGAAGACGATGACGGTGTCGGCGCCGCCGCCTCCGCCCCAGGTCCGGATCCAGTCGGCCGGCACCCATTCGTAGGCTGCGATGTCCAGGGCCAGATCGCGCAGCTGCCGCAGCAGTTGGGGCACGGTGCCGGCCGGGTCCACCTGGACGGACATCGGCAGGTGGTTGCGCAGCGGTCCCGGCATCCGGGCCACGCCGTCCAGCGGGATGCCCCGCCCCGACACGGTCACCGCGAAGGCGACCGGAGCGGGGCCCTCGGCGCCGGAGGACCAGTAGAGCAGCATCGCCCACACGGCCTGGAGCACGCTGGACTCGGCGGTGCCCCAGGTGCCCGCCCAACGGGTGAGCCGGCTGGTGTCGAGGGGGTCCAGGCGCAGTCTGGCCCGGCCGATGCCGGTCAGCCCGGTGGACCGGCCGGGCCTTGCCGCCGTGGGCTCAGGCGGTGCGCTGCGTGTCCAGAACCCGCGGGCGGGCTCCAGGTCCTGGGCGGCCACCCAGGCGGTGTAGTCGCGCAGGTCGGGGCGGCGTTCCCCGCCGGGCAGGGTGCCGCCCGCGAGATAGGCGCTGTAGAACTCGCGCAGCAGGATGTGCGCGCTCCAGGTGTCGAGCAGGGCGCGGTGGTAGGTGATCAGGATCCGTGTGGGGACGACGGACCCGACGGGCTCGGTCTGTTCGGTCTCCAGCAGGGTCAGGCGCAGGGCTCCGGGGCGATGCAGGTCGAAGCCGCGCAGCCGGTCGCGTTCCAGCAGGGCGGACCAGTCGCCCTCGTGCAGGATCTGGCGGGTGACTTCGGGCACGACCTTGTCGTGCACCACGAGCATCGGCTCGGAGTCACGGGTGAACGCGGTGCGCAGAATCGTTTCGCAATCGAAGACGGACTGCCAGGAGGCGGTGAAGCGACGGGTGTCGAGCGGGCCGTGCCAGACCCAGACGAGCTGCTCGACATGGCGCTCGGTGCCGGGATGGGCGTCTCCGCCGGTGTAGAGCGCGGACTGCTGCGGGGTGGCCCGGAAGGCGGGCGGGAAGGGCGTCTCGGGCGTGGCGGCCAGTTCCTCCAGCAGTTCCCGCAGCAGCCGCGTCAGGTCGGCGACGGAGGCGTCGGTGATGCCCGCCTCGGCGTCGGGCACCCAGTCGAGCGCGATCCGCAGCCGGTCGTCGACGAGCTGGACCCTCACCTCGACGCGGTGCGCGGGCCCGGCCGGCGCGGTGCCGGGCAGGGGCCGGGCGGTGTCGGGCAGCATCTCGCCCGGGGCCTGAAGGGTCAGACAGGCCAGGGCGGGCGGCAGTTCGCGCAGTGTGCGGCGCAGCAGCGGGTCGGGGCTCCACTCCCGGCAGGCCCCGAAGCCCGCGCCGCCCTCGGCCCGGCCGGCGCAGGCGGCCAGCGGCCCGGCCAGCGCGGTCAGCCGGTCGAGCAGGCCGGGGTTGCCGCACGTCACCATGAGCTGGACGGGGTACGGCTCCGTCAGCCGGCCCACCTGACGCCGCAGGCCCTGCCGTCCGGCCCGCGGGTCGCTGCGTACGTCGAAGCCGACGTCGTCCGAGCCCGTCCAGTGGGCCAGCGCCAGCGCGAACGCCCCGGCCAGCACCTGCCCGGCGCTGAGCGCCAGCCGCCGGGCCAGGCCGTGTGTGATGCGCTCGGTGGCGTCCTCGTCCAGGAGGAAGTGGCTGTGGTGCGCGGGGCGGGACATCGGGGCGTGCTCGGTGACGCTGGGCCCGATGACGGCCGGCTCGGTGACGGCGGCCTCGGGGGGCACGTCCTCAGCTGGCACGGCCTCGGTGACCATGGCCCCGGCCGGCACGCTCTTTGCGTACCGTGCTGCTGTCGCGGCGTCGTCCCGCAGCGCCTCCGTCCAGCGGGCCCTGCGCTCGGCGACCTGGGTCCAGTGCTGGGCCTCGGAGGAGTCGCGGGCCAGTTCGCGCAGTTCGGTGACCCAGTCGGAGAGGTCGTCCGGTGCGTCGGGCGCGGGCGGGGGCACGTCGGTCAGGGCACCGGCCAGCCCGTCGAGGAGAACGCGCCAGGACGCGGCGTCCACGGCGAGCGGATGAACGAGCACGGCGATCCGGTCGGCGCGCTGCCCGGCCCGGCGGCGGTCCCTGGCCAGCAGGACCCTCAGCTGGACCCCGGCGTACTCGTCGAGCGTGCGGGCGGTCGCCTCGAGCAGGGCGTCGAACCCGGCCTCGTCGGCGAACTCCCCCTCCACCACGACCTGCTGGAGCGCGGCTCCCTGTCCCGGCTCGTCGACGAGCCAGCCGTCCGTCGTGTTCAGGCGGCCGCGCAGCTGGGGGTGGGCGGCGACCACGGCACATACCGCCGCGCGTAGGGCGTCCGCTGCCGGTACCGGCGCCGTGTCGAGCAGCACGGCCTCGTAGCCGTGCCCCGTGCGCCGCGCGAGGGCGGTGCGCTGGGCCGGGGTCAGCGGGCGGGCGGCGGCCTCGGACGGTTCGGTGAGCCGGTCGGCGATACGGCCGGTCACCGCGGCGTCGGGCGCCTCCTGCGACTGCGTGAACCGCAGCGTGTGGTGCTCGGGGCCGTGCCGGAACAGCTGGTGCCCCTCGGCCGGCAGGTGTTCGTCCAGGAGGCTGTGCAGCACGGCCGTGTCCAGCGACCCGTGCATCTCCAGGTCCCACGGGGTCGTGTACGGAGGGGAGCCGGGGTCGACGATCACGGAGACCGGCGTGTGCGCAAAGCGGTGCACGGTCACGGAATCCGGGCCACGCTGCCTCTCCCCCATGAACGGCTCTCCCCCTCCGCACCTGCCTCTGGTCCACGACGGTCAGACTCAGCACGCTAACGGCCGCCTCGGCCCGGGGTCCGTTTTCCCAAGTGGGTGTGCAGCGGTGCCCGAGCGGAGCCCTAGAGCGGCGGCCGGAGGGGGATGGCAGACGTACGGTCAGGTGGCGTCCACGTCGAACGGAACGGGCTTCTTCTCCAGCGAGGTGGCGCCGGAGGGAGCGGGCGCGGTGTCGTGGTCCGGCGTGATGCCGCGAGCCGACGCGGTGTCGTCGGTCCGCACCGCCCCGGTGACGTCGGCCGGCTCCTTGCCCGGGTCGAGATCCTTGCTCAGATCGAGTTCCTTGCTGAGGTCGAGCTCTTTGCTGAGGTCGAGCTCCTTGCGTACGTCGAGGCTGTCGCGTATCTCCTTCAGCCCCAGGTCGTCGTTGCCCAGCTGCTTGCGGATGAACGTCTTCGGATTGAGGTCCTCGAACTCGAAGTCCTTGTACTCGGGGCCGAGTCCGTCGCGGATCTCCTGCTTGGCGGAGTCGGTGACCGAGCGGAACTTGCGGACGAGTGCCGTCACGTCCTGGATGACCTTCGGCAGCTTGTCCGGGCCGAAGACGAGCATGGCAAGGATGCCCAGCGTCACCAGTTCGAGCACGCCTATGTCGTTGAACACTTGCAGCTCCTTGCCGTGTGTTCGGACCAGCCACGGTACTTGGCACCCGACCGGGCACCGCCGGTGCTTCCTGCGGGCCTCGACCCGTCCGCTAGCGGCCCGGCAGCAAGGCCGTCACGGCAGCTGTACGGTGCTCCGCGCATGCTCCCTGGCGAGGGTGAGCATCGTCAGGGAGTTCTGGCCGAGCACCTCCCGCACATGCCGACGGGCCTCCCCCAGACCGGCGCCCTCGCCGAGCACCGCGGTGATGTCCTCCTCGCGCAACACGACACTGTGCCGCACGGTGACGGTCGTGCCCGTCTCGTCCGGTACGACGGACCACTCCGCGGTGTGCGCGGCCAGCAGTGCGGGGTTCGTGATCTGCTTGCAGATGATGCGGCCCGCGTGCGGGAAGCAGATGCGCATCGACTCGGTGTCGTGGGTGCCGTACTCGGTCACCGTCTCCATCGCGATGCGCTGTACGCCGGGCGCCTCCTCGGTGAGGTCGACCCGGGCGACGTACGGCACGAGGCCGGGCCAGTCCCCGGCCCGGTAGAGGAAGTCGTAGACCGCCTCGGCCGGTCCGTCGATGCGCTTCGAGTCCTCGAAGGTCAGGGTCAGTTCGTCCAGCCGGGACCACTGCTCGGCGACACTCTTCAGTTCGGCGAGCTGCGTACGGCTGTTGCGCCGGGCAGCCAGTTCCAGCCACGACACATCGAGGCCTTCGGCGTTCTTGAACTCGACGCCCAGCTCCACCACGGTCTCGCGCGGGCCAACGCTCCGTACGCTCATCACGCCGCCCAGCACGGCCTGAAAGGACGAGGGCAGTTCCTGTTCGAAGTCGATACGCCGTTCCACCGGGTCCAGGCGGCGCGCCGAGATCCATGACTGGAGCTGTCCGGCCATGAGGGCCCACACGCGTATGCGTTCCTGCTCGCCGTCGAACTCGAGACTCTCCACATGAATGTTCGGAGAGAAATAGAGCGGCCACTTCGATGTATCGGCGATCAGCGCGTAGACCACGCCGGCGGGCGCGGCCACATGTATGTTGCGCTTCACCCCTCCCACACGCTCAACAGACATCTGCACACCTCTCTCTTGACCTTGCCCGATCGAGTCGCGAACAGAATTCAGACGACGGCATGAAAACCGCTGGAGCGCGAACGGAACACGGGTCGAGCGATGTGATCCTCGGGTTTATGAACCGCAGACACGGGAATCACGGGACACGCAATTCGGACTGAGCCGCACATATATGCAGCCGTGGGCCGTCAGCCCACGGGGGTGAACTCCCGGGCGACCCGGCGGGTGACCCGGCAGGCCCGGCCGAGGAGCCGGGGCAACCACTGGTCACGCAGCGGGAAAGGGCCACCCGGGACGGTTCGCAGCCAGGTCGGCCCGGCCGTCCACCGGCTCCAGCCGTCGTCGGCCGCCGGCAAGGGGTCGTCCTCGGCGGTGACGACGAGCAGCGGGGTGGTCAGCGGCCCGGCCGGCGAGTGCCTGTGGGCCGCCTCGCGCAGGGCTTGGGTGAGCTCCAGATCGGCGCGCAGGTCCGGCAGCACGGCCCGCAGGAAGATGCCTTCGTCGCTGGTGGACGGCACAGAACCGTTTCCGCTCAGAAGGTGCAGCAGCTCGGCGTCCGACACACCGCGGACGTCGGGCAGTCCGGAGGGGGCGTGCGGCGGCGGGCAGGCACCGACGGCGAGCAGCGCCGGACCCGGCAGGCCTTCCTCGTGCAGGGCACGCGCCACGGTGTACGCGGCGAGCGCGCCGAAGCCGTGCCCGTAGAAGACGTACGGAGCGGAGTCCGGGTCGGTGAACCGGGGCAGCACGTCGGCGAGCAGCGCCTCATGGTCGGCCGGCCGGGACGCGGTCCGTCGCCGCGCGGGGCCCGGCAGCGGGACCGGGACGGGCTCGACACCGGGACCGACGCTCGCGGCCCAGCCGTCGAAGGCGGTGACGCCCTCGGCGGAGTGGGCGAAGCAGTGGAGTCGCACTGGCTGTTCGTCCGGCATGGCACCCTCCTCGACCACCGCCTCTGAGCCCACAAGGCGGAGTTCGAGGATCGCGGGACCGTCTCGAGCACCGCTCGAGACCGGGCCGAGGAGCCCGGCCCGGTCCGCACACCGGCCCGGTGACACGGCCGGACTGCGGATCGGACGAGGAGTGCGGCCGGAACCGACAGCCCCTTGAGCCTGCCGGGTGCTGCGCGGCGGCAGGCGCGAACGCGCCGGACAGCCGCCGGCCAGAGCCCTTCTGACGGATCTCCTCTGACGGATCTCCGTGGAAGAAGGGCCCTAGGCCGCGTACCGGTCGAAGGTGGAGCCGCGGCGCGGTCCGGCCACCACGTCGAGCTCGGGGTCCACGGCGAGCATGGCCTGATGCAGGCGCTGGAGCTGGGGCGAGGGTTCCACGCCGAGCTCCGAGATCAGACCCTCGCGCAGCTTGCGGTACACATCCAGGGCGGAGGCCTGTCGCCCGGACCGGTACAGCGCCACCATCGCCTGGGCGTGCAGGCCCTCGTGCTGCGGGTGGCGTGCGATCAGGTCGGTGAGCTCGGCTATGAGTTCGGCATGCCGGCCGAGCCGCAGATCGGCGTCTATCCGCCGCTCGACGGTCACCAGTCGCGACTCCTCCAGGCGCATGACCTCGATCTCCAGGACCGGACCGAGGCGTACGTCCACCAAGGCCGGTCCCTGCCACAGGGCGAGCGCCTGGCGGAAGCAGCGGGCGGCCCGCTCGTCGGCGCCCGCCTCGAACGCCTCCTGGCCTTCCGAGACGAGCCGTTCATAGGCGTGCACATCGACCGATTCCGGTGGTATCTGCAATACGTAGCCGCCGTGCCGGGTCGCCAGAACGTTCTTGGCCGCGCCTGGCGCGTCGGGCCCCATCGCGGTACCGAGGCAGCGGCGCAGCTGCATGATGTACGTCTGCAACGTTGTCATAGCACTTTGCGGGAGATCGGTTCCCCAGATCTCCTCCATCAGCGTCGAAACGGGCATGACCCGGCTCGGATACAGCGCGAGCAGGGCAAGAATCTGCCGGGGCTTCCCAGCAGTCGGAACGATCGATCCCCCGTTCACGGCGGCGCACAGCGGACCCAATACCTGAATCTCCATGGTTCCCTCCGTTCGTCGTCGAGCATCCCCCGATGGCGGAAAGTCGTCGGGCGAACTTGCACGCTAGCCGCACCCACAGCGGAGGAATCGATTCCTTCAGCGGCGCTTGAGCAATTCTCAAATAAAATACAAAACGAGCAAAGTCGCGCCAAAGAGGAAAGAAAGAAAAACCAAGCATCCAGTGACGCCGGACCAGCCAAAAACCGGTTGTGAACCCGGATGTGAGCCCCTACCCACTCACTCTCGAAAATCCTTGGAAGCGCACTCGATCACCCCGGCCCGGGCAACTCATCGGGCCCGGAGGTGAGAATCAGCCGCTGGATCCGGCGCAGTTCCGCCGCCGGTTCCAGCCCGAGATCGCGCACGAGCGTGGTGCGCAGCCGCCGGTAGGCCTCCAGGGCCTCGCTGCGCCGCCCGGAGCGCTCGAGGGCGAGCATGTACTGGCCGCAGAGGGACTCGTGCGTCGGGTAGCGGTTGACCAGAACGGTGAGCTCGGCGACCAGCTCGCGATGCCGGCCGAGCCGCAGATCCGCCTCGATACGCCGGTCGAGGGCGCACAGCCGAGCCTCCTCCAGCTGTTCGGCCGCCTCCTGAAGCCGTCGGCCGGCCTGCACGTCGGCGAAGGCCGGCCCGGTCCACAGCTCCAGGGCCTCTCGCAGCCCCCGTGCCGCGCCCGCGAAGTCCCCGTCCTCCATGGCCCGGTAGCCCGCCTGCGTCAGGTTCTCGAACTCCCGCACATCGTCGGCGCCGCCGGCGCTGTCGAGGAGGTAGCCGCCCGGTGTGGTCACCAGGACGTCCTTGGCTGTGCGCCGTGGGGCGTCACCCGGCCCGCCCTGTTCAAGAGCGGCCGCTATGCGTTCGCGCAGCTGGAGCACATAGGTCTGGAGGGTGGTGCGGGCGGTGCGGGGCGGCTTGTCGCCCCACAGCTCCTCGGCGAGCCAGTCGGGGGCGACCACCTGCCCGGCATGGAAGGCCAGCAGGGCGAGCACCTGCCGCGGCTTGCGCGCGGTGGGTACCACTGAGACGTCGTTCTCCCTGACGTCCAGGGCGCCCAGTACCTTGATGCTCACGGGTTATCCCCTGCCTCGGGCCGGTCGGACGACCCAACCGGCGATAGTAAAATAAAACCGCACGGTCCGTATGTTTCGAGCTTCACCGCACCCACCGCCCTGCTACTGCTCAGGGAACCCGTGAAGGTACGGCCCCCGCAGGAGCGCGGAAGCGGGTGCCAGCGCGGGCGCCTGCGGCTGCGAGCCTCCCGACTGCAGCGCCTCCAGTTCCTGCTGGTCGGCGAGTCGGGGCAGCAGCAGTGCCCACAGTCCCGTGAGCCGCTGATGGGACAGCCAGGAGGCGTCCTCGCCGCCCAGCACCTCCAGGCCCGCGGTGACGGCGACGATGACATGGGCCGCGTCCATCCAGGAGACCCCGTCGGCCAGCGAGCCACTGCCCTCCGCCCGCCGGAGGCTGTCCTCGACCCAGCGTTGCCACTCCGCCCGTAACGGGGACTTCGTCCGCCGTGCGACACCGCAGGCGAGCTCGAAGCCGCCCCGGACCACGACGTCCTGGCCCAGGCAGCGAATCAGGTCGTGCGTCGCGTCCACCACGGCCTGCAAGGAGTCGCCGTGCCGGGCCCTCGCCACCTCTGTGAGCCGGCGTATGGTCGCGGCGGCCTCTTCCTCGACGGCGTCGGCGAGTGCGCTCTTGTTGGCGAAGTGGAAGTGCAGCGCCCCGTTGCTGACCCCTGCCCGTTTACTGATCGCGCCGAGCGACGCAGGGACGAAGCCCTCCTCGGCGAACACCTCAGCCGCGGCCTGGATCAGCGAACGCCGCGTACGAGCGGCTCGCTCCTGCTTGACCATGTGCTGTCTCCTGGGGCGAACGGGACGTCAAAAGAAAGGGGATTGCCGTGGTCCCGAGACGGCATGGTGGGTTCCGTACCGTATGCCCAGAGTAACAAACCGCGTGCGCGGTTTCCATATCTCCCGGTTCTCCATGAGACCGGCTGCCAGCACGATCCCACTACGGTGCTCAAGATTCGCTTGAGACCACCTCACCGGGACCTGTCCCCTGACCGGAGAACGACTGAGGGGCCGCAACGTGGCGGCCCCTCAGTACGCGTCATGTCCCCGTTCCCCGGGGCTTCTTCCCCGCTCTACGGGGTCACCGGGTCACTTCACGGGTTCGGGTTCGGGGGTGTGTTCCTCTTCGGGGGTGCCGGTGGGGTCGGTGGGGGTCTTGACGGATTCGAGGAGGAGCTGGGCGACGTCGACGACCTGGATCGTCTC
>NZ_JBVJGZ010000047.1:0-41268 GCF_055587025.1 Streptomyces sp. NPDC048600 | reverse complement strand
TGGCGTCCGCCGCCGGGCGGGTCCGTTCGCCCCAATCATCCCCACCCCCCACACACCCTGCTGCGGCGAGCAGGACGAGCCCGGAGTCAGGGCCCCGGGCCCTGGCCGCCGCGGGTCGGGGGTGGTTGAGGTCGGTGGTGTCGGCGCTGGTCATGCCGTCTCCCTGGGGCGGGGCCAGACGGTGATGACGTCGCCGTCGAGGGTGACGCGCCGGCGGGTGAACTGTTCGCGTACGAGGTTGAGGTCGTCGAGGTCGAAGTCGCCGCAGGCGTGCAGGACCCAGGCGTCGCCGATACGGCTCACGTCGAGGGTGGCTGCGGGCCAGCGGTAGGGTAAGCAGTCTTCGTCGGTGCGAACGCTGATTACGGTGTTGTTCACCTGGCATCCCTGAAGCTCGCGTGTTTGCAAGGGAGATGGGGGTCGCATCTACTTCACGGCGGCAATCTAAAGCTTCGCGTGAGCAAAGTTCAAGGGTTTTTGGATGAAGCTGGCATCTTTTCGGTGGCCTGCCCGCCCAAGGCGGTGACGGGCTGCCGGGGGCAGGCGGCATCGGGCTGCCGGCGTATGGGCATCCGTCCGGAACGGGCAGCAGCCGCCGTGCCCTCGTGACCAGGCGGGCATCCGTTCACAAGGGACGCACCCGGCTGCGGGCCACCGCGACGGGCTCCGTCCTCTCAGGGGGACAGTCCGGGACCGGCCTGACGGCTGACCGCACGGGCCGCCTCGGGCAACGGCTGCCCGTCGCCGTGCCGGTGCGGCCCAGGACTTGGGACTCGGCGTCAGCAGGCGTACCCCTCGGCCGGTCCCCGTCCTCTGCAAGGAACTGCTGGTGGCGGATCTCGCATTCGGCTGCGGCCGCAGTTGCGTGAACAGCGCACTGGGCAGCGGGTGGTTTCCCTTGCCCGGTCGGTAGGCTCACGTCATGACGGATCACGGCATCGAGTTCCCGGTCTTCCGACTTCACGTCGTGCCGGCGGTTCTCGCCCTCGCGAGTCCGTCGTGGCAGCGCGATGTCTGGCTGCGGCCGGAGGAGTTCGAGGACCTGGACTACGTGGTCACTGTGCTGTTCGACGACTTCTGCAACGCAGACGATCCCGCGCCGTGGCTGGGCAAGAGCCTGCGGACCGAGGGGGAAGTCGCGCTCATGAAGGAGCTGGGCGAGGTCTACACGACCGTGCAGGAAGCGGTAGGCCGTGGTGCCCCGGACGAGGTCTATCTGGACGTCCCGGCCTGGGGCAACGTGGTCGCAGTCGCCGGCAGGCTGGCTCAGGTGATGGTCACCAACGACCTTCAGGCTGCGGCTCTCCTGCATGGACAGCTCAACCTCCCTCACCGTCACAGGCTCACTGAAGGGGCACCGTCGGCTGAGTGAGGATGCGAGTGCGGACAAAACGCGGCCGCGCCCGTACCGTCAACCGGCTGCGGGCCAAGCTGCTCGGGTACTGCCCGCCGTGGAACGTGCCTTCGGCTGCAAGACCTCCGCGGAGGCCCTGGTCCTGCTGGCAGTGCCTGACCCCGGCGGCCCTTCGGCGCGTCGGGAAGAACCAGCTGGCGGCCTGGTTGAAGAACCGCCTTCGGCCGGGTCGGCATCGGGGACTGTCGATCCGGGGCGACGTGGCGTCGGGGCATCTGCCCGGTCGGGCTCGCGCCTCTGCCCAGCCTCGCCAGGGGAGATGACCGCGATGACTGTCTTGCCCACCGCCTGTCCCACCTCATCCCGTTTCACGTTCCAGGGCAGGCGGCCGCCGTAGTGCTGCACCCGCGACAGTCCGCGGTCTTTCGGGTGAACAGGGGAGGTGGCGGTGTCGAAGTCACAGAAGGCCGGGGTCGGCGTCCTCGGCCTCGATTCACAGTTCTTCCGTCTCACCGTCAGCCGCAGGCGGAGAGGCTGGGGGATCTGCCAGCTGAGCTGCAGCCGAGCAAGCAGGCGGATACTCGCCAGCGGACACCGGTGGTGACCGTGGCTGACCCTTGCATCTGGCACGGTTGTGGCGCGAACCCCAGCCGGCGACAGTCAGCCGCGACGGCGGGTGCGCTGGCCGAGGCGCTCCGGTGGCTCGCTGCACCCCCACCATACGAGTGTGGATACGTTCATTTACCACCTTCGTGCGTTGTCAGCTTACTTGTCACATGTCGATGTCCGAGCAAGAGCCCCGCTCCGGTGTGACGCGCTACGTGTTACGACGCTCAGGAGGCACCGGGGTGCGGTACGCCATCATGCTCTCTGTCACTTTCTACGCCCTTTTCAATGGGTTCGCCGCCGTCGGGCTGGTGTTCGACGGCGGGCTTCACTGGAGGATGGCGCTCTGGTCTCTCGCCTGGTTCGCCGTCGCCGCGTTCGGGCTGGCCGTGACTGGGCCGGTCGGGCGGACCTTCGCGATGCGTATCCAACCCGTTCTGGGCTTGCCGACGGACCTCCCGACCATGACGTTCGTCCTGTACCTGCGCTCCTTCGGGATCGACCGGGAACTCGGTGATCCGAGGAGGGCGTTGGGCGCGAGATTCTGGCTGCCGAACGGGGAAATCCTGGGCTATAACGTCGCCAACGCCGCGGCCGCCGAAGAAGAGAAGTTCGCTCGATTCTTCCGCCGCTTCGGCAAATTGTTCACGATCGGCCACCCCGGTGACAAATATCCGCCACTTGGTATTGATCGGTCCTACCTCAAAACGGATGAATGGAAATCCGAGGTGAGCGAACTGATCCGACGTGCACGCCTGGTTCTCCTCGTGGCCGGAACTTCGCATGAAAAGGAATCCGCAGAAGGCACGCTATGGGAGTTCATGGAAGCCGTGAAGACCCTGCCGCCGTCCCGTCTGCTCCTTCTGGTGTGCACGGGACCGGACGCGTACCACCGGTTCCGCGACGCCGCCGCGGAATATTTTGCCGAGCGGGGCGAGGAGTCGCGCCGGGAAGGTGCTGCGTCGTCGCGTATGCCGGCACTGCCGCACTATCCGCCCCTGCGGTCGCCGCGGCTGCGGAGAGGGCCACAGCCGCTGCGCGGGGTGATCAGGTTCGCCGACGACTGGACCCCGGAGTTCGTGCTGTTCGACCCGACCGTCGAGAACGGCTGGACTGCTCAACGCAGATGGCGCGCCACGGTCAGCGCGCAGGTGGACCCACTCCTGGAGCAGTTGGAGGAACGGCTGCCGGGCCGCGCCGTGCAGCCTGACACCTTTCGCCGCGGATTCGTAACGGCTCTGGCCGCGATGGCCGCTTCGACGATCACGGTGCCGATCTACGTCATGAGACATGATCCGGTCACCGTGCGCGGCGCGGTCCTCGCCCTTGTGGTGCTGTTCGCTGTGGGATTCATCCGGACATTCGTGTCGCTGGAGCGAAACAGAGTCGCGCACGATGTCAGGGTCTTGATGAATCCCGAGGAGCAGAAAACGTACCCTGGCAGGTGAAACACCAGCGGGCGGACAGCCCCCACTCCCGCCGGTGTCGCCCAGGAAGTCTTCGCGCTGCTGGTCACCTATCAGGTCCTGCGACTGGCGATGGCGGACGCCACCGCCACCCGACCCGGGACCGACCGGGCCAGCTTCTCCATCGCTCTGAACACCGCCCGCGATCTGGTCGTCCAAGCCGCAGGCGTGTTCAGCGGCGCCGTGATCGACCTCGTCGGCACCATTGGCCGACGCATTCTGGCCGCCCTCATACCCGACCGCCGCATCCGCACCCGTCCACGCGTCGTAGCGCGAACCGTGGACTCTGGACGGAAGCCTCTGCATAGACGTCGACGAAGATCGACATCTCCGGGCGGATCGATGGCACCGCAGAACTTCACCAACTGTTCGCGCTGCTGCTTGAGCGCGGAGGTGTTGCGGTTGACGACTACTCCGCCCACCCCTGGACTCTGCAGGAAATTGAGTCCGGGACCGTGATCGACGGCCTACGCTTCTTTGACTTCCGCACCTACCGCGCACTCCACGGCAAGCGCTGAGACGGCAGGCTCGGTCATCACTGCGCCAGACCCTTCTACCTGCTTATTCGCAGGTCGGCGCGTGATTTGTGTTCCGTCGGTGTCCGTGGTTGTGCGGGGGAACCCGTCGCTGTTGCCGCCAGGAGCCGGGTGGCGGTGCTGGTGCCTTTTCTCGCGCCGCCGGTCACCGCGGAGTTTGTCGGGCCACCGTGTATGCGGTGGGGCCGGTAAGCCCTGCACCTGTGCCGTCGAGCATGTCCAGGACCTCGAAGCCGGCGCCCTCCGCGCAGCGTTCGAGCTCCTGGGGGAACAGGACGCGTCTGCGGATCTCGTCTCGGGCCTCCTCGCCCGTGGGGAGCGTCCACTGCCGGTGCAGGGCGTTGATCTGAGTGCGCAGGTCCCAGGTGTGGCGGAGGGTGACGGTCGCGGATCCCGTCGGGGTGTCGACCGTGACGGTGGTCGGCTCGGTCCGGGTGATCGGGGCGACGGGGGAGCACAGCACGAGCAGCGCTCCTGGCCGGGCGTGGGCGGCGAACGTGGTGAAGACCTGGCTGATCGACTCGTTGTCGTGCACGTAGGCGAGGCTGTTGCCCATGCAGGTCACCACGTCCATGCGGCTGCCGAGTCGCGCGGTGCGCATGTCGCCCGTGCGGATGTCCAGCCCGGGCCGGGTCCGGCGGGCGTAGTCGACCATGCCGGGCTGGAGGTCCACGCCGGTGCACTCGAAGCGCTTCGCGAGGATCTCCAGGTCGCGGCCGGTACCGCATCCGAAGTCGATCAGGGTCCGGGCGTCCGGCCGGTGCAGCTCGATCAGGGTCTGGCACATTTGTGCGCTCGTGCTGTCGGACTGGACCGCGTCGTAGAGTGCCGGGTCGCGGTACAGGAGGTTGGTGGCTTCCACGTGCTCGGCTTCCGTCTCGGGGCTGGTCATCTGAGGCTTCGCAGTCCGACCTCCAGGGCGAGCACATCGCACAGCAGGTCGGGGACGACCGGCGCGGAGTCGGCGTGCGTCCGCGCCTTGGCGAGAGCGTTGCCGTCAACGTAGCCGAGGTCCACCAGGATGGACTCCTTCAGCATGCCGTCCAGGACCGGCAGGCCGTAGGAACGTAAACCCTTCTCCAGGACGGCCAGGAAGTTCTCCGGTTCGGCCGACGCGGCCACCCAGTCGGGCAGCCCGGTCCGCCGGATCCGCTCGCGGAACAACGCCTTGCCGCGCTTGTGCTCATGTGGCAGCTGCTCCATGAACCGCACGATCCGCGGGTGCGCGAGCGGGCTCACCGGCCAGATCCCGGCCCGCAGGAATCCGGGGTTGTGCATCCCGAACGCCATCAGGGTCGGTACGGGCAGCACGGGGATGGGGGCCAGCTGCTCGTTGACTTCGGCGAGCGCTCGGACTGCTGTGCCGCCGAGCCACGGCACAGGTTGGGACGTTGGCAGTCTGGCCTGCGTCCGGCAGTGGCAGGCGTTGATCCCGTCCCTGCCGCTGCCCGTGAGCATGATCTCGCACTGCCGGGCGGCTGCCTGCTCGCGCACGACATCGAACCCCTCCTGGTAGAAGGCTCCCGCCGGATCGTGCGGCTTGCGCAGGGCGCGTACGCCTCCGGGGCAGAAGGGCGGGTGCTGCATGGCGGGAGTGGCCGTGTCCCGGAAGCCGCAGTGCTCCACAAGGGCCCGACGCCGCTCGCGCTGCTGTGGATGGCGGCAACCAGGTCGGCGAGATGTCGGCCGGCCGCGGAGTCGGGTGCGGGGCGCTGATCGTGGCGGGTGCCGCTTGGGGGCGGGCGCCGCCGAAGACGCCGTCCGGCACGTCCTCGGCGAGCAAGCGCATCGATGGACACGGTCACGAGCGGTCCTCCTTTGCTGTCGATGGACTGTGCAGCGTGGTGCGCGTCGCGGCATGCGGGAGCGCGAGCCCGGTCTTGCGACAACCGTCGTCGGGCAGGGGGAGGCGGCCGCGACGGCAGCTCGCGGGGTTCGGCATCGACACGCTCCCGCACTTGTGCGGATCGTCCCTTCCTGTGGTCAGCCCGGCGCGGCCTGCGCGTCCGGGGGGCTTCTCGGGCGAGGCTGCCTGTCAGCGTGCGGGCTGTTGCCTCCGAGGCCGGGTTCCGTGCTGCGGATCGCGCACTGTGATCGTCAGCAGCGGCGCTATGGGGGGCTTTACCGGTCAGTCCCGCGTGGTGAGGGCGGCGTGGAGTGTGGTGTCGATCAGGGCATCGGTGGCGTCGTCGGGACGCGTGAGGGCTGGTGACAGTGAGAGCCCCAGCCGCAGGCGTTCGCGCGGAGGCAGGGCTGATCCTAGGGAGCGGCCCAGTTGCTGGGCGGTGTGCTGCGGCTGGTGGGTGAGGGCGGGCAGGTCACGCAAGGTGGCTTCCAGGATCTGCAGTCCCTGGTGCCGTCGGGGCTGGTGCTGGAGCAGCTCTGCCCAGAGCTCGCCGAGCGTGTCTGCGTTCCGGGGATCTTGGGCCGCCAGCACGGCGCAGAGCAGGCGGCCGGTTGTTGCGTCGCGGGTCTGCAGCACGGTCAGTGCGGCGTCGAGGTGGCGTTCTTTATGCCGCGTGGTGTGCTGGCGGTGCCGGTTCATGACCTGGTGGGCGAGCGGCCGGAGCACCGCACCGGCGTCATGGCCGTTTTCCCTGAGGGCTGCGGCGAGTGCGGCGAGTGCAGCCGTCGCCTTCTCGGCCTGCTGCGAGCGGTCGAGCATGCGCAGCAGGGTGCTGACGGCGTCCGTCGGGAAACGCACGCCGAGCGGCCCGCTGAACGACGCCGCGGTTGTCGCGTGCAGTTGAGGTTCGGGTGCGTCGGCCCAGTCCCGGACAAGGGACAGGGCTTTCGCGGCGAGTTGGTCGTCGAGGGACATGCAGTGGACTGCCAGGACGGCCGTGGACTGGCCGCCGGGGCCTGCGGAACCTGCCGCCCAGGGGGTGAGGTAGTTCTCGGCGACCTCGTCGGAGGCGAGCCGGGCGAGCAGGGCGAGCCCGGAGGCGATGGACAACTGCATCAGTCGCGGCCGGGTCTGGCCGGCCAAGAGCGTCAGCCATTCCCGCACGCTGTGCCAGTACGCCGTCGAGCCTCTGGCCCACAGCTCCTCCATCACCCGCTGCCGGTAGTGCGGGTGCGGGAAGACGAGTGGGAAATGGTCGGGTGCGCCGCCCGTTCGCGGTGCGAGCAGCGTGTTCAAGGACGAGGGGGGCAGGCCGTCGGCGTCGTGCTGGAGGGCCTTGGCCGATTCGTCGCGTGTGGCCGGTGCAGAGAGGGTGGCGGCCATGCTTTCCTCCAGGCGCTTCATGCAGGTCACGAAGTCCTGGTGGCTCAGACCGGTGGTAAAGGCCAGCGTGGTGACCTCGATCCACTCGTGCGCAGAGCGCGTCTTGTCGAACCAGTCGCGCACAGGCTGGGCTTGGGCGGCTGTGTGCTCCTGCCAGACCTCTTCAGGGTCTGCGCCGTACGCGATCCGGTCGGCCGCTGCGGCGATCTGTGCGATCCGGCATCCGGCGGGCATGCACGAGACAGCCCTTTCGACGGTGTCTTCGACGCAGCCTGCTCCCAGGAGGCGAACGCGCAGGACGGTCGTCAAGTCGGGGAGCTGCCAGGGCAGGTGGCGTACGGATCGCAGGGTTTCACTGCCTGGCTGATCCGCGGCGGTGACCACGAGGTAGGCGCCGCGGTCGCGCACCGTGTCGCTGACCCGACGCCAGGCGTACTCTGCGGTTGAGGCCGAGTCCTCCTGCCTGTAGTCGCTGAGCAGATAGCCGACGCCGTGCTGGAACGCCAGGCGCCCGTCAGCCAGCTCTTCCAAGCTGCTGTCGGGGGAGAGCTCAATGCATTCCCTACGCTCCGTGACCGTGTTGAGCAGGGCCACGGCTGCCGACCGTTTGCCCGTGCCTGCCGGCCCGGTGAGTACTACTACATGGTCCTGCCGGAGGGCTTGTGCGGCGTCCTCGAAGCAGTCGGGCTGAACGTACCGCGCCAGGAGAGTGTCCACCGCATGGGAATCCAGGGGGCCGACCGTGCGGCCGACGGGCTCGGCTTTGACGATGCCGAGGGTAGCTCCGGAAGCGTCAAAAGGGCCGTACAGGTACGGGATGATGGGGTCATCGTCAGGGAACTCAAACGGAAACGTGGCCATGTGGCCAGTGTGCGCGGGGAGTGCGCGCAGGACTTCCTGCCCGTCTTCCGGGCCCTCGCATTCCGAGGCACTCCTGCTTCGGGCGTGCAGGAACCGGCTGCTGTCGCTGAGTTCTTCGATGTCTCGCGGTAGTGGTGGAACAGCCACTGTGTCCAGGGCCCTGATGCGTTCCAAGAGTTCTTCATCCGCCATGAGCTCGTCCATGCCGGCAGAAGGTTCCTCGTCCTCGGCCAGATGAAGGATCCGCCAGTAATGCAGCATGGTTCCGGTGATCTCTCCGCCGCCGATCGCACGAGGCCGGCTGACTTCGAAGCCTTCGTTGACGATGGGCATCAGCGGATCTCCCTGTCCTTCTCCACCAGCGCATCCAGCTTCTTCTTCGCCCGGCACAGCCGGACTCTCACCGCCCCGGGGGAGACGTTGAGTTTGGTGGCCTGATCCTCCTTGCTGTACCCGTACGCATCCATGAGGATCAGTAACTGATCGTCCGCGGGCAACTGAGCGATCAGCTCATACAATCGCGCCAGTTCTACGCAGCCTTCCGGCCTGCTCGCAGCCGATTCCGGGAGAACCGAGATCTCCCCCGACGGGTCGCAGAGCGCTTCCCTGCCCTGCTGCTTCCGCTTGCGCCAGTAGTCAAGGAACCGTTTGCAGACCCGGTCCCAGAGGTACCCATGCGGATCTCTGATGTTGCACCATTGCCGAGCGGTCTCCGCATATGCGATCGATAGAATATCCTCCGCGTCATGCTGTGAGATCTGCCCCTTCTTGATCAGACGGCGCAGAGTTCTCCCGTAGGAAGCTCGATAGAATGCGGCGAACTCATCGGGCCTCTCAGGTGCTTCATCGCTCACCGCTCCCTGACTCCGTCATCTGCTGCTCGGTCCGGCTGCACGGAGACTACGCGGGCGTGCAGGAGGAGCCCGTACAGACCCGCTCGTAGGGACAGGACGCACGGCACCCGCCGGTTGTTACAGGGCTCGACGCCGAATTTGCGTGCCACGACTACAGGCACATGCGCCCGTGCTCCGGTGGCGTAACGCACCGACCGCGATCTTCGTCTGTCTCTGAGTCCGCACGAAGCGGTGCCGTACGCAGAGCCGTTGGAGGCCATCGCCATGTCCACACTCGCACTGCTCGTCGTTCTTCTCCTGGTAGTGGTCTGCCTCATGGGCTTCGCCGGCCTGGCACTTCTGGTGCACCGCCACCCGTCCTGGGCCGAGCCTGTGGTGGTGGCCTTCGCGGGCGTGACGCTGCTCTGCGCGGCCGCGAGTGTGATCGTCGCCCGGTGACCTGCTCTGGAGCACCTGTGTCATGTTCGGGCCGTGCCGGGCCCAGCGTGCTGGTCGCTTTGACCAGGGCGAGCGGATGGAGTGTTCGGGGCGGCCGCGGGACGCGTTCAGAGTTCGGTCCATGATGGCGGCGCCGAGGGGGACGTGTGGGCGAGTGCCGCGGCGTGGGGGTGTTCGCGGTCATGGCCTGCAGGTCGTGGATGCGGTAGTTGAGGGTGTGGCGGGTGGCGCCTGTGAGGATGAAGAGGATGCGTGGGTAGACGGGGTAGCGGCGCAGCAATGCCGGCCGGGTTGTTGGGGTTGGTAGGTGTGCAGGCGGGCGTAGTCGAGGAGTTTGGTGGCGAGGCGCTCCCTGCTCATGGCGACGGGCTGCGATCAGTGGCGGTCGTCGTGGTGGCGGACGTCATGCGCGAACCCGGCCCATCCGGATCCCGATAACGCAACCTGGACTGCGACCGTCGGTGAAATTCTCGGGCACTCCACTCCCAGGTGTCCAAGGACTTCATTCGCGCTGCACCAGCTCCGGCACTTCATGGTCGCAGGATGAAATGGTGGATCAATAAGGGGGCACGCGAGATCCGTGCGGTGCGTGTGTAGTCGAGTGGTGATGCATTGTCCTGACCGATTGCTGCGAGCATCGCGGTTGTGCGCTACGCTTCCACGGGCGTCGATGGGGAGGCACAAACAATTTTGCTTGTGGTCGCACTCTACTGTTTCTATTTCTTCGGTCGACAGAATCCGGGGGAGTCATGGGGGAAATCATCCGGTTCCGGGTGTTGAGGAATCCCACGGAAGGCTGCGGTTCCTCTCCGCGTGTGCCGGTGCCTGATCCACGCAGGAATTCAGAATTTCTTGCATCTCTTCTGCGTGTGGCCGGACCGGACGTCCCGCGCGAGGACGGATACAGCGCTAGTCTTGATGCCGTCGTGACAGAGGCTCGGAGGGCCGGTGGTTTCGATCCTTACGGAGACCGCACGGTCAGGGCCGCCCGTGTGATCTCCGAGCTGGCGAAATGGCTGGCATGCCATCTTGCCGCCTCGCCGGCCGAGGCCAGGAGATGGCTGGTCGGTGTGCTCGCCGAGCACGATTTCGACGAGGTGTCGCCACGGAGCGTTTTCAGTCAGATTGTATCGGTCGGTGACTGGGCGGCTCTTTTGGCGTTGCTCGAGGACCGGGTGCTGTTCAGGCTGGCCGGGACGAGCGTGAAGGCGTTGCAGAGCGGCACCGTGGTGGTTTCGGCGGACGATGCAGCCGCCCTCGGTACGGCATTGGCGGAGCTGCGTGTGGCCGTCCTTGTGGGCGCCCTCCACGCCGGCGCGCACGCGCGCACCCGCTCGGAGCTCGACGACTGGCTGACGTGTCCCGTGAGCCTGCCCAGCCCTCCGTTCCCGCTCCTGCCGCGCGCGAAGACCGCGGGACCGCCGGTCATCGCGGACCTGCACGTGGTCCGGGACGAGTGGTCCCGTTACGTCGCCGGCGAGCTGGCCTTCATCGAGAACGTCATGCCCGGCGAGGAGCGGGAGCGAGCGACACGCACCACGAACCGCACCGAGACAGTCGCGGAGACGGAGACTGTGGATGTCTCACGGTCGCGTGAGGAGACGTACGAGTCCGAGCGGACGACCGAGGCGGACGAGACCAGCCGGCAGACCTCTTTGGAAATCGGGCTGCAGTTCAACAACGACCTGTCGGTGAAGTACGGCACGGTGGAGAACAACACGCAGATCGGCGCATCGTTGGCGTTCTCTCGCACGGATGCCCGGAGGCGGGCTGTCGAAATAGCGCGGGAATCGGGACGGCGAGCCATTGAGGAAACCGAGCGCCGCATACGTCGCCTTCGCAGGGAGACCAGAGAGACCACGGTCAGGGAACTCGATGCCCATCGTCTCAACAATGCAACGGACGAACCCGTCCGAGGTGTCTATCGCTGGGTCGAAAAGGTTCAGAGGTATCAGATTTTCACCTATCCGCACCGACTTCAGCTCGAGTTCTTCCTCCCGCAGCCCGGGAAGTTTCTGCGGGGACTGATCGACGAGCGGACTATGACCTCTCAGACGGTCCCGGTCCCGGATCCTCTCCATCTCACGCACGACGGAACGCCCCAAGGGAACCCGGTTTCCCCGCGCACCATCGACCGCGACAACTATCTGCAGATCGGTGCCGCGCTCGGAATTGCCGATCTTCCCGTCCCGCCGGACAGGGAACTCATCGTCACGGAATCTCTCTCCATAAGCAGCGGCAACCGCGACGACGACACGGACAACTGGGAACTGCTTCCCTTCCCCCCGGTCGCTTCGGGCACGAAGGACATTCAGGTCCCGGAAGGGTACGTAGCGGTGTCCTGGAGCGCCTCGGCAGCGGCTGCCCCTGAGCTGGCAAAGTGGCGGGACTTCACCGATAACAGCGACGACGGCGTCGAGGAAAAGATCGGCTATCACTCGATCGTCGCGGCCGTCACCGTCGGAGCGAGTAACGTGCTGATCCGCAACCGGGTGATGCTGAGACGAACGAAGCCTCTGCCGGACGTCCAGTCGTTCAACACGGTGCACGTGGGCGCCGCGGACTACCGCGACCGCTGGCTGGCCGAGAACGCCTTCTGGCGCGACGAATCGGGCAATCCGGCATCCCACACCGCCTTCGCCGAACCGCTGATCGGCAAGCTGAGCTTTGGGGCGACTCTTGGGGGCTCCTACAACGGCACAGTCTCCGTCACATTGCGCTGTGTCCCCGCTCAGCAGGCGATAGAGAGCTGGGCGATGGAGGTGTACGGCACACTCCGCGGGGCCGTCGCAGCACGGAAGGCGCAGATCGAGGCCGCGACCTCGGCGAACATCAGCGAGAACGGCGAAGTGATCCGCCGCTCGATATCCCCCACGGTTCGCAAGTCCTTGATTCGTACGGAACTGAAACGCCAAGTGATCGAGTGCCTGCTGGCCCAGCACTTCAGCGGCTTCGACGACGCCCCGACAGGACCCGACACGCAGGGTGTCAGCCGCCCGCTCCATCAGTTCGACCAGGCGGTCGGTCATGCTGTGCTCATCCAGTTCTTCGAGCAGTCGTTCGAGTGGGACAACCTGATGCACGTCCTGTATCCGACCTACTGGGCCCCCTCGAAGGACTGGAAGCGGGTCGTGGAATTCCAGTCCACGGATCTGGAACTCACGGAGTTCCTGGAATCGGGCGGCGCACGGGTGCTCGCACCGGCGCGTCCCGGATTCGAGTCAGCTGTCTACACGTTTCTCGAACTCGGGCTGATCGTCCCCGGGGGTGTGGTGCTATGCGGGGACCGGACTCCCTCGCTGTCTGTGGCCCAGGAGATCATGTCGCTCACCAGGCCGCCACAGGACGGGGTGCCGGGCGAGTCCTGGGAGGCCGTCGTCCCGACATCGCTGCTCTGGCTCGACACCGAACTGACCCTGCTGATCAGGAACACCGAGGCGCAGCTCGACCCGCCGGCAGGGCTCAAGCGGTGAGCGGCGACAGCACGTCGTACGCAGAACAGTACTTAACCGGGTCGTATGATCCGCCGATCTCGCACACTCAGGTGCGCCGGTTGGCGATCGAAGGCGGCGGGGGAAAGGGGAACGCGTATCTGGGTGCCCTCTACGCGCTCGACCAGCTTGACATCCTGGGCCAGTTGAAGACCGTCGCGGGTTCCTCCGCCGGGGCCATCACCGCCCTGGCTCTCGCCCTGGGCATGCGCCCCTGCGATGTGTACGCCTTCATGTCGTCGACGAACTTCGCACGCTTCTTCGACGAGCAATCGGACGCGATCCCCACACCCGCGAGGCCATATGACCGTCCGCCGCCCCCGCAGCGGGCCGGCCGACTGGTGACCCAAGCCTCCTGGGAACAGGCGATGTTCCCCGTAACCTGGGCCGGCCGCATCCTCGACGCGCTGCGCAGAGCCCTGAGAGGGGCGGGGACGACCATACTGTCGACCGTCCTCGCAGCTTTCTATCGCGTGGAAGATGCGGCTTACGCGCTCGCCACCCTCGGAATCGGCCCGATGGGGCCGCTGCGGTCTATCGGCGTCCCGGCAAGGTTTCCGTCCACGACAGCGACACCGGCCAGTACGCCTCCGCCGCAGCGTCCACTGAAGACCCAGGTGATCGAGCAACTGCTCGGCTCGATGCCCGAATACCTGACCTCGCTGTCACTCGACATGGGAATCTTCTCCGGGGAGGCCGCGCGCGACTGCCTCGCCCAGCTCATCACTGAGCGGGTGGGCCGGAACACGGATCTCATGACCGGCTCCTCGCGAGCCGGTACGGCGGTCGACGGCCGCACCCTGACCTTCGCTCAGCTGGACACCTTCTGCACCGCCAGAAAGTACCCCTTGCTGCGGGTCACCGGATCCGAATTGTGCTCGCTGCGCACCGTGGTCTTCTCCGGTGACACCACGCCGAACTTCCCGGTGGCCGATGCCGTGAGAATCTCCATGGGGCTGCCGTTCGTCTACAAGCCCTACTCGATCAGGTCCACGGGGCAGGGTCTCCCTCCGTGCGGCGTTTACGTCGACGGGGGCGTATTCAGTAACCTTCCCCTCCTTGCGTACTCGGACACGGAGGCGGCGGAGACCCTCGGGCTGCGACTGGAGATCGAGGCGCCCACGCGCATCGATGGCTTCCTAGGATTCCTGGGACAGCTGGCCAAGGCATCGGTGCTCGCCGGTGAATCCTCCGTGACGAGCGCCCGGGCCGCCCGGAGCATCCGCCTCGACACCGAGCCGATCGGTCTGTTCGACTTCAGCACGGACCAGGCGACACTGAAAACGGTGTCCGTCCGGGCTCACCTGACGACGATGCTCTTCTTCAGCCAGCACCACCGCTTCGCTCCCGTGGACCTGCGGACGGGCGAGGCTCTGCCGGAGACGCTCGCGAAGGAAGCCACTCGCGCGGCGTGGGACGATCTGAACGAATCCGTGAAACGGCGCAACTCCGCATCCGGATGTGTTTTCGGCGAGTAGTGCACACGGATTCCCGGGGGCGAGCAGCTCATTCGCGGGACTGTTCGCCTCAACTCCGTTGGCCGTTGTGCAATCAGGAGCATCGGGAGAGCAGCGGGTGTATGGCGTGTTCAAAGGTGTGTGCCAGCCGCCCGCCGGGCGCACTCGCGCCCTCCGCGGACCCCTGACCTGCACAGCGGATCCGTGCCCCGCCCGCCCTCCGCGAGACCCTCGCACGTGCGGGGTTCGCACGAGACCCCGCGACGACGACCGGGTCGTCCCCGCGCATATGCGGGAGCAACTCTCCGTGGTGGCGGGCAGGTGAAGCGCTGCAGCACGGGCTGCTCACGACGCATGGCGGACGGCGGGTCATTTCGTCGGCCCCAAGGTCTGCCGGTAGCGGTGGTTGACGCCGTAGCCGCGTTCCCGGTCGACGGCATGGATGGCGGCGGCGAGGTCGGTGAGGTGTCGTCCCGCTGCAGGGTCGGGTGTGGGGCGCATTTTGCGGCGGGTGTTGCGGGGCCGGGCGCCGCCGAAGGTGCCGTCGGGCACGCCTTCGGCGATCAACTGGTCGGCGAACTTCTTCACGGGCGGTCTCCGTTGCCGGCGATGCACTGTGTCGTGTCGTGTGCGTCGCGGCGTGAGAGGTCGGATGCCGGTCTTCAACCGGCTGCTGCGCGTCAGGCGGCAGGGGCCGTCGGGTGGCTGGCCGCACTGTGGCGGTGCGTGGTCCGCTCGGGCAGGCGGAGCTGTTCGCGGCGGGGTGCTTTGTTGTTTCTGCCGCGCGGAGCTGGGCTTTGGCGGGTGTGAGTTCGGCGGCCCCACCGGTGCTGCACGGGGCTGTTCTCCGCGCCTGCGGGGGAGGACGGACCCGGCCCGTACGGAAGCGTCATCCGCAGGACACGCTGCCGCCTGCTCCCGCGGGGGTGCCCCTATGGGTTTGGTCAAGCTGATGGGGCGGGTTGGGGTTCGTAGAAGGTGCCGTCGCGGAGCATCGCGAAGAGCACGTCGGTTCGTCGTCTGGCGAGGCGGAGGAGGGCTTGGGTGTGGTGCTTGCCCTGGCTGATCTTCTTGTCGTAGTAGGTGCGGGAGGCGGGGTCGGCCAGGGCTGCGAACGCGGAGAGGAAGAAGGCCCGTTTGAGCTGCTTGTTTCCGCGCCGGGACGGTTGTTCGCCGCGGATCGAGGAGCCCGAGCTGCGGGTTGCTGGGGCGAGGCCGGCGTAGGCGGCGAGGTGGGCGGCGGACGGGAAGCCGGACCCGTCGCCGACGTCGATGAGGATGCGTGCTCCGGTCCTGACGCCGATCCCCGGCATGGACGTCAGGACCTTGGAAAGAGGGTGTGCCTCCAGCAGTTCCTCGATCCTCGAAGCGAGGAGTTTCCGCTGTTCAAGCACCGCTTGGAGCGAGGTGGCGAGGCTGGGAACGATCAGCGATGCCGCGTCCGTGCCCGGGACGACGACCGTCTGTTCGTCCAGCGCGGTGAAGATGTCCTCGACCAGGCGCTCGGCCATGCGCGGTGCCTTCGGACGTATCAATGTGATCAGTCGGCGTCGTCCGGCCTTGCGGATCTGCGCCGGGGAACCGAACTGGTCGAGGAGTTTGAGCACGGCCGGATGCTGCACTCTCGGCCCCAGGACCCGCTCCAGCGACGGATGGATCTGCGTGAGCAGGCCCCCAGCTCAACAATCGAGCACGGGCCTGGATGTGGGGCAGACCCGCACCGCTCACCCGCCGGCTTCGCTGCCGGTACACGTGCACTGTTTGAGGAATCCAGCTCTAGAAGGGATGCCACCGGATGATCACTGCAGTTCGAAGCAAGCCAGGCCGTCGCCTGCGAGCAGGAGCAGGGCGCGGCCTGCAGGGGAGGCATGGGCGGGGATCGTGGTCAGGCTCGCCACGTGGCCTCCGAGAGGGATACGTAGGACTGCCTCCCAGGTCTCCAGATCCCAGAGGACGAGGGTCTTGTCTGTGTCCGCTGAGGCGAGGTAGCGCGGCTCGCCGCCGATCTCGACCAGCGCCACGTCGGTGACCGCACCGGTGTGTTCTCTCAGGCTGTCGAGGAAGGCGGGCTCGATCGGGTCCCAGAGCCGGATGATGTGATCGGCGCCCGCGGAGATGAGGTTGAGGCTGTCGTCCGGCCAGCGCAGGGGAAGGATCCTCCTGGCGGGGTGAGTCTGCCGCGCGAGGTCGTGGAGGTGGGTGCCGGCGATGGGGTCGTAGACGCTGATGGTCTCGTTGCGCTCGTAGGAGGCCGCGAGGAGCGTGCGGCCGTCCGGGGCGGAGAAGGGCGCGAGCTCGTAGATCAACTCGTTCCCGCCGTCGATCCTCTGGAGCACGGCGAAGGTTTCGGGATCCCAGATGAGGATGTTGCCGTCGGATGCGGAGGCCAGGAGTTGGCGTCCGTCCTCGCCGGGCAGGACAGCCAGCGCTGTGACCATCATCTCGTGTCCGGTGAAGGTATCGCGCTGGGTCATGGTGGCCGGGTCCCAGATACGGACGAGTTCGTCGTCTTCGCCGGCGGTCGCCAGCAGGGTCTCGCCTTCGGACGAGCGGAATGCCGCGCAATCCCAGATTCCGGATGTTCCGGGGTCCTGCCAGGAGGTGGTCACCTCGCCCGTCACCGGATCCCAGATCCTGATCGTGTTGTCGTCACCCGTCGTGCAGACGCGGACGGTGCCGTCGTGGGCGGTGAACGGGGTGCAGGTCCTGATCAGCCAGGGCTGCTCTGCGTCCGGCGGGATCTGCGGGGCCGAGGTGTCGCGTATCGTCACCGAGTCCCAGCCGCCGATGACGAGGCGGGCACCGTCATCGCGGGGAAGCCGGGTGAGCGCCTGGGCGCCCCCCGGATCGCCGACGATGAGGCCGTCCATGGCGACCGTGTCCAAGTTCCAGAGCGCTATGGCCCAGATGCCGTCGTGGGCTGCGGCCAGAACCAGGGCGCCGTCGGGCCGGGAGAGGAACAGGAGCGCCGCCGGGGTCCTCCAGGGCCAGCGCAGGGTCAACCGGTGGGTGTCCGAGACCGGGCCGGCCGAGCTGGTTGTGACGGCGAGGAGCGGACGGCCCTGCCCGTCGTCGAAGGCGACGATGAACCGGACCTCCGATGCCCGGTCACCGCGTGCGGGTGGCCGTCCGGATCGGCGAAGACGGCGAGGGCCGCCGCCTTCCCGTACCTGTGTTGTGAGCGTCTGCTGGGAAGGATCCGGAGGCGGGAGGCCGTGACCGGGTCCCAGATCTCGACGGAACCGTCGGTGCCGCTGACCGCGAGCGGGCGGCGCGTAGCAGGTCCCGTGCGAGCAGGGGGGTGAGGAGGCGGTCGGTGGGCCCGTTGCCGCCGGGGCAGATCCACACGATCATGCGGGTGTCCATGGCGGTGCGGATGTCGTAGACGCCGTCGCCCTGGCCGAGGAAGGCGCGGGTGACGGGGTTCGCTGCGAGCCGGGCGAGGGGGTTGAGGACGACGGCGTACGCGTCCGGGGCCAGGGTCGGGAACACCGTCTGCCACCACGCCCGGGTCTCCGCATCGAGCCGGCCGGCGACGGCGGTCAGTGCGGCATGCCGGAAGCCGGGGTCGGTGAGCAGGGCGCGGATGTGGAAGAGGGTGGCCTGGTCTTCGGGCCTTCCGGCCCGGCAGGCGGTCTGGTTGACGGCGGCCAGGACGGTGAGGGCGGCGGTGAGGAGGGTCAGCGCGCGGGGTGCGGAGGCGTCGTCCCAGGCCAGCGCGGAGGCGAACGCGTCGGCGGCGGCTTCGACGGCCTCGTGCGGCTGCTGGCCGTAGTGCAGGCCGAGCGGGTTCCACGAACTCACCCGCGGCCGGGACCCGAGGGCGTTCAGATCGACCAGCGCGATGCGGTCCATCAACTGCTCGTGGGCGAGGAAGGGGGCGGCCCGCGGCCAGGAGTCGCGGTGCGGGTCGACGAACACGAGCCCGCCCCCCGCGTGGGCCCAGCCGATCGCCTGGGCGAGGGCGCGTTCGGTTTTCCCGCCGCCGGCCTTGCCGACCCCGACCTCGAACAGCGTCTCGGCGGCGTAGGTGGCGACGGGGCGGCGGCGGCCGTCCGGGCCGTGGTGGATGCCCTGCAGCAGGAGATCGGGGTCGCCGAAGGTGAAGGTGGGCAGGTCGGCGGCCAGGACCGGCAGCCGACAGTGCACGGTCGGCGGCTTCAGCAGCCCGGTCAGCTCTTCCAGCCGCGTCCAGTTGGGGCGCGGCGGCCGGCAGTGGCCGTAGTGCCAGCGGCGTTCGAAGCCGCGGCGGGTGGGCCAGCGGTCCGCACCCAGCCGCCACGGCCCCGCCCGCCACCCCCGCATCGCCCACCTGGACCGGCCCCCGAACACATCCAGCCCGGCCTGGATCTGCGCCAGCCGCGCCTCGGCGCGGCCTTCCGTGTTCGACGCGCACATCACCAGCAGCTGCACCCGCACCAGATGATCGTCCTCGGCGAGCTTGCCCAACGCCTCCCCGGCATCCACCCGACGCGGCACCGGCGGCATCACCAGCCTGCGCCCCCCACCCGCACCGGCCCTCCGGTCGGACAGCAGTTGCTGCAGCTGCCACGTCAGGGAGTCCTCGACGCGTCCCGCGTCCTGCCGCACCCACGACGCCGCCCGCCGCGCCTCGCGTTGTTCGCGCCGCCGTGCCGCAGCCATCAGCTGCATCCTTCGGGCCCGCAGCACCCATTTCGGGGCACGCTGGACGGCCAGGCGGATCTCGGCGAGGTCCCCGAGCTCGGCCCGCAGGTCTGCCACGGCGTCGACGAGCGGCTGCAGCGGATCCGGGACGAGGGGGACGTCGCGCAGCGGGGCGGTGGGTTTGCCGCGCAGCACGAACTCCGCCCGAACCGTGTGGATGCGCGGCGCATCGGTGATCCGCCCGGCCCTGGTCACGGCGACGTCGGGCCCGAACGGCGTGACCGACAACAGGCGTTCACCGCCGGCCGGGCCCTCGATCCGATACCGCAGCGCACGCGTCCCGTCCGCCCGCAGCCGCACCTGCACACACTTCGCCCGCCGGGGCACCCACCACGGCATCGACGTCGACGCCCGCGCCAGCTGCACACCCCGCCGGAAGATCTCCTCCAGGCCGGGATCGAAATGCCGCGACGCCACCAGCTCCAACGCCATCCGCTGCGCCGACGCCCGCGCCGCCAGACGGCGCACCACCAGCTCCCCGGCCGCCCAGGCGACGCCGATGGCCAGGGCGAGGAGGTACCAGTGGCCGTAGAGCCAGTCGACCGCATCCACCAGCCCGACGACGAGGCCGATGACATCGGGGACACCGAGCGCCTGGCTTGTCGGATGCGGGGCTGTTGCCGTGGCGTTCACGCTGCTGCTCCCTTCGTCATCGTGCGGGCGAAAGAGACGCCGGTGAGGTGGCCGTTGCTGTGGGTGCCGCCGCGGTCGGGGCCCGCCCACATCGGACGCGTCACCGCCCCGCGGTCCCTGGTCCCACGGCGCGAGATGCCGTCCTGGACCCGGACGCGGGTGGCGAACGCGGGTGCCATCGGCCGGTCCCGGCCCGCGACTCGAAGGCGGGGTACGTGCTGGTCGCCCGGTCTGCGGGTCGCAGACCCTGGACCGCGGCGTCGTTCTAGGCTGGCGTTGGAGCCGGTCGGGATCAGAGGTGGGCGGGCAGCATGTCGCGGGACGGGCAGGGGGATCTGGCTGCGGCGCAGCGTGCGCACTGGCAGTACACCTATGGTGAGCATCCCGGCATGTACGGGGCTGAGCCGTCGGAGGCGGCGGTCCACGCTGCCGGAGTGTTCCGGGCGGCCGGTGCCCGCGAGGTGCTGGAACTGGGCGCCGGGCACGGCCGTGACGCGCTGTACTTCGCCCGTGAGGGCTTGTTGGTGACGGCCGCCGACTTCAGCCCGGTGGGGCTGGAGCAGCTGCGCGCAGCCGCGGCCGGCCAGGGGATGGCGGGGCGGGTGACCACGGTGGTCCACGATGTGCGTGAACCGTTTCCTGTCGCGGATGCCTCGGTGGACGGCGTGTTCGCGCACATGCTGCTGTGCATGGCCCTGTCCACCGCAGAACTCCACGCCCTGGTCGGCGAGGTCCGGCGCGTGCTGCGCCCGGGCGGCGTCTTCGTCTACACCGTCCGTCACACGGGGGACGCGCACTACGGGGCCGGCACCGGTCACGGGGACGGCATCTGGGAGCACGGCGGCTTCGCCGTGCACTACTTCTCCCGGCCGCTGGTCGATGCCCTGGCCGACGGCTGGCGCCTGGAGGAGGTGCATCCCTTCGAGGAGGGCGGCCTGCCCCGCAGGCTGTGGCGCATCACCCAGCGCCTGCCGCAGTGACCGGGGCGTTGCAGGCGGCGTGTAGTCCCATCCCGTGACCGAGGGACCGTCGTGAGGGCCGGGCAGAGCCCGTTCGGGACTCGCCGTGCCCCAGGCTGCCAGGGCGGAGCCGGTCCTGGTAGTGCCGGGCCGGGCGCGTTCGCGGCAGGCGGTACTGACAGTGGTGTCTGCCATCGTGAGTCCTATGGGTGAGTTGGTGGACCGGGTGGACGAACGTGATGTGGTGCTGGGTGTGGTGGACCGGGAGGAGGCGGTCCGCAGCCGGTGGCTGCACCGGATTGCGACGGTGGTCTGCCGCGATGGTGAGGGCCGGTTCCTCGTCCACCGCCGCCCTGCTGGTATGAGGCGTTTCCCGGGGCAGGTGAACTGGATGCTCGGGGGAGCGGCGGGTGTGGGCGAGTCGTACGAAGAGGCCGCCGCACGGGAGTTGGCGGAGGAGCTGGGCGTGACAGTCCGGCCGCGTTTCGTGTTCAAGTTCCTGTGCGACGGGGTGATCAGCCCGTACTGGCTCGCCGTCCACGAGGCCGTCATCACGCAAGCCCTGCGGCCCGACCCGGAGGAGATCGCCTGGCACGCCTGGCTGACAGAGCCCGAACTGGCGGATATGGCCGGGCGGCCGGACTTCGTCGCGGACGCCCGCGAGGCCTTCGCCCGCTACCGCGCCCTCCCCGCCCACCCCGGCGCGAGCTGAGCCACGGACGCGGCGCGCCCGACCGCGACCGCGCCCTGGCGGTCCGGCACCGGGCTACTGCAAGCCAGTGGTCGTGGCGACGTCGCCACGGTGGGCCGGCCGGAGGGCGTGGCGGTTGCGGCGGGCGGACCGGTGTCGCGTGCGGCCTGCGATGTCGCCAGAGCTTGCGGCTGTGGGCCGCTCGGCATGTCCAGCAAGGGGTCCCGGTGACGGTCAGCAGCCGTGTGGCGAGCACCAGAGCACGCAGCGGGCGTTGTCCATGGGCGATGTATGTAGGTGTGGTCATAGCAGCCGTGCGCCTCCCGCGTAGCCGGACATGGAGCTGACCGGGTCCAGGCGCACGAGGGTGCCGGGGCGGGCGGCGTTGATCATGCGGCCGCTGCCGGTGTAGATGCCGACGTGGTGGATGGTCGCGTCGCGTCCGGGCGTGTGGGCGAAGAAGACGAGGTCACCCGGCTCGAGTGCGGCGATACCCAGTCCGGCGGGGATGCGGCGGCCGACGCCTGCTTGTGCGGCTGCGGTGCGGGGCAGGCGGATCCCGGCGCGGGCGTAGGCGTAGACGGTCAGCCCGGAGCAGTCGAAGCCGTTGACCGTGGTGCCGGTTCTGCCGCCGGGGGAGCAGCAGATCCCGTAGGAGGGCCCGCTGGCGTTGCCGCCGCCCCACGAGTAGGGCACCCCGCGCTGGGCGAGCGCGGCCTCGAGGACCGTACGGACCGTCCCGGAGACGCCTGCCAGGCCGGGGTCGTTGGCGGCCCGGGTGTACTGCGCGATCCACCCCAGCACGTCGGCGACGTAGGTGGCGGAGTGGTTGTACGCGAGAATCGCGGCCTCGAGCTGCGGCTGCCTGGTGAGGTCGCGGCCGTTGCCGCACAGGTAGACCGCGGCACCGAGGGCGGCGTCGTCGGCGTTGTGCGGGTCGGCGACCTGGTCCCCGTTGGCGTCCTGGCCGGTGGTCTCCCAGGTGGAGGGCAGGAACTGGAACGGCCCCACGGCGCGTTCGCCGGTGGCGGTGCCGTCCCAGCGACCCCGGTCGGTGTCGGGGAAGGCGGTGGTGTTGCCGCCCTGCCCGGAGCCGTTGAGGAGGACCCCGTAGATCTTCGGACGGATGTCACCGCTGGCGGTGATGCTGTGTCCCACGGCGTGGTTGGACTCGATCTTCGCGATCCCTGCCAGGACGGGCCAGCGCATGCCCCGGCACCGCGGCACATACCGGCCCACCCGCTGGACCGCGTGCTTGTAGGCGGTGAGCATCCTCGGCGGGATGTCCGCCGAACTCCCGCCTCCGGCAACCGAACCGCCCGTGCCCGCCTGGGCCTGGAGTGCGGTGTAGGCGGTGATGGCGTTGCCCATGGGCACGGCGCAGGATGCCGCCGCGCCGGCCAGCAGCACGGTCGCGCATGCCCAGCGGGTGATACGCCGTCGCGTGCGGCTCATCAGTCCTCTCCTTCCGCGTCCGGGGGTTCGGGCCGGCGGTGGCGCCCGCCCGTCGACCGTGGGGGCCGTGGCGGCCGCGGTGGGGTGGGTGGGGGCTGGTTGCCGGGGTCGGTGCGGCGCAGCAGTTCCCGGAAGCGCTCCTCGGCCTGGCGGCGGGCGTCGCTGCGCGGTGTCCGCCGCCCTGGCAGAGCGGAGCCGGCTGGTCGTGCGCTGCTCTGAGGTGGTGGCGCCGTCGGGCCAGGGTCCGGCCGGCGTGGAGGCAGTGGTGTGCTGGTGGGGTCGGGCGGGGGAGGGGACGGGGGCCGTGGTGTGCTGCCTGGCAGGCGGGGAGGCGGCGCAGGGTTTGCGTTGCTTCGGCCCGGTTGCGCCGTCGGCCGGGCCCGTGGCGGTGCGGGCCGGGGCTGCGTCGGCGGGCGCCGGGTCCGGCCGACTGTGTTGGGGTGGGTCGGCGGGGCGGGCAGGGGGGAGTTGCTGTTCGGGCCGGAGGCGGGTAGGACCGGGGCTGGGTTGGGTATGCGGCGGCTGGTGAAGGGGGCCGGCCCGCTGTGGTCGCCGCCGTCCCGGACGGCGCGGGCGGTATTCCGTGCGGCGTCGCCCCAGGCACGCCCGTCCTCCCGGACGGCGTTGCCCCAGACCCGTACCTGCTGGCGGGCGTCGTGGGCGTACCGGCTGGCACCGGCCCGCGCGCGGCGTGCGGTGGTGGGCAGGCCGGCGGTGGTTGCGTAGGCGGTGCGGGTGGTGCGGTTGAGGATGCGGTAGCCGCGGAAACGCACCAGCCGGTTGTGCGCCCGTGTGGCGAGCAGGGTGCGGTCGGTGTTCTGGTCGTGGAGCACTGTGCCGGTGGTGCGGTCGACGATCTGTCCGTCCTCGTCGCGGTGCCGGTCGCCCGGCCCCCGCGGCCGCAGCGGACCACCCGGACCGCCACCGCCCGGGCCGCCCGGACCTCCTGGCCCGCCCGGTGCTCCGGGTGCGGTGGGGTTGTCGTCGCCGTCGGTGGTAGGCCGCTGCCACCGCGCGAGCTGCTCGCGGTCGGGGCGCCGTCCGATGAGGAGCCAGTGGCCGCCGCGTGCTGCGAGGCGTGCGCCGAGTCCTGCGACGGCGGCTCCCGCGGTGAGCGGGGCGAGTCCGCGGCTGGCTTCGGCGCTGGCGTCGGACAGCAGGCGTCCGGTGTTGACGGGCATACCCGTCCCGTCCGCCATCGAGGCGAGCGCGCCCATCAGCCGCTGCCGCGTCCCGAGAAGCCCGAACCCGCCCCTGCCCCCGGTGAGCGCGCGCATTCCGCCCGGTGAACCGGCCAGTGCCGTGGGGGTGTTCATGGCGAGGGCGGCGCCGAGTTCGGAGGTGTCGCCGGGCAGGTGGGTGCCGCCGATCTTCACGTACCGCATCCTCATCGCCATCCGCCGGCCGAACCCGGAGATCCCCGCCAGCAGCCTGCGGTGCAGAGCCGCGCCGACCACCGCCATCGCGACGATGAGGAGCATCCGTTCGACCATCAGGTCGGGGCCGTCGGTGATGGTGGCGTCCACGGCGATCGCGAAGAACGGGATGAACGCACACACCCCGACCACCGTGAGGCAGGCGATGCCCCACAGCGACAGCCACTTCCACACCGACTGCCGGGCCGGGCCGGGCAGCATCGCCGCCACGAATGCCACCCCGGCCGCGGCCGCGGCGCCCGCGCAGGCTGCCTGGGTGCCGAGGAGCACGAGCGCGGAGGACAGCATCATCCCGGCGATGAACAGGGCGGCGACCAGGAGCAGGAGGGCGCCGCCGATCCGCCACCAGGTCGGCTTCCCGGCGTAGGCGGCGCTGGCCTTTCCGACGTCGCCGGCCTTGTTCAGGTCGGCGAGGAACGCGGCGAACTCGCGGTCCTCCTCACTGACCACCGCGTTGGAGGCGTCCAGCAGTTCCCCGCCCGGCGTGAGCGCGGGCAGGTCGCCGGCCGCGCTGTCTCCGGCGCGCTCGCTCTCGCAGTACTTCCTCGCCGGTTTCGCCACCAGCCGGCACGGGTCGTCCTCGCCACCGTCGCTGGCGTGGGCTTGGTAGCCGCCGGTGACCCATTTCAGGTGGACGGCGTAGGCCTTGCGGTCGGCAGGTTTGCCGGGGTCGAGGATGCGCCCGTACTGCAGCAGCATGTACGGCTTCACGACCAGCGCGTTCGTGATCGAGTCCTGCAGCGGCCGCGCCACCTCCGCCGCCGGCACCGACCCCTCACCCTCACGCTCGAGGCACCTGATCTCCTGCCGTCCCGCCATCCCGTCGCACGGACCTCGACTGGCGAGTTTGCCGCCCCAGTCGTAGGAGTTGACCGACCGCTCCGCCACCTCCGCCGCCACCCGCGCCGACTGTCCCAACGGCCCGTCCGCGGCGAGCAGGGTGTCCGGGCGGATCAGGGTGGAGGCGGCGAACGCCGCGATCAGCAGCGTGAGCACCATCTCGCCGAGCCCGCGGCCGATGCGGCCGCGCACGAGCATGAAGCCGGTGAACACGAACGACCACGCCAGCAGCAGCCCCTTGAGACCGAGGGTGTCGACGACGATCGTGTTGTAGGTGTCGGCAGCCTTCTGCGCGGGCGCGACCAGCAGTTTCAGCAGCGGGAAGCGGAACGCGACCTCGACCGCCCACCCGGCCAGCCCGACCAGCAGCCGGATCAGCATGAACAGCCCGGACAGGGCGAAGGCCAGGGACTGGGTCCTGAGGCTGACGATGGAGCCGCCCTCTGCGTTCAGCTCGTACCCGTCGATCGGTACCCCCTCGGACGAGGAGATGTTCAACGGCGCGAGCAGGTCACCGGTCGCGTTGCCGTCGGCGGCGTGGACGACCTGCGCGTTGACCATCACGAAGAACACCGTGAGCAGCAGGACCGAGCCAATCGAGCGGAGGGATCCGCGGTCTGGACGCATCTCTCAGCCCTGCCTTCGTCCGGCCGTTACCCGGCAGCGCAGACCGGCGAGCAGGACGAGGCCCACGGCAGGAACGGCCGGCAGCCAGGAAGCGCCCCCGTTCTGGCGGCCGTCGTCCGCGTGGGCGGCTGCATGGCGTTCGCATGCTTCACCGGCCGCGCCCACAACCAGCGCGCATGCCGGGGACTGCTGGTGCTGGTCGGTGGGGTTGAAGGCTTTGTCGGTGTGTGGCCACCAGGCCTGCGGCAGGCCGGTGGCGAGGATCAGCGTGAGCATCCCGACTGCCGCACAGCTGAGGGCAAGGGCCAGGAGCCTTGCCGTGGTGAACTGGTGTAGGGACCGTAAGGAGGAGTTCATGACGGACGCTCCTCGGACCCGGCGGCGCCCTTGCCGCCACGCCGGCTTCGGCCGCGCGGCCTCCGGGCGGGTGGCGTGGCGGTGGGTGGTTTGGGTGTGCCGGGGGTGGTGGTGATGGAGTCGGTGATGCGGGGAACAGCGGGGATGATGACCTTGATCCGGCCGGTGTTCTGCCGGGGGCAGGTCAGCAGGAACTCGCCCTCGCGGCCGCGCTGGCCGACGGGGGACAGGCCGGTGGTGACGAGCCGTACGAGTTCGCCGTCGCCTGGGTCGAGGCCGATGAAGTCGAGGCCGCGGCGGGCGCGTTCGCGGTCGGTGGTGCGGGCGAGCGCCCGGTAGGCCATCAGGCCGCGGTCGGGGCCGAGTTCGTCGGCGTCGTGGGATCCGGCGATGAGTCCGGCGCCGTGTTTGCGGCCGTCGTGGAGGATCTCGTGCACCAGGGCGGTGCCCTCGGCCGAGCTGGTGAGCCAGTACAGCTCGTCCAGCACCACCGCAGTGAAGCGGCCCGGGTCCTCGAAGGCCGTCTGCCGGGCGATCGCGGCGATCAGGTAGAGCACGGCGCGGCCGATCAGGGCTTCCAGCGGCTGCTGGTGCAGCACCTCCGGCTTGTCGAACGCGGCCTTCGGCGGCAGCTTCAGCCCCGTCGTCGTGATCACGATCATGTCGCTGCTGCCGGAGGCATCGAGCCGCAGCGGCGGCAGGCCGGGTTCGAACACCATCGCGGCGAGCGGGTTGTCGGCGACGACCCGGATCAGTCCGGCGAGGGTGGCGGCGGCGTCCTGCCGCCTGCCCGCCTTGCGCCCGGCCATCTCGTCGAGGACGTCCAGCACCCGGGACATGGACGGCCGCCTGCCGGCGGCGGCCTGTTCGACGGCGTGGTGGAGGACGCCGCCGCTGGTGCTCATCGCGGCGATGCCCAGCTGCAGGGTGAGGTAGGACAGCGCATAGTGGCGGCCCTCCGCCCCGGGAAACAGCCGCAGCGGATCGATGGACACCTCCGCCCGGGCCGCGTCGACGACCTGGCAGCGGTCGCGGGCGGCGCTCCGGGCGAACGCGGCCCATTCCCGCACCGGGGTGCGGTCGATGCAGATCGCGCAGCCGCCACGCGCCCACACCGCCTCCGCGATCAGCTTCTGCAGCACGCTCTTCCCGGCGCCGAGATCACCGACGATGCCCATGGAGGCGGATGCGTCCTGTTTCGGGGCGTCGGCGACGTTGATCATGACAGGGCGGGTGGTGCCGCAGTCCAGGTCGATACCGAGGAACATGCCGTCGGGGTCGCCGACCTCTGTGGTGGTGAAGGCACCGACAGGGCCCAGTCCTCGCTGACCTGGTGCTGGGTGAACTCCCGCACCACACCCGGCCGCACGGCACCGGGCAGGCCGAGCGTGAACAGGGCCTCCTGCAGACCTGCAGGGCGTACGGCCCGGTAGTCGGCGCCGGCGAGGAGCGCGGTGAGCGCGCGGGCCCGCGCATCACACACCGAAGCGGTCGACCCCCACACGCTGAGCACGGTCACCGACTGCACCTCCACCTCCACGCTGGTGCGGGACAGGCGGGCATCGAGCTCGCCGAGATCGCGGGCCGCGTCGGTCAGGGAGGCGGGCATGCCGGTGGGGCGGGCGTCGTACTGGTCGGCCTGGTCGACGAGCTCGTTCTTCTTGCGCCGCACCTGATCCCGCGCCGTCTCCGCCGGCACCAGCGTCAGATCGACCGCGTAGTCGACGGGAAAGTCCAGCAACTCCAGCTGCGCGAACAGATCCGCCGCCTCCAGCCCGACCGCGGGCGGGCACTCCGCCAGCACCAGCTGCGCCTGATAGCTGGTTCCGGTCTCGGTCTCGACCTGCAGCCATCGCCGTGCGAGTGGCGACGACGACCTCTGCCGCCACCAAGAGCTGCGGCCCGAGCGGGTCACGGCGTCCGCGGCCGTCGGCTCGTCCGTCTCGAAGCTGACGCCGCCTTCGTGCAGGCGGACTTGGCCGAGGTCGGCGTAGCTGGGGGAGCGCAGCACCCCGCCCCGGACCTGCCCGCCGTACCGGTCGCTGGTCTCGGCTTCGGTGAGCAGGGGTTCGGGCAGGCCGCGGTGCAGGGCGTGCTGGATGTGGTGGCCATCCGGTAGTGCGCCGGTACCGCGCAAAGCCAGCCTGTCCACCCGCGTCTGCATCCACGCCCATGCCAGATGCAGAACGACGCTGCCACCTGGGAGACCGTCACCGTCAAGGCCCGGCGGGAGGTGGCCTGGCGCTGCCCCGACTGCGGTTTGCGGTTCACGAAACGGATCCTCGATATGGTCAATATGTGCGACTGCCCGGAGTGCGAACCGAAACGACGCGCTGAGTGGGAGGCGGAGTACGCCCGCTATCAGACGACGCCGGTCGCGGAGGTGCCCGAGCTGCTCGCCGCCTGGGACGACGAGGCGGATCCCCGGACCGTGATGGTCGCGGACTACGGGCCGCAGCGCCAGCTACGCTGCCCGCGAGGACACCGAGCCCGCCAGTCTCCACTCACGTATCTGCGTAACGGCTGCCCGTCCTGCCGCGGGCAGGACACACGCGCGGAACGTCTCGAGGCGATCGAGGCCGATCCCGAGGCCCACAGACTCAACGCCGAAATCGCCGCACAATGGCACCCGACCAAGAACGGGAAGACTCAGCTGCCAAAGGTGTCACCTGGTTCGCGCAAGCTCGTGTGGTGGCGGAATCCAGACTGCGGCCACGAGTGGCAAGAGACACCGGTCCGCCGAGAGCAGGGCCAGCGCCTGCGATGCCCGGAATGCCGTACGATCCTCGACTCACTCGCCTACCACTTCCCCGACGTGGCGGCGGAGTGGTCGCCAGCCAATCCGCTGTCCGCGTGGCAGGTGCGCCCGACCGGCCAGACCTTGTTCACACCTGCCTGGATCTGCTCCGCAAACCCGGATCACGCGTGGCAGGCGGCCCTGTCCTCACGCGTGAACGGCAGTGGCTGCCCCGAGTGCCGGGAGCACGGCAAGTCCCGTGTGGAGCTTGACCATTGGGCAGCCGCCGAGCGCGTCTTCGGCCGGGCATCGTCCGGCCAGTCAGTGCGGCACGAGGCGTTCGTCCGCCGTGCGAACTGGCTCGTTGACATCACGGCCGAGACGGCCGGCGAGCAGAAGCTTGCCATTGAGTACGACGGCTCCTACTGGCACGCGGATAAGGCCGACCTCGACATCGAGAAGTCCCGTGACCTGCTGACCGCCGGATATCTGGTGGCCAGGCTGCGCGAGCATCCACTGCCACCGCTCCCGATCGATGACCCGAACTACGCGGAGTTCGTCGTGTACTCAGCGATGCCTACGCCTGATGAGACGATCGAGCGGGTGAGAGAGTGGGCGAACAGACGGGACGAGGGGCAGGCCCCGTGCTGAGGCCTGTTGCGGGTGAGGTGACCGCCGTCTCCTCACTCTATGAGGGCCTCAAACGGCCGTCTCCGCAGCCACTCGTTCGAGACAGGCTGTCCGTGGATCCACCCGTAAGAGCATCAACGTGGCGCTATGAAAATGGATCCAACACCCCCAGGGGTTCGTGCCTGGCCTTGACGTCTGTTGATCTCCACGATCCGTCAGTGCTCAGGAGGAGTGCGGGGATGCGGCTGCCTTCTCCCTGCACCTGTCATGCAAGTTTAGGCGTCCCCCCAAGGCGCGCTTCGCCGAGGCGGCAGCGGTGGAGATGCTTGCCGGGTGCCAGCGCTCTTGGCGAGCGTGGCCACAGCATCGGCGACTTGGGCGAGGAGCGTGTCGGCATAGGCCAGGACGTAGGCGGCCGTCCCGCTGAGGACATCCTGGGCATGGTTGGAGAGTGCCAAGGGGGCGCCTGGAGGTTGTCCGCCGTGAGCTTGGCGTGCCTGGTCTTGCTGTTGCTCAGCAGCACCTGAAAGTGTGGCCGCCCTGCCGTCCTCCAGCCGCTTTGCGTGGACTCTGGAACCATTGTTCCGTCGAACGGCGAAGACCTTGAAAGACGACGCCCCGGCTGCGGAGAGCAGCCAGGGCCTTGACGCATCGGTCGGGTTAGCCGAGCGTTCCGGCGAGTTCGCCGTTCTCTGCTTCCTCGGCTGTGAGTTGCAGGGTGCCGCGGTGCGAGACTTCCACCTTGTAGAATTTCTCGCCCTTGGGCACGTCATCGATGGCGATGTCGAACGTGCACGTGCCGAAGGTGATCGACTCGCTCTCGCCAAGACTTCCGGTGGCGATGACGTCTCCGCTCGCCCCGTAGACGGTAACGGAGGTTCCCTCGCTGATGTCGTCGTAGCCGCCGCTTCCTTCGCAGCCGGAACCTGTCTCGGATCCTCCTTCGAGGAGAGTGAACTCCCCTTCGAGGGTGAAGGTAGCGGGGGCGCCGCCTACGTTTGCAGTGATGGCCCAGATACCGCCCATGACTGCTGCACCCAGGAACGCGCCGATGACTCCTGCGACGAGAGGTCTGACGCGCTGTGCTGGTGCTGGTACGGGCGGGGTGGGTGGTGGCGCGGGAGGCTCGGCTGGCAGTGGCGGTTCTTCGGGTGCCTGCGGAACGGTGTCTGACATGCTCCCCCCAGGGATGAGATGGAGCGGCAGGCTATCGCCGAGATGATGTTGTTTGGGGAGGGTTGGATGCGCCTTCACCGATTCGAGATCGAGGCTGGCTCACCCGTCGTCGCCGTCCTCGCATTCTGCGCTGTGCAGGGTCGTCCGGGGTCCCCACAGGTATTTATCAATGGCAGCTCCTATAGATCGTCAAGCGGCTTGAGTGGCCTGTCGCTGGCGGAGTCGGCTCTCTGCGGGTGCCGTGCGGCGGCTGGGCTGCGCGATCCGGTCCGTCCGTGCAATGACCGGTCTGTCGGGCGCGCGTGCGCCTGGCGAGCGTGCCGGCACCGCGGCCCTCCTGTCTAATCTGAGGCATGGCCGCGGTGATCGCCTGCTGGGTTGGTCGCTACCCCAGGTACTCGGTCATGAGGTCTGCGCAGTGGATGAACCAGGGCCAGACGGTGCCGTTGGCGGCGTGGAGGACGGAGCGTCGCAGGACCTGGACGTACATGGCGAGTTCGGCCGGATCGTCGCCGTCCTGGAGGAACGCTGTGACGATCTCCAGGGGGCGGGGGTTGTGCACGAACCAGGTGGCGTTTTGGGGTTGGGCGGGGTCGAGTTTGGTGACGTTGAGAGGGGCCTGGTTCTGGTCCGGGCGGGGGTTGAGGCCGTAGAAGACGGTGTCGCTGTGCTGGACGAGTCTGCTGAAGCGTCAGAAACGAGGAAGAGCAACGCGAGCGAACCCCCCGCACACCGGCCCGGCGCCTCGCTGCTGCGCGCATCACCGAGACTCTATTGCGATCAGTGCAATTTTCTGCGATCGTCGCATTTATGGATCTGATCGGTGACATCACAGCCATCCGTACCCCCGCGCCGCAGCCCGGCGACGTCACACCTGACGAGCTCTACGCCGACGTCCGCGAGCAGGCCGAGCGCGCCCGCGCCCAGGACGCGGCCGACCTCCAGGCCCAGTGCGACGGCCTCGAGGAAGACCCTCTGCTCCTGGCGCTCGGCAGCGCCCGCGCCCGGCGGGAGGCCGCCGACCGGGAGATCCGTCTCCTGCTCGCCTACGGACGCGAGTTCCACGGCAACCGCCCCTACAAGCTCGACCCACTCGCCGCAGCGAGCGGGATGACTCCCTCCGGCATCCGCACCGCATACGGCAGCGGTGAGATCGAGGCCGTGGCCCGGCAGGTCAACCGCGCGCCCGACGGCCGTCGCCACACAGACCGGGACCGGCAATGACCGCACACCACGAACGCTCGGAACAGCAGTGCGCCTGCCCGCGCCCCTGGCCCGCCCTGGCCACGGTCATCGAAGAACACGCCTGGACGGTCGAGCCCGCACCCGCGCACACCCCCTCGTCCGCGCTCTACCTTGCCCACTGCACCGGCTGCGGCGCCCCCTACCCAGGACCGTGGAGACGACTGGCCCCCTGCCCAGGGCGCTTGAACCCTGACCGCCACGCCGGTGCTGCTGACAGCTCGCAGAACATCCCCGCTCGCGCGGAACGTACGAGTTCACGGCATCCATGAACCGCTCGCCGTACGGAAATCCACCGCTGGCGCGGAGCGCACGGGCGGTGTACTGCCGCCCGGTACGTCTGCCCCGGGACACCTCCGCTCACGCGGAGCCGACCGGACCTCGACGCGGGTGTAGAAGGCGTAGTTCGGAACACCTCCGCTCGCGCGGAGCCGACCTGTTCGAGATCGAAATGGACAAGGTCAAATGCGGAACACCTCCGCTCGCGCGGAGCGCACCCGACCCAGGACGAGATCGCGGACGCCTACTTCGGGACACCTCCGCTCGCGCGGAGCGCACGCCACGCGTCCGGCATCGAGCCCGGCGCGATGTTGTCGATCGGGACACCTCCGCTCACGCGGAGAGGACATCTCAGCCGGGGCCCGGGTGACCGGGAAGTTCGGACACCTCCGCCGGCGCGGAGAGGACGGCGCACTGATCGACGTGCCCGGCATCAAGACCGGGACACCTCCGCCGACGCGGAGAGGACCTACTTGGGCGTGGCTGACAGTCTCCCAGAGCCGGAACACCTCCGCTGGCGCGGAGAGGACCCGGAGATGGACTTCTTGGCGTCCGGCCAGAACGGAACACCTCCGCTGGCGCGGAGAGGACGTGGTGCCCGCGGCACCTCCGGAAGCGGCAGTCGGAACACCTCCGCTGGCGCGGAGAAGAGTTCCGCTTGGCGGATGACCCGGATCTCGGCGTCGGGACACCTCCGCTGGCGCGGAGCGCACATGGGGCCCAGCAACGAGGCCGACTACAAGGACGGGACACCTCCGCTCGCGCGGAGCGCACTTTCAGATCAGCCGGTCCGCGCACCCCGGGTTCGGGACACCTCCGCTCGCGCGGAGCGCACACCGCGTCGGCCGAGTCCTCGGCCAGGTCATCCGGGACACCTCCGCTCGCGCGGAGCGCACACCACGTCCGACACCGCCCCCACGGAGCCGGCCGGGACACCTCCGCTCGCGCGGAGCGCACGACCACTCCAGGCCGCGGACCTGTTCGGAGTACGGGACACCTCCGCTCGCGCGGAGCGCACTGCCCGCCGCCTGACACGTGTCAGCCCCGCAGCGGGACACCTCCGCTCGCGCGGAGCGCACCCCGAGATCTCCCCGAACCGGTCCTGCGACCGCGGGACACCTCCGCTCGCGCGGAGAGGACCTGTAGACGCTCACGATCGTGTTGACGGTGAGCGGAACACCTCCGCTCGCGCGGAGAGGACTCGAGCCAGTGCAGGACGAACACCCCGTCGGGCGGAACACCTCCGCTCGAGCGGGGGTGTCCCGGGGTTCGCGACGGCCAGGGTGCTGGGGCCAATGTCCACTCCGCGTGAGCGGAGGTGCCCCGCAGGCTATGTCGTCTCGCTCGCCCGACAAGAGGTCAAACGCCTCCGGGCCGAGAACGGCCAGCTACGGCAACAAGCCCGCGTTCACCTCAGCCAACAGGTTGAGCGGCTCGGCACCCATGACCTGGTCGACCGCGTCAACGAGCTCACCGAGGAGAACTTGCGGCTGTCCACCGCGGAACGGCAGGCAACCACCCAGATCGCGGAACTACGGCAGCGAGTCACCGAGCTTGAGGACGATCTTGCCGCCGCCCGCACCAGCCTCCGCCGCATGTTCCGCGACGAGAACCGCCCACCACCGACCCCCTAAATGGCCGTCATACGGGGCCGTCGGATACTTGCCGGCATGTCCCTTACTCCAGATGATGAGATCCGCAGCCGCGAGGAACTGGCCGCTTTCGTCCGCAAGCTGCACCAGGACTTCCTGCAGCAAGGCGATGCGTGGGAGAACAACACACTCGCCGCTTTCCTGGAAGCCCTCGCCGCGTGGGTGCACGACTCCCCAGGCTTCTATCAGAACTTCGGCAAAGAGCTTCCAACAGGCGGTGACTGGACCTTCATCGCCCGCGCGCTCCAAGCAGCCAAGGTCTACGAGTAACCAGTACCCGACTTCCATCGGCTCGCCTCGCACCACCTACATGCCTTACGTCCCTCACGCTGCCACGGGGCTCTGAGCTGCAGTGAAGGCGTTTGAACCCGAGATGACCGTGGTCGTAGTCGCCTACATCGAAGTCTGATCCCGCACTTTGCACCCGGACCTGTGAGCGCGCTGAACTGCCGTACCGCAGGGAACTTCACGCGGTCGGCCTGCCCAGCACCTATGTGCCGGCTGCGCAGGATTGCGAAGCGGGCACATGGGCGGGCTGGGTGTTGTGCTCCGGGCAGGGCGCGCACGGGAAGCCGGTACCTGTCTGGAGGGGCGGGGGCGACCGGTTTCACGTGGGGCGGGTGCGCGGGTGCAGGTGGTGGAGGCGGACTCCGGCGGCCTCGGTGACGGCGAGGAGGGTGCCGTCGGGGGAGAACGCGACGCTCAGGACGGCGGTGTTGGGCTCGTGGGCGAGGCGGTCGGCGACCGGGAGGCCGGTGGCCGGGTCCCACAGCCGTACGCCGCCGCGGACGCTGCTGGTCGCCAGGAGCGTGCTGTCGGGGGAGAACCACAGGCCTTTGACGTCGCCGGTGTAGCCGTCGAGCGGCCGGCCGCTCTGCTCGCGCAGGCTGTAGGGGTCCCACAGGTGTACCGCGCCGCCGGAGGCCGCGGCGAGCACGGTCCCGTCCGGCGAGAACTCCATCGCGTCGACTTTCTCGCCGGACACCCCCAGGGGTTTGCCGACCACGCGCAGGGTGGCCGGATCCCACAGCTCGATGCCGCAGACCTCGGAGGCGGTTGCGACCAGGTCGCCGTCCGGGGCCACGCTGACCAGGGTGATCCTCTCCGGCCTGTCGCGCTCGTAACTGCGGTGCTGGCGGTCCTTTACCTGCCGCGCGTACGGGCTCGTGCCGTCTCGGCCGGTCCCCTGGTACTGGACGTGGAGCCTGCTGCCGATCGCGAAGGCCTGGCACGTCCAGTCGGAGGAATGCCCGATCCCGGTGACGGTGTCGCCGGGTTGCCGCACCATGGTGCGGGTGATCGTTTCGTAGTCGTGCCCGTTGGCCCAGGGGCTGCGGATCTCCACCGTTCCGTGTCCGTCGGGGAGCGTCACCCAGACGGCGATGGAGCCGTCACGGCCGATCTGGACGAACCCGCGCTCACGGACCTGGCTCCGTGCCGCGGTGAGCCGGTCCATCCATGAGGTGTCCGTCATCGGGTCCCCGGTGTCCAGGTCCACGACGGCCTCCCCCGTCCTCGTGCCGGCGACGTACAGGTGGACGGGGTCCTCCCCGAAGAGCTCGATACGCATCGGCAGGCCGGTCAGCCCCGAGAGCAGGCGGCTTTCTCCCAGCCGGCCGCGGGGCGGGGACCCGGCCCGGACCGCTTTGCGGGCCCGCACCGCCCGCGCCCGGGCCCCGTGCCAGGCCCCGTACCGGTCCGACGGGACACGGCACGCCCCCAGCAGCTGGTCGAGCTGGAGAGACTGCGGGATCGCACCGGCCCGCCAGTTCGCCAGGCTGTTCTCCGCGACCGCGGCCAGCTTCGCCAACGAGGCCGCCGACCCCGTGCGCAGCAGCGCCCCGTCGAGCAGCGCCACTAACGCCGCGGTGAACTCCTGCGGCGTGCCCACGTCCTCCAGGTCCCCCACAGTGCCCCTCCTCCTGGGTTGCGCCGCAAGTTGCGCCCCAACCTGCCCGCGAGTCTAGAGCTGCGTCCGCACCCCCACCTGCGGTTTCCCTCAGCTCCACAACGTGCGGCGCGACTTCCTGCAGCATTCGCGGTCCTGCGGCGGCGCCCGCCTATCAAGGAGGGAAACCGGCGGCGCCCGCCGCCGGGAACAGCCCGCATCCCGGGGGACGCCATGACCTTCATCCAGCTGCTCCTCGAGCAGTTCGCCGTCGGCCTCGCGGCCGGCCTGCCCTCCGCGCTCGCCGCGGCCCTCGCCCCGCCGGCCGTCCGCCGCCTCCTGCGGCGCCGGCGCGCCCGCCGGGGAGGCGAGGAGGCCGAGTGATCCGCTGGAGGCCGGGGCGGGGATCTCGGTGTCGACCGTGTCGTCGATGTAGGTCTCGTGACAGCGGTGCACCGCACCTTCGCCGTCCCACGCGGTGGGGCGACGCGAGCACTGGCCGTGGATGGCCATCCAATACGCGGGCAACGCCCCGCTGCCGGCCGCGACCGCCACGCTGGAGGTAGCGCAGGCGGCGGGCATGATCCCGGGTCAGACGGCGTGGGACGACGCACAGATCGGCCAGCAGCCTCAGCCGGCCCGCTGCGCGCTCTTCTCCCTCGTTTTCGCCCGGCCCGGGTGTCCTTCCCATGGCGGGGCGTGTCCTGTCCGGCCGTCAGGCGGGCGAACAGGACCGCGTTGGCGGCGAGCGGGGACGCGGACCGTACGGAGGGGTTCGGGTTCCAGGGCCCGCGCCGGCCTTGCCGGGATGCCGATGCGCCGCCCTGCTCATTCCGGCCGCCGGACGCCTGTGGGAGTTGCCCACAGGCGGACCTGGCCGTCGTGGCAGCTGCTGGTGGCGAGGAGGGTGCTGTCTGGTGAGAACGCTACCCCCGCCACCCCGCGAGTGTGGCCGGTGAGGGGTTTGCCGACGGGTCGGCGGGTGGCCGGATCCCATAGCCGGACCACAACACCGTCGCGGCTGCTGGTGGCGAGGAGAGTGCTGTCGGGGAAGAACGCCACCCCCGTGACCCTGTCTTTAGGGCTGGTGAGGGGGTGGCCGACGGGCTGTTGGGTGTTCCAGAGCCGGAGCCGGCCGTCGTGGCTGTTGGTGGCGAGGATGCTGCTGTCGGGGGAGAACGCCAGGCCTACCACCCTGGTTTTGTGGCCGGTGAGGGGTTCGCCGACAGGCTGGCGGGTGACCGGATCCCACAGCCGGAGCGTGCCGTCCTCGCCGCTGGTGGCGAGGAGGGTGCCGTCGGGTGAGAACGCCACCGCGTACACCTCGCTGGTGTGGCCGGTGAGGGGTTGGCTGGCGGGCTGGAGGGTGGCTCGGTTCCAGAGCCGGGCGGTGCTGTCGTAGCTGCCGGTGGCGAGGAGGGTGCCGTCGGGTGAGAACGCCACCGCGTACACCGTGCCGGTGTCGCCGGTGAGGGGTTCGCCGACGGGCTGGCAGGTGGTGGGGTTCCACAGCCGGGCGGTGCCGTCGTAGCTGCCGGTGGCGAGGAGTGTGCCGTCGGGGGAGAACGCCACCGACCACACCGCGCTCCTGTGGCCGGTGAGGGGTTCGCCGACGGGCTGGCAGGTGGTGGGGTTCCAGAGCCGGATGGTGCCGTCGTGGCCGGTGGTGGCGAGGATGCTGCTGTTGGGGGAGAACGCCACCGCAAACACCCAGCCGGTGTGGCCGGTGAGGGGTTCGCCGACGGGCTGGCAGGTGGTGGGGTTCCAGAGCCGGACGGTGCCGTCGCGGCTGCCGGTGGCGAGGAGGGTGCCGTCGGGGGAGAACGCCACCGCCAACACCCCGCTGGTGTGGCCGGTGAGGGGTTCGCCGACGGGCTGGCAGGTGGTGGGGTTCCAGAGCCGGACGGTGCCGTCGTTGCTGGCGGTGGCGAGGAGGGTGCCGTCGGGTGAGAACGCCACCCCGCGCACCCAGCTGGTGTGGCCGGTGAGGGGTTCGCCGACGGGCTGGCGGGTGGCTCGGTTCCAGAGCCGGACGGTGCCGTCCTCGCCGGTGGTGGCGAGGATGCTGCTGTCGGGTGAGAACGCCACCGCGTACACCCCGCCGGTGTGGCCGGTGAGGGGTTCGCCGGCGGGCTGGAAGGTGGGTGGGGCGCCCAGCCCTCGCAGTCGCAGCGGAGCAGTGCTGCGGGTGGTGGCAGGGGCTGCGTAGGTGTGTCTGGCGGCCGGTTGTCTGTCCGGCTGTTCGGTCTGTACCGGGGTCGCATGCTCTGCCGTTGTCTGCCGGGGCACCGCGGGCGATTCGGTGCTCTCAGAGGCCGCAGGCACCACGGGAGATGGTGTGCTGGCTGTGCGTTGGCGTGGGGGGCGGGCTTTGGTGGTGGCCTCCCAGCGCGCGTGCCAGATGTCGAGTTCGGGGGCGTCCTCGGCCGGCGGGTCACAGGGCCTGCCGGTGCGGGGGTCCCAGGACATGAGGGTGCGCACCAGCCACAGCAGTCTGTCCCGGCTGGCGTAGCCGCCGTTGAACAGGCCGCTGAGGGTGGAGGGGGCGAGGGAGACACCCTCGTCGGTGAACAGGTGCTGGGCGTGTTTCTCGATCGTGCGCAGGGAGGGGTTGCCTGCCCGGATCCTGAGGCCCGCCAGTTGGTCGGCCTGCTGGTGGAGGAGTTCTTCGTAGCTGCCGGTGGTGTCCGGTAATGCCATGTGCCTGGTTCCCCGTCGTCGTGCCTTGGCAGGCCAGGCTAGGCCGTATCGGGCGTACAGCGCTGAACTTCCCGGAACACTCCTGAACACCCTTGGACGCGTGATCGTGTTCCGCCGAACACAGCGCTTGTTCGCTGCTGGGCGCGCAGTGATCGGACTTCTGCGGGGTTGTTCGGTCTGTGCAGGTCAGGGCCTTGCGCGGTGCACATTCGAGGGCATGACGAACTCTCAGAACCCGCAGCCGTTCCTGTCCCTTCACACCGCCGTTGTCCTGCTGATCGCTTTCGTGATCGGCACTGTCATGGGTGTCCTGGCCGCCCTCGCCGGCGCCCCGGTGCCCGCGGCCGTGGCCGCGGGCATCACCAGCGCCGGTGCCACCGTCGTCCCGCTGCGCAGCCTCGTCCGCTGACCGTGTTCGCCGACCTGCTGGGCGAGCATGCTCGCCGGGTGGTTCGACTGCCTGGAGCCGTCCTGGCACCGGCCACCCGGCAGGCGCGGGTGGCCGGTGCCAGGACGGTCCGGCGGCGGTGGTGCCGGGGGACTCGCGCGCGTTCGGCGTGCACGTGCCGTGGCGCCCTCCGAGGGGGTGCTGTACGGAAGTTGTCCGCGGCCGCGGGCCCCTCGGCCGGGGGGCTTCCGCCCTGATCGTGGACACGGATGGCGGCAGCCCGGAAGGCTGCCGCCATGAGCTCTCGACGCTTTGTCTTCCTCGATCCAGACGGCATCAGTGGTGGCGGCTGGTTGCATGTGGTGGTCGAGGCGAGGACCGGAGTCTTCTACCAACAGCAGTACGGCGGAACCGCCTGTCGGCAGGGGCAGGTGGAGGGCTTTCTGGTGCCGCTGTTCGGCCCTGATGAGCTGGACGCCCTTCGCGAGCTGTTCGAGAAGGACTTCCGTGGTGCCGGCACCTGGAACCACGCGTGGCCGGATGACGAGCGGGACAGGCTCCGCGAGATCATCGGAACCATCCGCTACTGGGCGTGCGACGGGACCACTGAGGAGCTGCGTGGCCTGCGGTTGGACGAGAGCCGGGTTCGAGAGGTCGACGAGGCGTGGGTTCCGGTGATCACGCCGGACGGCCCTGGCGTGCTGGTGTGGTTCAACTCGGACTGAGCTTGCGCGGTCAACCGTCCGCCCGCAGCCAGAGGATCAGTGCAGCGATGACGACCCCGGCCCGGTAGCGATCTGCCAGTTTGTCGAACCTGGTGGCCACGGCGCGGAACTGCTTCAGCCGCGCGAAGCACCGCTCGACGACGTTCCGCCCCCGGTAGGCGGTCTTGTCGAAGGCCGGTGGCCGACCGCCCCTGCGCGGCGGGCTCGGTTGGCGATCTGGTCCCGGCGCTCGGGGATGGTCGCTTTGATGTTCCGGCGCCGCAGCAGGTTGCGAATCTTCCTGGACGAATAGGCTAGGGCCTGTTCTAGAAGGCGTCGCAAGCGCCTCTGGTTGGCCGTCCGGGGAAGCTGCGGGCGGCCAACCACAGGATGAGGTCGCGAGCGATCGTGCCGATGCTGGTCTCGGTGATCACGTTGTGTTCGCGACGGCTCGCGTCGCGGCGGACGATCTCGTATCCGCCCTCGTCGTGGACGGCGACCGAGACGTACCAGACCGGATTGTCCTCGTCGGGCTGGATGACGACGAACGTGTTGTCGGTGTCGTTGAGGTCGTCGACCAGCATGAAGATGGCGTCCTCGGATGGGTCGTCGATGCGGTCGCCGTTCTCGCTGTCGGCGCAGTAGTAGTCAGCGGCCACCGATCTCTCCCCTTGTGCGACGCCCGACCCGGGCTCGCGGTCAGCATGGCACGCAAGCCCGACACCATGGGACCTCACAGCCACAGCATGTAGCGGCCGCCGGGCAGACCGTCAGACGCTGGTGGCGGTATCTCCTGATCCAACTCCTGACTCCTCTCCTGATGCATCTCCTGATCGAGTCTCCGGGCCGCTCTCGCGATACCGCAGGTCACGACGGGGGTTCGGGTGTGGTCGGGGTCGGACATCCCCCTCAGAGCACCCCACGACCGCTTCACCCCGGAAGAGGAAGGTTGGGAAGGGAGGGCGGGCGGGACGTGGGGAGCGCTGCGGGGGATCGGGGCCGGCTTCTTCCTGTGCGGCGCTTGGCGGAGCGTCGCGCGCGCCGGGCACGCCGTGCCGGATGTTGCGCTGGAGGTTGCGCCAAGAAGTTGCGCTAGGTGTTGCGGTAGAGGTTGCGCAGCCCTCCAGCGCGCTCTCGCGTCCTTGCAGGTCAACCCCCGGAAAATGGTGGTCTGCTGGCTGGACATCCCCCTCTGCACACCCCCTGCGCTCGCCAGACCAGAGAAGAAGGGAGGGAAAGGGCGGGCGGGGCGGGCGGGTGCGTGCCGCCGGGGGATCGGGGCCGGTCTCTTCTGTCTCGCGCGTCGGCGGGGCCTCCGCGCTGGGCGGGCCGGTCGGGTGCGGAGGACCGCCCGGCGGGCCCACAGGGGCCTTCCGGAGGCGCTGAGCGGGTCACGGGTGCAGGGCTTGGATGATGCCGAAGGCGATGGCGGTGAAGACACCGAGCGCGACCAGGGCGAGGCTGATGGGCTCGCGCAGGCCGGGGCGGCGGTGGGCGAGGTAGCCGAGGCCGCCGGCGAGGGCGAGGCCGGCGACGGCCAGGAGCAGCGCGACGAACACGGTGAGCGCGGCGAAGACGGACACAGGTTCCCCTGGGGGTTCGGGCACGCGGCAGTGCCGCGTGCGGCCGGAGTGCGGAAGCCGCGCGGGACGCTCGGGCCGGGCCGGAGCGGGTTGTGGCGGCGTGCTTCAACGCTCCGGGCTGGTGCCCGGTTGCCGGAAGAGGGGCGAAGGGCGGCAAGGCCCGCAATGTTGCGCACCTCTGCGGGGCGGCGGTGTTGCGGCGGCAGGCAACCTGGAGAAGCGGCGGGGGGGGGGGGGGGGGGGGGGGGGGGGGGGGGGGGGGGGGGGGGGGGGGGGGGGGGGGGGGGGGGGGGGGGGGGGGGGGGGGGGGGGG
>NZ_JBVJGZ010000046.1:0-45136 GCF_055587025.1 Streptomyces sp. NPDC048600 | reverse complement strand
CCCCCCCCCCCCCCCCCCCCCCCCCCCCCCCCCCCCCCCCCCCCCCCCCCCCCCCCCCCCCCCCCCCCCCCCCCCCCCCCCCCCCCCCCCCCGCAGCGGTTTCGTCATGTGCGTTCAGCATGTGGTGCGCACAGTGTTCAGCGTGTGGTGCGCACGTTCAAGATCGTCCGGCTGGAGAGGCCGGCCGCGGAACTGGCGGTAAAAACATCTGGCACAAGGCCGTTCAGGACAGGAGGAAGTCGGCCACCCCCGCCTTGGCGCCCTCGATGAACGCCGTCATCTCGGCGGAGGTGTAGATCAGCGCGGGCCCGTCGGGGTCGGTGGACTGCCGCACGGCGATACGGCCGTCGGCGAGTTTCATGGCCTCCAGGCAGTTGCCGCCGTTGCCGCCGCTCCACGGCTTGTGCCAGCCCTCGCTGCCCAGCTCCCGGGCGGGCATGCCGTTGTAGATCCGCGGGCCGCGGAATCGTGGTGCTTTGGGCTGGGCGTCGATGCGATCCATTCACAGCTCCTTGCGGAGATCCCGGAGGATCTCCTTCGTGCGATGTGCCGTAGCGGCCTGCGCCGCCATGCGGTCCATGACCTCCAGGTGGGTCGCCACCTCGGATCGCGCGTCGAGGTAGACCGCGCCGGTCAGGTACTCGCTGTAGACCATGTCCGGCAGTTCGGGCACGGCGAATCGGAACAGCACGAAGGGCCCGTACGTGCCGGGATGCGGCCCCGTGGCGAACGGGACGACCTGCAACGTCACATTCGGCAGCTTCGTGGCCTCGAGCAGCCTGTCGATCTGGGCACGCATCACCTCCGGCCCGCCGACCCGCCGGCGCAGCACGGTCTCGTCCATCACGACCCAGAACCGGGGCGCGCCCTCACGGGTGAGCAGGTCCTGGCGTTGCATGCGCAGGGCGACATACCGCTCGATGTCGTCCGGCCGGGTCTGGCCGACGGCACCGGAGAGCAGCACCCCGCGCGCGTAGTCCTCGGTCTGGAGCAGGCCGGGGACGAAGTGCGGTTCGTAGCTGCGGATGAGACTGGCGGCTCCCTCCAGGCTGACGTGCATGGAGAACCAGCCCGGCAGGATGTCGTGGAACCGCTGCCACCAGCCGGGCCGATTGGCCTCCTCGGCCAGCCGCACGAAGGATTCCGCCTCGTCGTCGGGGACGCCGTAGGCCTTCAGCAGCAGCTGGAGGTACGGGATCTTGAGGGCGACCTCGGCCATCTCCATGCGGCGGACGGTGGCAGGGGCGACACGCAGGACGCGCGCCGCCTCCTCGCGCTTGAGTCCCGCGCGTTCCCGCAGGTCCAGCAGGCGCCGACCGAGGACGACCTGTCCCACCGTCGGCGCGGACCGCGGTTCGCTCACGCTCCACCTCCACCGACCGAAACCCTAGGAATGCCGACAGCCCTGCGGCGCCATCCGAAGACCCGTTCGAAACCTTGGTGACGTCCTGGAGGTCCGTCATACAGCCTGATCCAGACAGTTTCCGTACATATCAGGCCGGGCCGGACATGTCCGGCGAGGTCTCGGCGATCCCAAGTGGCGCCGCTCGACGTGCTGTTGCGAGCAGTGTGCCACGGCCGTCCACCGCGTCACACAGCACTCTGCATTTTTCAGAGTGACACTTGCCAAGTGTTCACGGCGGGGAGATAGTGGCAAGCGTGATTCCGTCCGCGCCCTTAGGAACAGACGCCGCCGCAGGTCCTCTCGGCCTCGGCGCCGCCACCGGTCCCCACGGGGCCGGGCTCGAGCGCCGGTTCCGTTTCGAACTGGCCGCTCATCCGGGTTCCCCCGCCCAGGCCAGACGGCTGGCGCGGGCACGGCTGACCGGGTGGGCGGTGTGCGAGGACACCGTCGACACGGCGGCTCTGGTCATATCCGAGCTGGTCACCAACGCGATCGTGCACACCGCGAGCACGGTCGTCGCCTGTGAGCTCCAGGACGGCGACGACACCGTGCGGATAGCCGTGCGCGACGAGGGCTGCGCGCCCACCGAGCCGCATCCCTGCTCGCAGCGGACGGAGGAGGAGCAGGGGAGGGGGCTGCTTCTCGTCCAGGCGCTGTGCCGCTCCTGGGGTGCCATGGAGAACGGCACCGGGCTCCTGGTCTGGGCGGAACTCGCCCGCGGGGCCGACGCCGACGAGCCGCGCGACGACCTGGGCTGGGTCGCCCGCCCCAAGCCCGGGTCCTCCCAGGAGGGCTCGGAGGAGGACGGCGAGACCGAGTCCCGGCACTGTCCGGGCCAGGGCGGCTCCCGCGGCGACGAGAGCACGGGGCACCACTCCCCCGCGCGGGGCGGACCCGGCACCGGCGAGCCCCATCACCACACGGGCCACCATCCGGGCGACGCCCACCGTCACCCGGCCCCGCACTCCGGTGACGCCCACGCTCACCCGGGGCACCGCACGGGCGAGGCCCACCACGCCGGCGAGGCCCGTCATGGGTCGCCACAGCCCGGCGAAGGCCACCGCCCCACTCCCGCGCACTTCGGCGAGGGACATCACCACACGTCCCAGGACTTCGGCGAGGTCCGCCACCCCGGATCGCGCCGGAGGCACGGGTGAGCCCCTCCCGGCATCCCGACCGGGTGCTCAGCATGGACACGCTGGTCCGGCTGGGCCGCAGCGCACGTCTCTCGCATTCGCCCCGCCCCCTGCCGGTCCCGCCCGGCATGATCGCCCCGTTGGGCTGCGACGCGGTGGCGATTCCCGCCCGGCTGGGGCCGCTGCTCACGCCGCGCCTCCCGCGCGTCGGCTGTGTCTACTCCGACGACGCGCACTGGTGGTGGCTGGTCCCGTCCGACTCGGACTACGCCCTCGACTGGCCCGGGCCCGCCCACTACGCCCGTGGCGCGCTGGCCCCGGGTGCCCCGCGTCTGATCCACCGGCCCGAGGGCAGACTTCCGTACACCCCGCCGATCCCCCTCTACCTCGCCCTGTGCCGCCTCACGGGCGCCACGCCGACCTGGTCGAGCCCGATCAGCGCGTAGGACACGGCCTCCCGGGACCGGCCCGCCGGGCCCCCGTCGTCAGGCGCACGGCCGCGTCGGCTTCATCGGCCCAGCCCCCGACACCGTCCCGGTACGACGGCCCGCACCAGGGCGGGCCGACGGTCTCACTCCGTGCTGTCGCAGCGGACGATCACGAGGAACGTGTCCGTCGCCAGGTCCATGACCACCTCGGCGGGCAGCCCTTCCATGCGGCGCGCCTGCGCGAACTCCTCCGCAGGCCACGATCCGCGCGGCCCGCCTGCGGGAAAGCGTTCGAGCACCCTTCGCCCGTTCACCATCCAGCACCTCCACAAAGCGTCGTCCTGGTACGAGTTAACGCCCGCAGAGGGGGAAAGACCTCGCTCGGTGACGGTACTGAGACGTAGTTGACACTCGTCCACCGCCCTGTGTGAGCTGCGTCTCCGCCAGTTCACCGCTTTGACTACCGTGTGCATCAGTCCTCGTACTCGTCGTGATGGCGAACCGCCCCACCGCCCACGGGCGCCCCGAACGCCGCCGCGCGCCCCTCGGGTTGCTCCCACTCCTCCCGTCGGCCCAGTGCGGTGAGGTCGAGGAGGCTGGTGGTCGAGCCGAGGCGGTCCAGGCCGCGTCCGAAGACCGGGTAGGTGTGGAACACCCGGTCGAGGTCGCGCAGGAAGCAGCTGATCCCAGACCGCTCGGCGAGCTCCCCGTCCTCCTCCAGGGTGACGTCGAAGCCCCGCGCGAGGATTTCCTCAGGTGTCGTAGTCCTGGAGGCGCCTGCCGTGGCCGCGGTCGACGAGGGCGGGGAGCCTGGCCGCCAATTCCGCCGCCACCGCCGGGACGTCGATCGTCAGCAGCTCACGGTCGCGCATCAGGACGCGGCCGTCGACGATCGTCGTCCGGACGTCCGCCGCGCGGGCACTGTGCACGAGCGTGGCGGCGAGGTCGTGGACGGGCTGGGTGTGCGGTCCCGTGAGGTCGACCAGCACGATGTCGGCGCGCCGCCCCGGCGCGATGCGGCCCACCCGGTCGCCCAGCCCGACGGCCGCCGCGCTCTGCACCGTCGCGTGGTGCAGGGCCTGACGGGAGGTCAGCCAGCGCGGATCGCCCTCGGTGGACTTCTGGACGAGCGCGGTGAGCGCCATCGACTCCCAGACGTCCAGGGAGTTGTTGGAGGCGGCGCCGTCGGTGGCGAGGCCGACGGGGATACCGAGGGCCCGCAGCGCGCGGACGGGTGTGGTGGTGGGCCAGGCGAACTTCAGATAGCCGCGCGGCGCGCTCGCCACGGCGATCCGGCCCCCGGCGCGTTCCAGGACAGGCAGATCGCGGTCGAGGATGCCGGTGCCGTGCGCGATGAGCAGGTCGGTGTCGAGCAGTCCGGTGCGTTCGAGCACCTCGATGGGCGTGACGCCGTCCCGGGCGAGGCTGGTCTCGGCCTGGTCGCGGTTCTCGGCGGCGTGCAGATGCACGGGCAGTCCGTGCTCGCGCGCGAGGCCGGCGGTGGCGGCGAGGTCGTCGTCGGTCACGGTGTAAGGGGCGTGCGGGGCAAGGGTGGTGGTGATACGGCCGCCCGCGCCGCCCCGATGGCGCAGCGCGAACTCCAGTGACTCCTCACGGCCCCGGGGTCCCTGCGAGGAGAAGTACGCCTGCCCCAGATGGGCACGCATCCCGGACTCGGCGACGACGGCCGCCACCGCGTCCATCGCGAAGTAGTGGTCGGCGAAACAGGTCACGCCGCCGCGGATCATCTCGGCACAGGCGAGCAGCGCCCCGAGTTCCACGTCCTTCGCGGTGAGGTTGACCTCGACCGGCCAGACGACGTCGTTGAACCACTCCTCGGTCGGCAGGTCCTCGGCAAGGCCGCGCAGGGCGACCATCGGGGCGTGCGTGTGACAGTTGACCAGGCCGGGCAGGGCCACCTGGCCGCTCGCCTCGATACGCTCGGCCGCCGGCAGGTCCACGGCCTCGGCCGCCCCGGTGACGGCCCGAACGGCTCCGTCCCGTACGACGATCGCGGCCTCCTCCCGGAACCCGATCCGCTCCTGAGCGTCATGCACGAGGACCGTGCATCCGGTGATGACGAGATCGGCACGGGACTCACTCATCACGCTCATCACGCCAACGTACGCCCGGGTCGTCGTCGGGCGTGAGCCGAACCGCGTATCCGGTCACGCCTCCGCAGCCCCTGCGGCGGGACGAGCGCGCTCGTCCCCACGGGGCACGCGAAGGCTCCCCTCGGCCGCCTCGACCGCCCGGGCGAAGAGTGCCTCGGCGTCGGCGATCGCCCGGACCAGGGCAGCCGGTTCGGGGGTGAGCCCGGTCAGAAGCCGGTCGACCTCGTGCAGGCCGGCGCGGGTGAGGAGGTGCTTGTCGTTGGTGACCCACTCCCCTCGCGCCGCCAGTACGGCGTGGGCCGTCTGGGTGGCGGCGAGGGCGATCGTGCCGGCGACCTGGGTGAGGGCGCCCTTGGGGGCATGGCCGGCCTTGGCGTACGCGAGGGTGGCGGTGGCCACGCCGTACCAGCGGCCGGGCGCGGTCCGGCGCAGTTCCGCCGGATACGCGGCCGGACGCGGCAGGTCGCCCCGGAGCACCTGGTTGATCGCGAGTTCCGCCACGAGCAGGTAGCTCGGGATGCCCGCCAGGTGGAACATCAGCGGCTCCACATGGAACCGGCCCCGCTCCGCCTCAGCGAGTTCACGCTCGACCACGTCGAGATCCCGGTAGTGCACATCCACCCGCCGGTCCTCGATCGACAGCCAGGCTCCCCCGTTGAACACCCCGCCGCCCCAACCGCCGACCTCGGACACCTCGCCCTGCCAGCCGAGGGCACGCAGGTGGGCCGGGTCGAAGGCGCCGCGGTAGTAGACGGCGAGGTCCCAGTCGCTGTCGGGACGGTGGGTGCCCTGAGCACGGGACCCACCCAGGGCGACGGCCCGGACGGTGGGGAGCGCGGCCAGCCGGTCGGCGGTCGTGTCGAGGAAGCCGCGGTCGGAGGTGTGGAGTTGCACGGCGGCTCCTGTGTGGGTCCGGGCGTCCTGCGGGGCGTCGGCAGCGTATGCGGGCCGGCCCGGCTGGGGCGACACAGATTCCGCGCCGGGCGGGAGCGGGCCCGGTCCGTCGAGCGAGGGGACGGCGCGGATCCCGTGCCGGGGCTCGGTCGATTGCCGTGCTCGACCGCCGCGCCGTAAAGCGGGTGCGGGGAGCGGGCGCGAGCCGGATGATCTGGGGATGCCCCGGTCCGCGCCGCCCCCGACGGGCGACCGGCCTTCCCCTTCCAACATCGTCGAGGAGCCCCTCCGTATGATCCGGCGCGTCACCGTCCCCACCCTCTTCCCGCCGCCCGTCTACTCCCACGCGTCCGTGGTCGAGGCCGGTACGAAGCTGGCCTTTCTCGCCGGTTCGGTGCCTCTGGACGCCGAAGGCAAGCTGGTCGGGCCGGGAGACCCGGTGCGGCAGGCGGAGCAGGTGCTCGCCAACCTCGGTGAGCAACTGCGTTCCGTGGGCAGCGACTTCGCCCATGTCGTGTCGACCGAGGTGTACGTCGTGGCCGGTGACCCCTCGGCGCTGCACGCGGTTTGGGAAGTCGTCGAGGCGTCCGGGCTGAGCACGGGGCCCCACTCGTCGACGCTGCTCGGCGTGGCCTGCCTCGGCTACACCGGACAGTTGGTGGAGATCACGGCCACGGCCGTCGTCCCCGAGGCGGAGGCCGTCACCCTGCGGCGGGCGGGCGGCGCCGACGCGGAGGCCGTGGCCGAGGTCTACCTCCGGTCCTTCGACACCGCCCTGCCGACCGTCGTACGCCCCCACACCGACGACGAGGTCCGCGCCTACATACGCGATGTGGTGGTGCCCCGGCGGGAGACCTGGGTCGCGGAGGCGCGGGGCACGGTCGTCGGCATGATGGTGCTCGACGGCGAGACGGTCTCGCAGCTCTACCTCGCCCCCGACTGGCGCGGCCGCGGCATCGGCGACCGGCTCCTCGCCCTCGCCAAGGAACGCAGCCCGCGAGGCCTCGGCCTGTGGACCTTCCAGGTCAACCAGCCCGCCCACCGCTTCTACGAACGCCACGGCTTCCGCGCCGTCGAGCACACCGACGGCAGCGGCAACGAGGAGCGGGAGCCGGACGTACGGTACGAGTGGCGGCCCTGAGGCACCCGACCCGGGGCAGGGCAGGCCACCGAGTCCGGGATGCCCCGGGCGAAGGTGGTTCCCTTCCTCCTCACGCCGTGCCGCTCAGAGCCCCTCACCCGGCCCGTCGCCGACTGTCGCCAGCCCCGCCGCCCCGGCAGCCGCCCTCAGCACCTGCCGCAGCATCGCCGGGGTCAGTCGGCCGGTGAACGTGTTGCGCTGGCTGACATGGAAGCAGCCGAAGACCGTGAGGTCGTCACCGCCCTCGCCGTCCCGGAGGCTCACCCACGCTCCGTGCCCGAACACCGGCCGCGGCCTCGGCACCGTCCAGCCCGCCTCCGCCAGCGCCGGCAGCGCGGCCTGCCAGCCGAACGCCCCCAGCACGACCACGGCCCGCAGTGTCGGCCGGAGCAGCCGCAGCTCCCGCACCAGCCACGCCCGGCACATGTCCCGCTCCCCCGGCGTGGGCCGGTTGGCGGGCGGCGCGCAGTGCACGGGCGCCGTCACCCGTACCCCGTGGAGCTCCAGTCCGTCCCCGACCGCGACCGAGGTCGGCTGGGACGCCAGCCCCACGTCGTACAGCGCCTGGTACAACACGTCCCCCGACCGGTCCCCCGTGAACATCCGCCCGGTGCGATTGCCCCCGTGCGCCGCCGGAGCCAGCCCCACGATCAGCAGCGCCGCGTCATCCGGCCCGAACCCCGGCACCGGACGCCCCCAGTAGGTCCAGTCCGCGAACGCCGCCCGCTTCTCCCGTGCCACCTCCTCCCGCCATTCCACGAGCCTCGGACAGGCCCGGCAGTCCGCGATGCGCCGGTCCAGGGCAGCGAGATCCCGGAGGGCACCGAGACCGGGGAGCGGGAGCGCCGATGGCGTGGTGGGACCGGAGGGTGCCGTGGCCGGGTCGGAGGGAACGGTGGCTTCGGGGTCAGGGGACATGTCTCCACGGTAGGGCGGGCGGGAGCAGGGCCCCGAGAACCGCGCCCGACCCTTCGGCCACCCCTCCCACGCTGTCCGACAGCCTGGGGAAAACGAGTCCAGCTCCTTCCTCTCTTAGAGCTAAGGTCGATGTCATGGCTTCCCAGGACCCGGACGACATCCAGCCCCCCGGCGCCGACGACGCTGCCCCGCAGCCCGACCCGAAGACCGCGGCGGCGGTTGCCGCGGCCGAGGCGGCAGGGCCCGCCGGTGGCGAGAGCGTGCGCGTCGACAGCTGGATCTGGTCCGTCCGCCTGGTCAAGACCCGGTCCGTCGGAGCCACGGCCTGCAAAGGCGGCCACGTCAGGGTGAACGGCGAGCGGGTCAAGCCCGCGCACTCCCTGCGCGTGGGCGACGAGGTGCGCGTCCTGCAGGAGGGCCGGGAGCGGGTCGTCATCGTGAAGCGGCTGATCCGCAAGCGGGTCGGCGCCCCGATCGCGGTCCAGTGCTACGTGGACAACAGCCCGCCCCCGCCGCCCCGCGAGGCAGTTGCCCCGGCCGGCATCCGCGACCGCGGCGCGGGCCGACCCACCAAGCGGGACCGCCGCGAGCTGGAAAGGCTGCGCGGAAACGGCGGACTGGGCTTCCTCCCGGGAGGCCGCTCGCCCCGAGAGGAGTGACGTCCTCGGGGTGAGCCCACCGGAACCGTGCCCGCCCCGGCTCCCCTCGGGGTGAGCCCGCCGGAGCCGCGCCGAACCCGGCTCCCCTCCCGTCATCCGCCCTTCCGCACCAGACGCAGCAGCTCGGTGTTGTGACCACGCCGGGCCCAGGCGATCAGGGCGAGCGGCACGATCAGGATGAGCGGGGTGGCCGCGTTCTCCCCGTCGAACGCGGCCATCTGGAAGTAGAACGCCCCGACCATCAGACCGCTGAGCGCCATGGCCGCCACGGACTGGAGCACCGGCAGCAGCAGAGCAATCGCACCGGCCAGTTCCAGCGCGCCCACGGTGTACATGCCCTCACTGCTCCAGCCCATCTGGTCGAAGATCTCGGTCGCGGAGGAGTGACCGACCAGCTTGGGCAATGCGCTCGCGATCCCGAAGAACAGCGCGAGCACGATCTGAAGACCCCGCAGCGCGATCCGGGCCCGTCGGCCGCGTGCAGTGGCGGACTCGGCGACGCTCGTGCCACGGGTGACGGAGGAACCGCCGATGACGGAGGGACCGCCGACTACGGAGGTGGCGGAAGCAGCAGCGGTGACACGAGCGGTGGTCTCGGACATGAGGTCCTCCTGTGCGCGAGGGTCTGTGGTGTTGTCACAGGGCTAGACCCGCACGCCTGCCCGAACTCATCGCTCTCCAGGCGGCTTTCTCCGCCTCTCTCGCCCCTGGGTCGCTCGACTCGCCCCGGGGTCGCTCGACTTGCCCCTGGGGCGCTCGCCCCACTTGCCGACAGCCCCGCTCAGTCGCCCTGGCCCCCTCTCGCCGGGTCCCGCACCGCGCGCACCCATATCCCGTCCGGCGTCAGGTACTTGTCCGCTCTCAGCCCCGCCTCCCCCAGCGCGTCCTCGAACTGCTCCGTCGTCAGGGGCCGGGACAGAAAGGTCTGGGTCCACACGGCGTCCGGGAACTCGTACTCGGCGCGGACCGAGTGCACGCCGTCGCCGACCGGGTCCGCGGACACGATCCGTACGGTGAAGCCGCTGGGATCGACCCGCTCGCGCGGCAGATCGGTGTGATAGTCCGCCCCTTCCCGCTGGATGAGCACACAGCCGCCGTCGGCGACATGCCGGGCGCAGGTGCGCAGCATGCCCCGCCGCACGTCGGCGTCCCCGGCGTGGACGAGGAACGAGGCGAGCATCACGACGTCGAAGGTCTCGCCGAGGTCGAGGTCCTCGATGGCACCGCATATCGTGCGGGCGCCGCGGACACGGGCGAGCATGTCCGGTGACTCGTCCACCGCGGTGACCGTGAAGCCGCGCTCCAGCAGGGGATGCGTCATGCGTCCCACACCGCTGCCCAGCTCCAGGATGCTCGCGCCCGCCGGGACGGCCGCGGTGACGACGTCCGGCTCGTCGCCGGCCGGCAGCCGGGAGTAGAGCTCGACCGCACAGCCGTCGGGGGTGATCGCACCCGGTCCCGTACCTTCGTACCCTTCTCGCATTTCCAGCCTCATGCCCGTCCAACGGCCCGCGTCCGCACGGCCGTTCCCCGCTCGCACACTTTCACTCCTTCGTGTGAGCGAGGCTGCCCGAGGCAACCCTTCCGGCATCGGCGGGGTCCGCCCGAGCTCCGGCGCGACCGGCCGCGCCGGATCCGCGCAGCCCGCCGCTCCCTCTCCCTCCGTCCCCTCTCCGCACGCCTTGGAGAACACCCCGGGCGGGAGTACGTTTCAAACAGGGAGTGACGACAGCGATGCGTACGGGCAGTGAACCGATGACCGCGCGCAGTGCCCTGCGGATGCGGTTCTGGCTGAGCCTGTGGGGTGTGGCCTGGGCGATCTTCGGCACGGCCGCGTTCGCGCTGGCGGACCGGATCGGGTGGGCGGCGGCGTGCGCCGCGCTGTGGCTGGTGGCCACCGTCGACCTGGCCGTCGTGCTGCGGCACATACGACAGGGCCCGCACTATCAGCCGGGCCCTGATGTTCCGCCGTACCGGCCGCCCGAGGGCGGTGGCCGGTGAGCGGCGGTCATGTGTCGAAGCGTGCCGCCTTCACGTACTCGGGGTTCGGGTCGAGCGCGGCCGCCAGCCGGAAGTGGCGCTTGGCCACGTCGGGGCGCGCCTGGCGCTCGTAGGTGCGGGCGAGCGCGAAGTGGGCGAAGGCGTTGTCGGGCTCGCGCTCCAGGACGATGGTGAACTCCAGTTCGGCGGCCCGCAGTTGTGCCCGGGCGAAGAAGGCACGGGCCCTCAGCAGCCGGGCGGCGGTGTTCTCCGGATGCTCGGCGATGACCCGGTCGAGCAGCTTCACCGCGCCGCCGGGGTCCCGCGCGGCGAGCAGTTGCTCCGCGGCACGGAAGTCGATGACATGCGTCTCCGGAGTACGTCCGGTCGAACCGCTGGTCTCGGGCACGGCACAGTCCTTCCCACGCTGGATCGTTCCAACGCCCGCAGCGGACAACGCTATTCCCCGCCCTTCTCTCCGCCTCACCGCCACGGGCCCCTCGGGACGGCTCGCACACGCCCCTCGGACGGCTCAGGAGCGGCCGACGCGGTCGCGGGCACGCTCCGCGAGGTCCTCCCACACTTCGTGTACCCGGCGACGGAGCTCGGGAAGCGGCACGTCGTTGTCGATGAGGACGTCGGCGATCTCCCGGCGCTGGTCGCGGGTGGCCTGCGCGGCCATTCGCGCGCGTGCGTCCTCCTCGGTCATGCCGCGCAGCCGTACGAGCCGGTCGAGCTGTGTCCCGGGAGCGGCGTCGACGACGATCACCAGGTCGTACATCCCGGCCAAGCCGTTCTCGGTCAGCAGGGGCACGTCGTGGACGACGACGGCGTCCTCGGGTGCGGCGTCCTCCAGCTCGCGGGAGCGCGCGCCGACGAGGGGGTGGACGAGGGAGTTGAGCAGCGCGAGCTTCTCCGGGTCGCCGAACACGATCGCGCCGAGCCTGGGCCGGTCGAGGCTGCCGTCCTCGGCGAGCACCTCTTCGCCGAAGGCGTCGACCACCGCGGCGAGCCCCGGAGTCCCGGGCTCGACGACCTCGCGCGCGATGCGGTCCGCGTCGATCAGCACCGCCCCGCACTCCACGAGCAGCCGGGACACCTCGCTCTTGCCGGCACCGATGCCGCCGGTCAGGCCCACTGTCAACATGGGCCGAGCTTAGGGCCTGGCACCGACAGGGCCCGTGCCGGGTCCGACGCAGACGGCGGTTCCGCCGGGCCCACCGGGCCCGGCCGAGCTCAGGCGTCGCCCTCCCGCTCCGCCAGGAACCGCTCGAACTCGCGGCCGATCTCGTCCGCCGACGGGATGTCGGCCGGTTCGGCGAGCATGTTGCCCCGGGTCTCCGCGCCCGCGACCGCGTCGTACTGGTGCTCGAGGCCCTGGACGAGCGCGGTCAGCTCCTCGTCGCCCTCCCTGATCTGCCGGTCGATCTCGGTCTGGGTGACCTGGGCCTCCGTGCGCAGGGCGTGCGCGATACCCGGCAGGACCAGCCCGGTGGCGGCCGTGATGGCCTCCAGCACGGTCAGGGCCGCGTCGGGGTAGGCGGAGCGGGCGATGTAGTGCGGGACATGGGCGGCGACGCCGAGGACGTCGTGGCCGGCCTCCATGAGGCGGTACTCGACCAGCGCCTCGGCGCTGCCCGGCACCTGCGCCTCGTCGAAGGGGCTGCGATGGCCGGGGACCAGGTCGGTCCGGTTGCCGTGCGGCGTGAGGCCGACGGGGCGGGTGTGCGGCACGCCCATCGGAATGCCGTGGAAGTTCACGGCGAGACGGACGCCCAGCCGCTCGACGATCTGCGCGACGGCTGCCGCGAAACGCTCCCACTCGACGTCCGGCTCGGGGCCGGACAGCAGCAGGAAGGGCGCCCCGGTGGCGTCCTGGACAAGGCGGACCACGATGCTCGGTTCGTCGTACGCGGTCCAGCGGTCGCGCCGGAAGGTGAGCAGCGGGCGACGGGCCCGGTAGTCCACGAGCCGGTCGTGGTCGAAGCGCGCGACGACCTGGTGGGGCAGCGTGTCGAGGAGCCGGTCGACGATCTGGTCGCCGGTCTCGCCCGCGTCGATGTATCCGTCGAAGTGGTAGAGCATGACAAGGCCGGCGGACTCCTGGGCGAGCGCCATGTCGACGACGGCCAGGCCCTTCGGCTCCCACGTGTACAAACCCTGCGGATCAAGCACAGTGACCGCTCCTCCTCGTGTCCTCGTGAACAACAAGGCACAGCGCGTGCGCATTCCCCCGCCCCGCAAGGGACGCGGGGAACTGCGCGATCAACCATGACCGCCCCGCAGACACACACTCACCACGGGCGAAGAAAGACCAAGAGGCCGCACCTGGAAGGTGCGGCCTCTCGGATCAACTGCTAGACGTCAGCGGCGAGCGGTTCAGCTCTGGCCGCCCGCCAGCTTCTCGCGCAGGGCAGCCAGCGCCTCGTCCGACGCCAGAGCGCCGGAGTTGTCGCCACCCTCGGAGGAGTACGAGCCACCGGTCGCGGCCGGAGCCGCAGCCTCGCCGCCCTCGGCGGCAGCAGCCTCGTCGGCCTCACGGGACTTGATGACCTGCTTCTGGTGCTGCTCGAAGCGGGTCTGCGCCTCGGCGTACTGGTGCTCCCACGTCTCCCGCTGGGTCTCGTAGCCCTCGAGCCAGTCGTTGGTCTCGGGGTCGAAGCCCTCGGGGTAGATGTAGTTGCCCTGGTCGTCGTAGGACGCGGCCATGCCGTACAGGGTCGGGTCGAACTCGACCGTGGCCGGGTCGGCACCGAAGGCCTCGTTGGCCTGCTTCAGCGAGAGGCTGATGCGGCGACGCTCGAGGTCGATGTCGATGACCTTGACGAAGATCTCGTCGTTGACCTGGACGACCTGCTCCGGGATCTCCACGTGGCGCTCGGCCAGCTCGGAGATGTGGACCAGACCCTCGATGCCCTCGTCGACGCGGACGAACGCACCGAACGGAACCAGCTTCGTGACCTTGCCGGGCACGACCTGGCCGATCTGGTGGGTGCGGGCGAACTGCTGCCACGGGTCTTCCTGGGTCGCCTTCAGCGACAGGGAGACGCGCTCGCGGTCCATGTCGACGTCGAGGACCTCGACGGTGACTTCCTGGCCGACCTCGACAACCTCGGACGGGTGGTCGATGTGCTTCCAGGACAGCTCGGAGACGTGGACCAGACCGTCGACGCCACCCAGGTCCACGAAGGCACCGAAGTTGACGATCGAGGAGACGACGCCGGAACGGACCTGACCCTTCTGGAGGGTCGTGAGGAACGTCTGGCGGACCTCGGACTGGGTCTGCTCCAGCCAGGCACGGCGGGACAGGACCACGTTGTTGCGGTTCTTGTCCAGCTCGATGATCTTCGCCTCGAGCTCCTTGCCGACGTACGGCTGGAGGTCGCGAACACGGCGCATCTCGACCAGGGAGGCCGGGAGGAAGCCGCGGAGGCCGATGTCGAGGATGAGACCACCCTTGACGACCTCGATGACGGTACCGGTGACGATGCCGTCCTCTTCCTTGATCTTCTCGATGGTGCCCCAGGCACGCTCGTACTGGGCGCGCTTCTTCGAGAGGATCAGGCGGCCTTCCTTGTCCTCCTTCTGGAGGACCAGGGCCTCGATCTCGTCGCCGACGGCCACGACCTCGTTCGGGTCGACGTCGTGCTTGATCGAGAGCTCGCGGCTCGGGATGACACCTTCGGTCTTGTAACCGATGTCGAGGAGAACCTCGTCCCGGTCAACCTTGACGATGACGCCGTCGACGATGTCGCCATCGTTGAAGTACTTGATCGTCTCGTCGATAGCGGCGAGGAAGGCTTCCTCGTTACCGATGTCGTTGACCGCAACCTGCGGGGTGGTGGCGGTGGTCTCGGTGCTGCTCGTCATGTGGGAAAGGGCTCCGGTACGGACATTGAAGTCGTAGGTACTGCTACGCCGGAGCCCGTTTCGCTCTGCAGAAGCCGGACAGCTTAGGAAGCGCCCCACCTGGAAAAACGGTGGCACGCCTCGACAACCGAGGGGACATACAACAGATGCAAGCGCAGCCTGCTACGTCTGAGGTGCGCAGGCCCGCAGCGCAACTTGTAGCATACGGGGGCAGCCGGGCAGGGTCAATGCGCGAAGGCGCACACCCGGGGCGGAACACCGCATATCCGGCACAAATTCAGTCTTCCGAGGCCACGCGGAGCCCGGGGCACGCCTGTCGTGAGGGCCCTCCCCGGAACGGGTTGGACGGAAGAGTACGACGAGGGAGCCGATCATCCAAGAGTCCGTGTCTGCCGAGTCCGCGGCCGCCGAGCCGGAGGCCACCCGGCGTGAGGCCGGGGCTGCGGAGAGTTCCCGCGCGAACCGTGGCTGGTGGGACCGCAACGCCGACGAGTACCAGATCGAGCACGGCACGTTCCTCGGGGACGACCGCTTCGTCTGGGGTCCCGAGGGCCTCGACGAGGTCGAGGCGGAGCTGCTCGGCCCGCCCGAGGAGCTGAAGGGCAAGGACGTCCTGGAGATCGGCGCCGGCGCGGCGCAGTGCTCACGCTGGCTGGCCGAGCAGGGCGCCCGCCCGGTCGCCCTGGATCTCTCCCACCGCCAGCTCCAGCACGCGCTGCGTATCGGCGGAACGTTCCCTCTGGTGTGTGCCGACGCCGGTGCCCTGCCCTTCGCCGACGCCTCCTTCGACCTGGCGTGCTCGGCGTACGGGGCGCTGCCCTTCGTCGCCGACCCGGTCCAGGTGCTGCGGGAGGTGCGTCGTGTGCTGCGTCCCGGCGGCCGGTTCGTCTTCTCGGTGACCCACCCGATCCGCTGGGCGTTCCCCGACGAGCCCGGCCCCGAGGGGCTGAGCGTGTCCGCCTCCTACTTCGACCGCACGCCGTACGTAGAGCAGGAAGAGGACGGCAGCGCGGTCTATGTCGAGCACCACCGGACGGTCGGCGACCGGGTGCGGGACATCGTCGCCGCCGGGCTCAGGCTGGTGGACCTGGTGGAGCCGGAGTGGCCGGCCTGGAACACGTCCGAGTGGGGCGGCTGGTCCCCGCTGCGCGGCCATCTGATCCCGGGCACGGCCATCTTCGTGTGCGAACGGGACTGACGGGCGCTTACCAAGCGGAAACGAACAGAACCGCGGGACCGGCCGCGAGTGTACGCCTGCAGGCTCGCACTCGCGGCCGGAGGACCGTTCCGGGCCGAATGAGCATGGGAGACCGATCGACCGAGCGTTCCGGGACGTACGACGACGTACGACACTGATCGGGTGATCCGTTACGACGCCCTGGACGCCCTGCCCGTACGCGCGGCCCTGCCCGAACTGGTCGACGCCCTGGACACGCGGGGTACGGCCGTCCTGGTCGCGCCGCCGGGCACGGGCAAGACGACGCTCGTGCCGCTCGCCCTGGCGGGGCTCCTCGGTGAGGGCCCCGCGCGGCGCGTGGTCGTCGCCGAGCCGCGCCGGATCGCCGCGCGCGCGGCGGCCCGGCGGATGGCGTGGCTGCTGGGCGAGAAGCTCGGCGAGAGCGTCGGGTACACCGTGCGCGGCGAGCGGGTCGTGGGGCCACGCGCGCGTGTGGAGGTCGTGACGACCGGTGTGCTGCTGCAGCGGCTCCAGCGGGACCAGGAGCTGACGGGCGTGGACGCGGTGGTGCTCGACGAGTGCCACGAACGCCACCTCGACGCGGACACGGCGGCGGCGTTCCTCTGGGACGTGCGCGAGACGCTGCGGCCCGAGCTGCGGCTCGTGGCGGCGTCGGCGACGACCGACGCGGAGGGCTGGGCACGGTTGCTGGGCGGTGCGCCGGTCGTCGAGGCCCGGGGGGTCGCGCATCCGGTGGACGTGGTCTGGGCACCGCCCGCGCGGGCGGTTCGGCCCCCGCACGGCATGCGTGTCGACCCGGTCCTGCTGACCCATGTGGCGGCGACGGTACGGCGGGCGCTGGCCGAGCGCGACGGGGACGTGCTGTGCTTCCTGCCCGGGGTGGGCGAGATCGCGCGGGTCGCCGGGCAGCTGGGCGGCCTGGGGGATGTCGAGGTGCTCCAGGTGCACGGCCGGGCTCCGGCGGCCGTGCAGGACGCGGTGCTGTCGCCCGGTGCGCGACGCCGGGTCGTGCTGGCCACGGCGGTGGCGGAGTCCTCTCTGACGGTGCCCGGGGTGCGGGTGGTGGTGGACGCGGGGCTGGCGCGTGAGCCGCGGGTGGACCACGCGCGCGGGCTGAGCGCGCTGACGACGGTGCGGGCCTCGCAGGCGGCCGGCCGGCAGCGGGCGGGCCGGGCCGGGCGTCAGGCTCCCGGCGCGGTGTACCGCTGCTGGGCGGAGGCCGAGGACGCGCGTCTGCCCCGGTTCCCCTCTCCCGAGATCAAGGTGGCCGACCTGACGGCGTTCGCGCTTCAGGCGGCCTGCTGGGGCGATCCGGACGCCTCGGGGCTGGCGCTCCTCGATCCGCCCCCGGCCGGGGCGATGGCGGCGGCGCGGGCGGCGCTCACGGCGGTGGGGGCGGTGGACGCCGCGGGGCGGGCCACGGAGCGGGGGCTTCGGCTCGCGCGGCTGGGGCTGCATCCCCGGCTCGGACGGGCCCTGCTGGACACGGCGGGCCCCGGCGCCGAGGTCGTGGCCCTGCTGTCGGAGGAGGCGCCGCGCGAGTACGGGGACGATCTAGCGGGCGCGCTGCGGAGTTCCCGACGCGGGGGTGACGCCTACGCGGAACGCTGGCGTCGTGAGGTGCGGCGACTGAAGGGCGTGGCCGGGGAGATCGCGGGTGCAGACAGCCGGGACGCCGTGCGGGCGGCCGGCGCGGCGGGTTCCCCCGGTGGTGACGACCGGGTGGCCGGTCTGGTCGCCGCGCTCGCCTTTCCTGAGCGGGTGGCGAGGCTCGACGGCGGGTCGTACCTCATGGCCTCCGGCACTCGGGCCGACCTCTCCGAGGCCTCGGCGATGCGCGGCTCCTCCTGGATCGCGGTCGCCGTGGCGGACCGTCCCGTGGGCCGGGGGCACGCGCGTGTGCAGCTCGGCGCCGTCATCGACGAGGACCTCGCCCGGCTCGCCGCGGGCTCGCTGCTCGACGCGCGGGAGGAGGTCCACTGGGCCGAGGGGGACGTCGTGGCACGCCGGGTGGAGCGGCTGGGGGCGATCGAGCTGGCGGCGCGGCCGCTGCGGGACGCCGACCCCGCCCTGGTCCGGGAGGCTCTGCTGACCGGGCTGCGGCAGGAGGGGTTCGGGCTGCTGCGCTGGTCCGCCGACGCCGAGGTGCTGCGGCAGCGGCTGGCCTTCCTGCGCATGCGGCTGGGCGAGCCGTGGCCGGATGTCTCGGACGACGCGCTGTACACGCGCGTGGCCGAGTGGCTGGAGCCGGAGCTCGGCCGCGCCCGGCGGCGGGCGGACCTGGCCCGCATCGACGCCGGCGAGGCGCTGGGCAGGCTGCTGCCGTGGGCCTCGGGGGACGCGGCGCGGCTGGAGGAGCTGGCACCGGAGCGGATCACGGTGCCGAGCGGGTCCAGGATCCGGATCGACTACGGGGATCCGGAGCGGCCGGTGCTGGCGGTGAAGCTCCAGGAGATGTTCGGGTCGCAGGAGTCACCGAGGCTCGCCGGGGTGCCGGTGCTGGTGCATCTGCTCTCGCCCGCCGGGCGCCCGGCCGCCGTGACGGCCGATCTGGCCTCCTTCTGGCGGGACGGCTACAAGGGCGTGCGCGCGGAACTGCGCGGCCGCTATCCGAAGCACCCGTGGCCCGAGGACCCGGCGACGGCGGAGCCGACGCGGCGCACCAACGCCGCGCTCAGGCGCTGACCGGCTCGGCCGCCGAGGACGTGTCCGGCGCGGGTCCGGACGGGCGTCTGCCGCGTGCCTCCAGCCAGAGGGCCAGGGCGAGCAGCACGGCGCCCAGGGTGAGGAAGCCCCAGGGCAGGCGGGAGGTGAGGAGCAGGACCAGGGTGCGGTTGGACTCGACCAGGTCCACGGTGTGCTCGATGTAGTCCTCGCGTATCTTCACGTGCCCGGCGAACGCCGTCACCTTGTCCCGGTCGCCGAGCAGGGTGCCGCCGCGCAGCTCCTCCTTGTGGATCTCCTCGCCGTAGACGGGCGCTCCGGTGACGGGCTCGACCCAGAACCTGCGGACGGTGGTGTACCAGCGGGTCGTGCCGGTGGCGGCGACGGACTCGGGGGTGACGCCCTTGACGGGCATGGCCTTGGGGAACGCCACCTCGGTCCAGGGCACGGTCTGCTCGAAGAAGTAGACCTCGAGGCCGCGGAAGCTGCGGGTGCCCTTGTAGTGGATGGGCGCGGAGGTGCGCGTCTGGGCGTCGAAGTACTCGTAGTTCCGTTTTTCGGTCAGGAACGGCCATTTGAACTCGATGCCCTCGCGTCGGACCGGATCGCCGTCGACCATCTCGCCGGTGGCGTGGACGGGTTCCTGGGTGTGGGCGTCGAAGATGTACCGCTCGGGGATGCGGGAGACCATGCGGCCGTCGGGGCCCTGGACGTAGGAGAGGGTGTCCCAGACGACGACGTCGCGGCCGGCCGAGCGCTCGATCCGTTCGGACGCCTCCACGTTGCCCCTGAGCGTCTGCACGATGGTCACCTTCGGGACCGTGCGGGCGCGCATGGTGCCGTAGTCGAGCAGGGTGGCGTTCTTCGCCTCCAGGACCATGTCCTGGTACTGGTTCGCCGGGACCTTGGCGAGGCGCGGGAAGGCGTACCAGCGCAGCAGGGGGGACAGGGCCGCGAAGAACACGGCGAGGGCGAGCAGGACCAGTCCGGACGTACGGCGCATCGCGGCCTCCCTCGGGGCGGTCAGGGGTGGGCGGGAACCGTCGTCAGCAGGGGCTTCGGGGACGTCCCGCCCCTGGGCGAGCCGAGGGCCGTGATCGTGAGGACGAGGGCGAACGCGAGGGCGAGACCGGTCGCGGCGGCGATCAGGGCGCGCATGCGGGGCCTCCCGGCGGCGACGGAACCGTGACTGACTGACCGTCAGATCCGGGCACCGTAGCAACGTGGAGGCGAGAAGAGAACACGTTGCGCATACGGGCGCGGGGCAGCGCACGAGGGCGCCCTGGCCGTCATGACGGAGAGGGCGCCCTCGTGCGTATGCGCGGGGTCAGGCGGAAGGCGATGCCGAGGGGGTCGGCGTGGTGGGCGTCTCGGTCGCCGGGGTGGTCGGCGTCGGCGTCGGCGACGCGGCCGCCTCCACGGTCAGTTCGACGGTGAGTGTGGCACCGCCGTCGGTGGCGACGCGCAGGAGGTAGGTGCCCGCGGTGTCGTCCGCGTACAGCTTCGGCAGCACCAGCCGGCCGTTCGCGTCCGTCCGGAGGCCGCCGAGCGTACGGACGGCGTTGCCGGCGGCGTCCTTGAAGTAGGGGCCCTTGTCGTTCTGACTCGGGTCGTCGGCCGACACGATCAGGGTCGCCGTGGCGGCGACGCCGCCCGCGGCCGCGCCCTGGCGGGTCGCCTGCACCTGCACCTGCTCGGCGAACTCGCCGCCCGCCGGGCAGACCAGCGCGCCGTCACCGACCCGGGCGAGGGCGTCGGCGGTGCGCGCGGTGACGGTGGCGGTGTAGTCGACGCCGGTGACCGAGCGGCCGACCACGGCGGCGCGGACGGTGAAGGTGCCGGTCTTCTCCCCGGCGCGCAGCGCGGGCGTCACGGCGACACCCGAGGCGTCGGTGAGCACCGTGGCGACGTTCTCGCCGCCGGTGAAGGTGGCGTCGGTGTCACCGGTGATGGTGAACCGGATGCGGACCTTGCCGACGGCCTTGCCGGTTCGGGTCTCCGCCCTGGTGCTGATCGTCTCGGCGAAGGCGTCGCCCGCCGTGGCGGTGAGCTCGGCGGTGCCCGCGTCCTCCAAGTGGTGGACGGTGTCGGTGGGCGTGCTCGGCGTGCCGGTGGGCGGGGTCGTCGGACGGCCGGGGATCGGGAGCTGCGGTTCGCGGCCCGGCTTGGTCTCGGACGGCCTCGGGCTCGGGGTCGACGGCTTGCGCGGCGGGCGCTGCTCGCCGCGCGGGGTGTCGCTGCGGTTGCCGGGGAGCGATCCGGTGCCGTCCGGGATCTCGTGGGCGCCCTCGCGGTAGTACTCCAGCCACGACAGGACCGTGTTGAGGTAGTCGGTGGAGTTGTTGTAGCTGAGGATGGCGCGGTCGAGGTCGTCCTGGCTCGACAGGTCCCAGCCGAAGCGGCACAGGTAGTGGGCGGAGGCGAGCGCGGCGTCGTAGATGTTGTTCGGGTCCTTGAGACCGTCGTCGTTGCCGTCCTTGCCCGCCCAGGCCCAGGTGGAGGGGATGAACTGCATCGGGCCGACGGCCTGGTCGTAGGCCGAGTTGCCGTCGTAGGCGCCGTTGTCGGTGTCCCTGATCAGGGCGAAGCCGTTGCCGTCGAGCTGCGGGCCCAGGATCGGGGTGATCGTGGTGCCGTTGGCGTCGACGCGGCCGCCGCGGGCCTGTCCGGACTCGACCTTGCCGATGGCGGCGAGGAGCTCCCAGGGCAGGTTGCAGCCGGGCTTGGACGCGTTCAGCCGGGAGGCCGCCCTCTTGTAGGCGTCGAGGACGGTGGCGGGTATACCGGACTCGGTCCCGCCGGCGCCCGGCGCGACCGTCGACGACGTGGTGGGGGCGGGATTCGGGCTGTTCAGCGGCGGCAGGTCCGTGTAGTACGGGGAGTTGCCGGTCGCGCTGTCGTCCGCGCCGACGTCGGGCGTCGGCTGGGAGTCGGCGGTGGTCGATCTGCCCTCGTCGTCGACCGTCGCTCCCGGAGCCTGGGACGCGGACAGTGCCGCGACCGCCACAGCGGCCACAGCGGTCGTCGCCGCCCCCTTGCGCAGACGCCTGCCGATTTGCGCCGCCATGAAATGAACCCTCCCGTGGACGCCTGAGCGCCCGCCTCCGTTTGTTGCCCTCGCCCTGTTGTGACTGCCGACGCCTGGGGTCGGTTGCATCGGCGCCCGATTTCAGCGCTTTGTTCGTTCGTGCGACCGGATCCGCGCGTCTGATCGGACAGGTCCGTTACGTCCGATCAGGTGCTCGCTCCGGTGCGCCGCACCACGCGACCCTACGACAACTTCCCTGCCCCGTGGACCGGTTCGCGCCCCGTTTTCACCGTTTGGCCATGTGGCGTTGGTCGATGTTCGGATGTTCATCGGAGGCCGTTTCCGCGCAGGTCGGTCGCGCATACTGAACTGCGGAGGCGGCCCAGGAGTGCGGGTCCGGCCCAACATCCTTCACAGGGAGAGCACTTGCCGTTCACCTTGAGCCATGCGGCCGCCGTGCTGCCCGTCGTGCGCACCGACGGAACCGGCCGCGGGGCGTTGATGCCGGCCGCCCTGATCGCGGGTTCGTTCTCGCCCGACTTGACCTATTACGCGGCGGGCGCGGTGTCCGGGGCGATGGAGTTCGGCGAGTTCACGCACTCGTTCCCCGGGGTGTTCACGGTCGATGTGCTCGTCTCGTGGGCCCTGGTCGGACTCTGGCTCCTCGTGCGCGAACCGCTCGTCGCGCTGCTCCCCCGACGCCGGCGGCCCCGGACGGCGACGCTGCTGCGCTGCGGGGCGCCACGCGCGCGTGTGCGGGCCTCGGCGGCGGCGTGGTGGTACGTCTCCGCGGCGCTCGGAGCGCTGACGCATGTCGTGTGGGACGCGTTCACGCACTTCGACGGCTGGGGCCTGCGCGTCTTCCCCGTGCTCGACCGGGACATCGCGGGCTCACCGCTGTTCTGGTACCTCCAGTACGGCGGTTCGGCGGTCGCCGCTGCGGTGATCCTGGTGTTCCTCGCACGGGCGCTGCGACGGGTGCCCGCCGCCGAGCCGGTGGGGCTGCCGTCGCTGTCCGCGAGGGACCGGTGGGCGGCCGGGGCGCTGATCGGCGGCTGCGCGCTCGGGGCGGCGGTCCAGCGGGTGGCCCAGTGGTGGGCCGAGCGGGGCGCCTCCGCGAAGCCGTGGGAGCTGATCCCGACCCTGTGCTTCGGGGTGGGCGCCGGACTGCTCGTCGGAGTCCTGCTGTACGCCGTCGCGGTCAGGGTGTGGCGCCCGGCCCCGGCTCAGGACGTGACCAGCAGGGAGCCGAGCCGGGCGGCGCGCTGAGGGCAGGCCCCGCGGCGACGAACACGGTCAGCGTGCCGGCCGGGCGGGTGCGAGGCAGCAGGGCGAGCAGGAGGGCGAGGTAGCCGCCCGCCAGATCGGCCCACTGCCGCCACGGAGCCGTACCGGACAGCCGGCCGACGACGAGGGGGCGGAAACGGACGAGCGGCCCGAGGGCCCGGCACCGGGCGAGCGCGCGGGCGAGGTCCGCGGCGACGCTACGGACGGCCTCGGCCGGGCCGAGGACGATACGGGCGGTGCTTGCCCCGGCGGCGAAGGCGGGGACCGGCGCGAGCGGCTGTCGGGCCGGCCGGCGGTCGAGCATGCGTATACCCATGCCCGCATCCTGACGGCCGAAGACGCCGATCTGCTTTCCCGCGGGGGCCACGCGGGTGACGGCTCTCCGGGGGTACGGCACGCGGCCGGACCGGGCGGGGGCCGGTGAGTAGTGCTGAGAACGGCCGGCTGACGAGGGCCGCGAAGGCTCGGAGAACGGCCGACGGCCCCCGGCGGCGTACTGCCGGCGGAGGCCGTCGCACAAGGCTGCGTGGTATGCCTAGTGCGCCGCCGACTCCCAGTCCGCCCCCACGCCCACCGAGACGTCCAGCGGAGCGAGGAGGTGCACGGCGCCGGCCATCTCGCGGCGGACGACCTCCTCGACGGCCTCGCGCTCGCCGGGGGCGATCTCCAGGACGATTTCGTCGTGGACCTGGAGGAGCATGCGGGAGGTCAGGTCCGCCTCGCGGAGGGCCTTGTCCACATGCAGCATGGCGATCTTGACGATGTCCGCCGCCGTGCCCTGGATCGGTGCGTTCAGCGCCATCCGCTCGGCCGCCTCGCGGCGCTGGCGGTTGTCGCTGTTGAGGTCGGGCAGATAGCGGCGGCGGCCGAACAGCGTGGCCGTGTAGCCCGTCGCCCGGGCCTCGTCGACGACCCGGCGCAGATAGTCCCGCACCCCGCCGAAGCGCTCGAAGTAGGTGTCCATCAGACCGCGCGCCTCGGCGGCCTCGATGTTCAGCTGCTGGGAGAGGCCGAACGCGGACAGACCGTAGGCCAGGCCGTACGACATGGCCTTGATCTTGCGGCGCATCTCGGCGTCCACCGCCGATCGCTCGACGGCGAACACCTGCGAGGCGACAGTGGTGTGCAGGTCCTCGCCGGATGTGAACGCCTCGATCAGGCCCTCGTCCTCGGACAGATGGGCCATCACGCGCAGCTCGATCTGGCTGTAGTCGGCCGTCATGAGGGACTCGAAGCCCTCTCCGACCACGAAGCCGCGGCGGATCGCCCTGCCCTCGTCCGTGCGGACGGGGATGTTCTGCAGGTTCGGGTCGGTGGACGACAGACGGCCCGTGGCGGCCACCGTCTGGTTGAACGTCGTGTGGATACGGCCGTCCGTCGCGATGGTCTTGATCAGGCCCTCGACCGTGACCCGCAGCTTCGCCTGCTCACGGTGGCGCAGCATGATCACCGGAAGCTCGTTGTCCGTCTGGGTCGCGAGCCAGGCCAGCGCGTCGGCGTCGGTGGTGTAGCCGGTCTTGGTCTTCTTCGTCCTGGGCAGGCCCAGCTCACCGAAGAGGACCTCCTGGAGCTGCTTGGGCGAGCCCAGGTTGAACTCGTGCCCGGCCGCCGCGTGCGCCTCCTTCACGGCCTGCTGCACGGCACCGGCGAACATCTGCTCCATGGCTTCGAGGTGGGCGCGGTCGGCCGCGATGCCGTGCCGCTCCATCCGGGCGAGCAGCGCCGAGGTCGGCAGCTCCATGTCGCGCAGCAGCTCGGCGGAGCCGACCTCCTCCAGCCGGCCCTCGAAGGCCTGGCCGAGGTCGAGGACCGCGCGGGCCTGGATCATCAGCGCCTCGGCCTCGGCGCCGTCGTCCGCGCCGAAGGCGAGCTGTCCGTCGGCTGCGGCGGCCGGGGCCAGTTCGCGGCCCAGGTACTCCAGGGACAGCGCGTCCAGGTCGAAGGTGCGGCGGCCCGGCTTGACCAGGTAGGCGGCGAGCGCGGTGTCCATACCGACGCCGGCGACGCTCCAGCCGTGCTCGGCGAAGACGCGCATCGCGCCCTTGGCGTTGTGGAAGATCTTCGGCCGGGCCTCGTCCGCGAGCCAGGCCGCCCAGGTGCGCTCGTCGGCCTCGTCCAGCTGGGACGGGTCGAACCAGGCGGCGGCCCCGTCGGGCGCGGCCAGCGCGATCTCGGCGACCGAGCCGGTGCCCAGGGCCCAGGTGCCGACCGTGGCGACGCCGAGCACTCCGGTGCCGTGCTCGGTGAGCCAGCCGGTCAGCTCGCCGGTGCCCAGTACGGTGCCCTCCACCTCGACGCCGTCGGCGACGACGGGGGTGGTCTCGGCCTCCTCGGCGCCCGGGTCGACGGCGAGCAGCCGCTCGCGCAGCGAGGGGTTCCGGATCTCCAGGGTGTCCAGGACCATCGCGACGGACTTGCGGTCGTACGGCAGGCGCTCGAGGTCGGCGACTCCCTTGGGCAGCTCGACGGTGCGCACCATCTCGGTGAGCCGCCGGTTGAGCTTGACGGCCTCCAGGTGGTCACGGAGGTTCTGCCCGGCCTTGCCCTTGACCTCCTCGACGCGCTCGACCAGCTCGGCGAACGAACCGAACTGGTTGATCCACTTCGCGGCCGTCTTCTCGCCGACGCCCGGGATGCCGGGGAGGTTGTCGGACGGGTCGCCGCGCAGGGCGGCGAAGTCCGGGTACTGCGCGGGCGTCAGGGCGTACTTCTCGAACACCTTCTCCGGGGTGAACCGGGTCAGCTCGGAGACGCCCTTGGTCGGGTACAGCACCGTGGTGTGCTCGGACACCAGCTGGAAGGAGTCGCGGTCGCCCGTGACGATCAGCACCTCGAAGCCCTCGGCCTCGGCCTGGGTGGCGAGCGTGGCGATGACGTCGTCGGCCTCGAAGCCGTCGACCGCGAACCGGGAGACGTGCATCGCGTCGAGCAGCTCGCCGATCAGCTCGACCTGGCCCTTGAACTCGTCCGGGGTCTTGGAGCGGTTCGCCTTGTACTCGGTGAACTCCTCCGAGCGCCAGGTCTTGCGCGAGACGTCGAAGGCCACCGCGAAGTGCGTGGGCGCCTCGTCGCGCAGGGTGTTCGCCAGCATCGACGCGAAGCCGTAGATCGCGTTCGTCGGCTGGCCCGTCGCGGTGGTGAAGTTCTCCGCGGGCAGCGCGAAGAACGCGCGGTAGGCCAGCGAGTGCCCGTCCATCAGCATCAGCCGCGGACGGTCGCCGGAGGTCTTGTCGGTCTTCTTCGATGCTGTCTCTGCCACGCCCCCGATCCTGCCACGCCCCACTGACACTCGGCCCCCACCTCCCGGGCGACACCGCTCGAGGGGCGGCCGGCGGACGGGGACGCGCCACGCCCACGCCCTCGCCGGGGGCGGCTGCGGGACGAGGAGCGCCACGCGAGCACCCGCGCCCAGCCCCACACACGCACCCGCACCCGCACCCGCACCCGCACCCGAAAGAACCCGTCACCCCCCGCGCACCATGCCCGCACAGCCCGTAAGCCCGGCGGCTCCCGCTGTCGGTGCCCCGTGCGAGGATCGAAGAGGTACCGCACACACGCAGGAGTAAAAGGAGAGCGTGGCATGGCAACGAAGCCGCCCACCGCCGATCCGGTCCAGGACGCACCCGAGGTCGCGGAGCCGCAGCACGCGGCGGCGGGGCTCACGGCCATCGGGCACACCCTGCGTGTCGCGCAGCAGCAGATGGGCGTCAAGCGCACCGCGCTGACCCTGCTGCGGGTCAACCAGAAGGACGGCTTCGACTGCCCGGGCTGCGCCTGGCCCGAGCCGGACCACCGGCACGCGATGGAGTTCTGCGAGAACGGCGCGAAGGCGGTCGCCGAGGAGGCCACGCTGCGCCGGGTGACCCCCGAGTTCTTCGCCGCGCACCCCGTCGCCGACCTGGCGAACCGCAGCGGTTACTGGCTGGGCCAGCAGGGCCGGCTCACGCACCCGATGTACCTGCCCGAGGGCGGCGAGCACTACGAGCCGGTCACCTGGGAGCGCGCCTTCGACATCGTCGCCGAGGAGATCGCCGCGCTCGGCTCCCCCGACGAGGCCGTGTTCTACACCTCGGGCCGGACCAGCAACGAGGCCGCGTTCCTCTACCAGCTGTTCGCGCGCGAGCTGGGCACCAACAACCTGCCGGACTGCTCCAACATGTGCCACGAGTCGTCGGGCTCGGCGCTCAACGAGACCATCGGCATCGGCAAGGGCAGCGTCCTGCTGGAGGACCTTTACCAGGCCGATCTGATCGTCGTGGCCGGGCAGAACCCCGGCACCAACCATCCGCGCATGCTCTCCGCCCTGGAGCGGGCGAAGGCGAACGGCGCGCGGATCATCAGCGTCAACCCGCTGCCCGAGGCGGGCCTGGAGCGCTTCAAGAACCCGCAGACCGCCAAGGGGCTCACCACCGGCGCCTCGCTCACCGATCTGTTCCTCCAGATCCGCATCGGCGGCGACCAGGCCCTGTTCCGTCTCCTCAACAAGCTGATCCTTCAGACCGAGGGCGGCGTCGACGAGCTGTTCGTGCGCGAGCACACCCATGGCTTCGAGGAGTTCGCCGAGGCCGCCCGCGCCGCCGACTGGGACGAGACCCTCGCGGCGACCGGCCTGTCGCGCCAGGAGATCGAGCGGGCCCTGGAGATGGTGCTGGCGTCCAGGCGCACGATCGTGTGCTGGGCGATGGGCCTCACCCAGCACAAGCACGCGGTGCCGACCATCCGCGAGGTGGTCAACTTCCTGCTGCTGCGCGGCAACATCGGCCGCCCCGGCGCGGGCGTGTGCCCGGTGCGCGGCCACTCCAACGTGCAGGGCGACCGCACGATGGGCATCTTCGAACGGCCCGCGCCCGCCTTCCTCGACGCCCTGGAGAAGGAGTTCGGGTTCGCGCCCCCGCGCGAGCACGGCTTCGACGTCGTCCGCGCGATCCAGGCGCTGCGCGACGGCGAGGCGAAGGTCTTCTTCGCCATGGGCGGCAACTTCGTCTCCGCCTCCCCCGACACCGACGTCACCGAGGCGGCCATGCGGCGCGCCCGGCTGACCGTGCATGTGTCGACCAAGCTGAACCGCTCGCACGCGGTCACGGGCGCGCGTGCCCTGATCCTGCCGACGCTGGGCCGTACCGAGCGCGACGTCCAGGGCGGCGGCGAGCAGTTCGTGACCGTCGAGGACTCGATGGGCATGGTGCACGCCTCCCGGGGCCGCCTGGAGCCCGCGGGCAGGCAGTTGCTGTCGGAGCCGGCGATCGTGTGCCGGCTGGCGCGGCGGGTGCTGGGCGAGGGGTCGAACACACCGTGGGAGGAGTTCGAGAAGGACTACGCCGCGATCCGGGACCGCATCGCGCGCGTGATCCCCGGCTTCGAGGACTTCAACGCGCGCGTGGAGCAACCCGGCGGCTTCACGCTGCCGCACGCCCCGCGCGACGAGCGCCGCTTCCCCACCGCGACCGGCAAGGCCAACTTCACCGCCGCGCCGGTGGAGTTCCCCGACCTGCCCGAGGGACGGCTGCTGCTCCAGACGCTGCGCTCGCACGACCAGTACAACACCACGATCTACGGCCTGGACGACCGCTACCGGGGCATCCGGGGCGGCCGGCGCGTGGTCCTGGTCAACGCCGAGGACGCGCGGGCCCTCGGGGTCGCCGACGGCGCGTACGTGGACCTGGTGAGCGAGTGGCGGGACGGCGTGGAGCGTCGCGCGCCGGGCTTCCGGGTCGTGCTCTACCCGACCGCGCGGGGCTGCGCGGCCGCCTACTACCCGGAGACCAACGTGCTCGTCCCGCTGGACGCCACCGCGGACACCAGCAACACCCCGGCCAGCAAGTCCGTAGTGGTCCGTCTGGAACAATCGGCGACCGACTGAGCGTTTGCTCAGCCGAGAGTGACGTATTGGCCGAACGAACGGAGCCGGGTCCATGGGCGAGCAGCAGCACGTGAAGTTCCCGCAGGAGGTCCTCGACGAGTACGCGGCCCTCGGCGTCGACCTGCCCGCCCTGTTCTCCGCGGGGCATCTCGGCACGCGCATGGGCGTCCAGATCGTGGAGGCCTCCGCCGAGCGGGTCGTCGGCACCATGCCGGTCGAGGGCAACACCCAGCCGTACGGCCTGCTGCACGGTGGCGCTTCCGCGGTGCTGGCCGAGACCCTCGGCTCGATCGGCTCGATGCTGCACGGCGGCGTCTCGAAGATCGCCGTCGGTGTCGACCTGAACTGCACGCACCACCGCGGCGTGCGCTCCGGCGTCGTCACCGGTGTGGCCACGCCCGTCCACCAGGGCCGGTCCACGGCGACGTACGAGATCGTGATCAGCGACGAGGAGGGGCGGCGCGTGTGCAGCGCGCGGCTGACCTGCCTGCTGCGCGACGTCGGCCCCAAGGACGCGGAGCGGGTGGGCGCCCAGGCCTGACCGGCACCGGACGGAGACCGACGGACACCCCGCACCGCACGGAGACCGGCGGTCACCCGGCACCGGACGACGGCCGCCGGTAGTCAGCCGGCGAAGCCCGCGTGGGTCGCGACGTACGCGACCCACGCGGGCCCTGCCCCCGCCCCGGGCCACCCGGCCCGGCAGACCCGCCGCGAGGCAACCACGTCCCGCGCGGTTCCGCATGCGCCCTGTGGACGGCAAGGTCCCCGGCCCGACCCGAAACGATCACGCCAAACCCCGCCCGTCCAAGGACGCCGCGCCGCCACCCCGTTGATCCCGTACGCGCGGAGGCATAACGTCGGTACATGACAACGAGAGGGCACCTCTCGTGGGGAGCGGCGCTGTGCGGGGCACTCCTGTTGTCCGGCCCGCTGATCTCCGGATGCGCCGACGCGGACCGGCCGGCGGACGAGGCGGCCGCCTCCGGGGCGCAGTCGCCGCACACCACCACGCCTGCCGACCTGTGCGCCCGGATCGTCGCCCACTGGTCGCGCGAGGTCCTCGACAGCGGCACGTACGGGGACTACCAGTCGATGGGCCTCTCCAACGGGCAGTACGAGATCCTCATCGCTGTCGTCGATGCCGCCCGCGCCGAACGGGAGCGTCACGGCTCCGCGGCCGCAAGGCGGTTGATAGACCGTCAGGCCCACCGGCACTGCGCCGATCGCCACCGCGCGGGCGAACCGACCGGGGGGCCGTGGAGTTGAGCGGCACAGGCCCCGTCGAACCGGGCGAAGGGACCCTGGAGCGGCCCCTGTTGAAGGCGCGCCCTCCGCTGCTCCCGCGCGGCGGCCCCGCCCGCCGCGCCCTGATCGCGGGCGCGAGCGCCGCCGCCCTCCTCGTCGCGGGCGGCTACCTCTACGCCACCCGGCCGGAGCCGCCACCGAAGGCAGCGCCGCCCTACCCCTCACAGGTGGTCAGAGTCGACTATGTCGGCCCCGCGACCCCACCATCCAGTGCCCCGAGGGGTAGTTTCGCCTTCGAAATCTCGCTGAACGTGGCATCCGGTCCACAGATTACGGTGCTGCGGATATCTCAGCCGTACTCCGGCCTTTCCATGACATCGAATCCTCGCCCGCCTTTCCGGACAAGGGCCCAAATCCCCTACAAGATCCGCATCAGCATGTGGGTGACGGAATGCGGGAAAGTACCCCGGAGCGCCGGGCTCCCTTTCCTCGACGTAACTCTACGTAATGCGCGCGCAATACAGACGCACAGCTTCATCCTCGGCACCCCCTACGCACAGGATCTGGCGGGCGCTCTGCAAGTAGCCTGCAGCAACGAGTTTGCGACATCACCAAAACGCTAGATCACTCCTGTTGGTGACGGAGTCCGTCCTGCGCGTCTCACAATGCAGACTTCGCGAATCGGCTAGAATTCCGCGCTTCCCCCCAGGAAGTACCGCTCTGCATTACCTCGTGTCATAACAAGAGAGTCACAGCCTTCGTCAGGCACTCCTCCCAGTTCCCCACCCACGCTTAGAGTCACGCCCAGTCACCGCGCCAACGGAATCGAAGTCACTTCGGCCCCAGCGCTCGACTCGGCTCTCCCACCAGGGAGGGCCGCGCCAGGGAAAGGACTGGATCGTGCGTCAACGTTCGCTCATCGCCATTACCGCCGCGCTGGCAGCGGGAGCTCTCACCCTCACCGCCTGCGGCTCGCGCGACGAGAACGGCGGCGGCTCGGACAACAGCGGCGCCTCGGGCACCACCAAGGTCGTCATCGGTGTCGACGCCCCCCTGACGGGTGACCTCTCCGCGCTGGGTCTCGGCATCAAGAACTCCGTCGACCTCGCCGCCAAGACGGCCAACAAGGAGAAGTACGTCGAAGGTGTGACCTTCGAGGTCCAGGCCCTGGACGACCAGGCCCAGCCGTCCTCCGGCCAGCAGAACGCCACCAAGCTCGTCGCCAACAAGGACGTCCTCGGTGTCGTCGGCCCGCTGAACTCCTCCGTGGCCGAGTCCATGCAGAAGGTCTTCGACGACGCCAAGCTGGTCGAGGTCTCGCCCGCCAACACCAACCCCGCCCTCACCCAGGGCGCGGACTGGCAGAAGACGAAGGCGCGCACCTACAAGTCGTACTTCCGCACCGCGACCACGGACGCCATCCAGGGCCCGTTCGCCGCGCAGTACGTCTACAACGACGCCAAGAAGAAGAAGGTCTTCGTCATCGACGACAAGAAGACCTACGGCGCCGGCCTGGCGTCGACCTTCACCGAGGAGTTCAAGAAGCTCGGCGGCAAGGTCGTCGGCACCGAGCACATCGACCCCGACACCAAGGACTTCTCCGCGGTGGCCACCGAGGTCAAGAGCAGCGGCGCGGACGTCGTCTACTACGGCGGCGAGTACCCGCAGGCCGGCCCGCTCAGCAAGCAGATCAAGGCCGCCGGTTCCAAGATCCCGCTCGTCGGCGGTGACGGCATCTACAGCGCCGACTTCATCTCGCTGACCGGCGCCGCCGGCACCGGCGACCTGGCCACCTCGGTCGGCGCCCCGGTCGAGGAACTGCCCTCGGCGAAGGAGTTCGTCGCCAACTACAAGGCCGCGGGCTACAAGGAGGCCTTCGAGGCCTACGGCGGCTACTCCTACGACTCCGCCTGGGCGATCATCGAGGCCGTGAAGAAGGTCGTCGAGGACAACGGCGGCAAGCTCCCGGACGACGCGCGTGCCAAGGTCACCGAGGCCATGCAGGGCGTCTCCTTCGACGGTGTGACCGGCACGGTCTCCTTCGACGAGTTCGGTGACGCGACCAACAAGCAGCTCACCGTGTACGCCGTCAAGGACGGCAAGTGGGCCCCGGTCAAGTCCGGCACCTACACCGGCTGACACCTCCTCACGCACCACCCCTGAGCCGCGCGGGGCGCTGCAACACTGGCGCCCCGCGCGGACTCGCATCCGGTCCCATCCGTCGAATCATCCGAAACGTCTCGGAGGACATGCGGTGAACGAACTGCCGCAGCAGCTGGTCAACGGCCTGCTACTAGGATCCATGTACGGGCTGGTCGCCATTGGCTACACAATGGTCTATGGCATCGTCCAGCTCATCAACTTCGCCCACGGTGAGATCTTCATGGTGGGCGGGTTCGGTGCCCTCACAGTCTGGCTCTACGTGCTGCCCGACGGCACGTCGATGTGGGTGGCTCTGCCCCTCATGCTCATAGGCGGCATCATCGTCGCCGTGCTTGTCGCCATGGGGGCGGAACGGTTCGCCTACCGTCCCCTGCGTACCGCTCCACGCCTCGCCCCGCTGATCACGGCCATCGGCCTCTCGCTCGCCCTGCAGCAGGCGGTCTGGGCCTGGTACCCGGACGCGAACTCCGCGATCACCTTCCCGCAGATCGAGGGCGGCCCCTTCGAGATCGGCAACGTCACGATCCAGACCGGCGACGTCTTCCTCCTCGTCGCCGCTCCCATCAGCATGGCGATCCTCGCGTACTTCGTGATGAAGACCCGCACCGGCCGCGGCATGCAGGCCACCGCGCAGGACCCCGACACCGCCAAGCTCATGGGCATCAACACCGACCGCATCATCGTGATCGCGTTCGCCCTCGGTGCCGCGTTCGCCGCCGTCGGAGCCGTCGCCTACGGCCTCAAGTACGGCGAGGTCCAGTTCCGCATGGGCTTCATCCTCGGCCTCAAGGCCTTCACCGCGGCCGTCCTCGGCGGCATCGGCAACATCTACGGCGCCATGCTCGGCGGCATCGTCCTCGGCGTCGCCGAGGCCCTGTCGACGGCCTACATCGCCGACATCCCCGGCATGGAGCAGTTCGGCAGCCAGTCCTGGGCCAACGTCTGGGCCTTCGTACTCCTCATCCTCGTACTGCTGGTCAGGCCCCAGGGTCTGCTCGGCGAACGCGTCGCGGACAGGGCGTGAGACCGATGACGACACAGACAACCGCACCCGAGACGTCCCCCAGCGACGACGCCGTCAAGCACGCCGGTCTGATCGGGCTCCCCCAGCCCCTCGCCCGTGCCCTGGCCACCGCCGGCGGCGCCCTCGCCGTCGTCTCGACCTTCATGGCATGGACCTGGACCTCCGAGTTCCCCGGGGACCTCACCGTCTACGGCTACCCCGGCGGCCTCCAGGTCCTGGTCCTCATCGGCGGCGCCCTCACCACTCTGCTGGGCCTCTCCTCGTACGGCATCAAGGGTCTGCGCTGGCTGACCCCGGCCGGCTCCGACAGCGCCCTGCGGCTCGCCGCGTTCGGCACCTTCGCCACCGCCTGGTACACGATCATCGCGATCAGCGCCCAGCTCGGCGGCCTGGTGAACCTGGAGCCCGGCGGCTGGATCGCCGGCGTGGCCACGCTCGCGGCCGTGCTCGGCGCGTTCTCGCTGTCGTTCGACTGGCCCCGGCCCGAGCCCATCGATCCCGATGACAGCTGGACCGAGCATCAGCGTCACAAGCTGCGCGGAGCCGGCGCGGTCCTCAAGGCCTCGCTCGCGACCGGCACTTCCGCTCCGGCGCGCAAGCTCCCGGCGTACGCCGAGATCCTGATCATCGTCGCCGCGCTCACCGTCGGCCTGACCGTCTTCACGTACGGCATCGGCACCGAGTACGACGAACTGTTCATCGGCTTCATGATCACCGCCGCCTTCGGCTTCGCGGCTCTCGCCAAGGCCGGCCTCGTGGGCCGGGTCTCGGCGCTCACCACCAAGTACCGCACGGTCACGATGGCCGGTGCCTTCGCCGCGGCCGCCGCGTTCCCCTTCACCCAGTCCGACGACCAGTACGCGACGATCGGCGTCTACATCCTGATCTTCGCGACCGTGGCCCTCGGTCTGAACATCGTCGTCGGCCTCGCGGGCCTGCTCGACCTCGGTTACGTCGCCTTCCTCGGTGTCGGCGCCTACACCGCGGCCATGGTCTCCGGGTCCCCCTCCTCGCCGTTCGACCTCCAGCTGCCGTTCTGGGCCTCCGCCCTGGTCGGCGCGGCCGTCGCCATGATCTTCGGTGTCATCATCGGCGCACCGACCCTGCGTCTGCGCGGCGACTACCTGGCCATCGTCACCCTCGGCTTCGGTGAGATCTTCCGTATCACCGTCCTCAACCTGGACGGCACTTCGGGCCCCGACGTCACCAACGGCTCCAACGGCATCTCCGCCATCCCCAACCTCAACATCCTGGGCTTCGACTTCGGCGTCGAGCACACCATCTTCGGCTTCACCATCGCGCGGTTCGCCAACTACTTCCTGCTGATGCTCCTCATCACGCTGATCGTCGTGGTGGTCTTCCGCCGCAGCAGCGAGTCCCGTATCGGCCGCGCCTGGATCGCCATCCGCGAGGACGAGACGGCCGCGCTGGCCATGGGCATCAACGGCTTCCGGGTCAAGCTCATCGCCTTCGCCCTGGGCGCCGCTCTCGCCGGTCTCGCCGGTACGGTGCAGGCCCACGTCACGTACACCGTGACGCCGGAGCAGTACCAGTTCGCCCACGTCGTCCCGCCGAACTCCGCGTTCCTGCTGGCGGCCGTCGTCCTGGGCGGCATGGGCACCATCAGCGGCCCGCTCGTCGGCGCCGCCCTGCTCTACCTCATCCCGGCCAAGCTTCAGTTCCTCGGCGACTACCAGCTCTTCGCCTTCGGCCTCGCGCTGGTGCTGCTGATGCGCTTCCGCCCGGAGGGCCTCATCCCCAACCGGCGCCGCCAGCTCGAGTTCCACGAGGACGCCGCCGCTCCCACAGTCCTCGGCAAGGCAGGGGCCTGACCACATGACCACCGAAACCACCACCAAGGACACCGCCGCCACCAGCACGACGGTGCTCGACGCCCGCGGCGTCACCATGCGCTTCGGCGGCCTCACCGCCGTACGAGGCGTGGACCTCCAGGTCAACAGCGGTGAGATCGTCGGACTCATCGGCCCCAACGGCGCCGGCAAGACGACCTTCTTCAACTGCCTGACCGGTCTGTACGTGCCCACCGAGGGCGAGGTCCGCTACAAGGGCCAGGTCCTGCCGCCGAAGTCCTTCAAGGTCACCGCGGCCGGCGTCGCCCGTACGTTCCAGAACATCCGTCTGTTCGCCAACATGACGGTCCTGGAGAACGTCCTGGTCGGCCGGCACACCCGCACCAAGGAAGGCCTCTGGTCCGCCCTGCTGCGCGGTCCCGGCTTCCACAAGGCCGAGGCCGCCTCCCGCGCACGCGCCATGGAACTCCTGGAGTTCGTCGGGCTCGCGAGCAAGGCGGAGCACCTCGCGCGCAACCTCCCCTACGGCGAGCAGCGCAAGCTGGAGATCGCGCGAGCCCTGGCCAGCGAGCCCGGCCTGCTGCTCCTCGACGAGCCCACCGCCGGTATGAACCCCCAGGAGACCCGGGCCACCGAGGAACTGGTCTTCGCCATCCGCGACATGGGCATCGCCGTCCTCGTCATCGAGCACGACATGCGCTTCATCTTCAACCTCTGCGACCGGGTCGCCGTGCTCGTCCAGGGCGAGAAGCTCGTCGAGGGCGACAGCGCGACCGTCCAGGGCGACGAGCGCGTCGTCGCCGCCTACCTCGGCGAGCCCTTCGAGGGCGACCCGGGCACGAAGGAGGCGGCGGAGGTCGCGGCCGCGGAGGACGGGGCCGCCGAGGCAGCAGCCGACGCACCGAAGGACAACGCGCCCGGCAAGGAGAACGACCGATGACCGCACTGCTCGAAGTCGAGGACCTCCGGGTCGCCTACGGCAAGATCGAGGCCGTGAAGGGCATCTCCTTCAAGGTGGAGGCCGGCGAGGTCGTCACCCTGATCGGCACCAACGGCGCGGGCAAGACCACGACCCTGCGCACGCTGTCCGGTCTGCTCAAGCCGGTCGGCGGCCAGATCCGCTTCGAGGGCAAGTCCCTCAAGAAGATCCCCGCCCACAAGATCGTCTCGCTGGGACTCGCGCACTCCCCCGAGGGGCGGCACATCTTCCCCCGCATGACGATCGAGGACAACCTCCGTCTCGGTGCCTTCCTGCGCAGCGACAGGACCGGCATCGAGAAGGACATCCAGCGCGCCTACGACCTCTTCCCCATCCTCGGGGAACGCCGCAAGCAGGCCGCGGGAACCCTTTCGGGCGGTGAGCAGCAGATGCTCGCCATGGGCCGGGCGCTGATGTCCCAGCCGAAGCTGCTCATGCTCGACGAGCCCTCGATGGGTCTCTCCCCGATCATGATGCAGAAGATCATGGCAACCATCGCCGAGCTCAAGTCGCAGGGCACGACGATCCTTCTCGTCGAGCAGAACGCCCAGGCGGCGCTGTCCCTGGCCGACCACGGCCATGTGATGGAGGTCGGCAGCGTCGTCCTGTCGGGCACGGGCCGGGACCTGCTCCACGACGACTCGGTGCGCAAGGCGTACCTCGGCGAGGACTGAGACACCCGCGTGAACGGCTGAGGCCCGCGTCCCGGATCACCGGGGCGCGGGCCTCACGCTTGACGCGGCCGGGGTCAGCCCTTGTCGGCCTTCGCGGCCTTCTTCTCCTCGGCGTCCTGGATGACGGCCTCGGCGACCTGCTGCATGGACATGCGGCGGTCCATGGACGTCTTCTGGATCCAGCGGAACGCGGCCGGCTCCGACAGGCCGTACTCGGTCTGGAGGATCGACTTGGCGCGGTCGACCAGCTTGCGCGTCTCCAGGCGCAGAGTGAGGTCGGCGACCTCCTTCTCCAGCTCCTTGAGCTGCGTGTACCGGGACACGGCCATCTCGATCGCCGGCACGACGTCGCTCTTGCTGAAGGGCTTCACCAGGTACGCCATGGCACCGGCGTCCCGCGCCCGCTCGACCAGGTCGCGCTGGGAGAAGGCGGTGAGCATCAGCACCGGGGCGATCGACTCCTCGGTGATCTTCTCGGCCGCGGAGATGCCGTCGAGCTTGGGCATCTTCACGTCGAGGATGACCAGGTCGGGCCGGTGCTCACGGGCCAGTTCGACGGCCTGCTCGCCGTCGCCCGCCTCGCCTACGACCGTGTAGCCCTCCTCCTCCAGCATCTCCTTGAGGTCGAGGCGGATCAGGGCCTCGTCCTCGGCGATGACGACACGGGTCGTCAGCGGAGGCACGTGCGACTTGTCGTCGTCGGGCGCGTCTACGGGCTGGGGCGACTCGGGCGCGGTCACGGGGGCTCCTTGTTCAGGGCGGGGTACTGCTGACAAGAGCCTACCCAGCTGCGGTAAGGTGGGGACACGGCGGGTGACCGTCGTCCTTTGTTTCCAAGGAAGCCCCGGTAGCCCAGCGGTAGAGGCAATGGTCTCAAACACCATCCAGCGTCGGTTCGAATCCGACCCGGGGTACTTTTCCTCTAAATCCAAGGTCACTACCATTCGGCGGATGTTCGCGTTCTCGTGAACATCCGTTTTTCGCGTCGTATCGCCGGAATCGCTCACGTGCAGTAGCCATGCGAGCGAACGAACTCGGCATCCGAACAATCGCCGAACGAACAAACAATTCCGTCGTTCGCACCGCTCCGGCCGCACCGTTCGATTCCGGCCCGGCCGCCGCGTCAGTCCGTCAGTCCGTCAGTCCGAACCGTCGCCGATGTGGTGCACGCGGACCAGGTTGGTGGTGCCGGACACCCCGGGGGGCGAGCCGGCCGTGATGACGACCGTGTCGCCCTTCTCGCAGCGGCCGTATTTCAGCAGCAGCTCGTCGACCTGGGCGACCATCGCGTCGGTGGTGTCGACGCTCGGCCCGAGGAACGTCTCCACGCCCCAGGTGAGGCTGAGTTGGGAGCGGGTCGCCGGGTCGGGCGTGAAGGCGAGGAGGGGGATCGGGGAGCGGTAGCGGGACAGCCGGCGGGCGGTGTCGCCGGACTGGGTGAAGGCGACCAGGAACCGGGCGCCGAGGAAGTCGCCCATCTCCGCCGCCGCGCGGGCCACCGCGCCGCCCTGGGTGCGGGGCTTGTTGCGTTCGGTCAGCGGCGGCAGGCCCTTGGCGAGCATGTCCTCCTCCGCCGCCGCGACGATACGCGCCATCGTCCGGACCGTCTCGACGGCGTGCTTGCCGACGCTCGTCTCGCCGGACAGCATCACCGCGTCGGTGCCGTCGAGCACGGCGTTGGCGACGTCGCTGGCCTCGGCCCTGGTCGGACGTGAGTTGTCGATCATCGAGTCGAGCATCTGGGTCGCCACGATCACCGGCTTGGCGTTGCGCTTGGCCAGCTTGATCGCCCGCTTCTGGACCATCGGCACCTGCTCCAGCGGCATTTCCACGCCGAGGTCGCCGCGCGCGACCATGATGCCGTCGAAGGCGGCCACGATGTCGTCCACGGCGTCCACCGCCTGCGGCTTCTCCACCTTGGCGATGACCGGGAGCCGGCGGCCCTCCTCGGCCATGATCCGGTGCACGTCCTCGGCGTCGCGTCCGCTGCGGACGAAGGAGAGGGCGATGACGTCGCAGCCGGTGCGAAGGGCCCAGCGCAGGTCGTCCTCGTCCTTCTCGGAGAGCGCGGGGACGGAGACGGCGACCCCGGGGAGGTTGAGCCCCTTGTGGTCGGAGATCACACCGCCCTCGACGACGGTCGTGCGCACGCGCGGGCCGTCGACGGACGTGACCTCCAGGCAGACCTTGCCGTCGTCCACGAGGATGCGCTCACCGGCGGTGACGTCCTCCGCGAGCCCCTCGTACGTCGTCCCGCACTGATGGCGGTCGCCCTCGACGCCGTCCTCGACGGTGATGGTGAAGCTGTCGCCGCGTTCGAGGAGTACGGGTCCTTCGGTGAATCGGCCGAGTCGGATCTTCGGACCTTGAAGGTCGGCGAGGATGCCGACGCTGCGACCGGTCTCGTCCGCGGCCTTGCGGACGCGGTGGTAACGCTCCTCGTGCTCGGCGTGCGTGCCGTGGCTGAGGTTGAGGCGGGCTACGTCCATTCCGGCTTCGACCAATGCCTTGATCTGGTCGTACGAGTCGGTGGCGGGGCCCAGGGTACAGACGATCTTTGCTCGGCGCATGCTTCGAGCCTATGCCTTACCGGTGGGTAGAGAATTGGCCGGGCATGACCACTCAACAACCTTTGCGTGAAGGAGTGTTGACAACTGTTGAATTGTGCAGGGGGCCGCTCCGATGAGCATTTTCCCGGGGGCGGAGGCTTCTTCCGGACCGCCCGGGAAGCGGCCCCGCCTTTCCATTCGAATTCCGCTCGGCTGCCTGAATTCCTTACAGGCTCGGCGGATTCATCGTGAAGCGCGCGTCGACCATGGCGTACACGTGCTGGCGCTCGGGTTCGAGGTCGAGGGGCGCGGCGGTGTCGGCCTCGGCGGCCACGGCGTAGGCGGCGGAGCGCATCCGGCCGGGGCCGGCCTGGTGGGCCAGACGGTTCTCGGCGTCGGCGTCGGCGAGTTCGAGCAGGGCGACGAGACGGGTCCCGAGCGCCTCGGCGTACTCGCGGGCCCGCTGGACGGCCTCGCGCACGGCCTGCTGTCTGGCCTCGCGGTGGGCGGGCGAGTCGGGGCGCAGCGACCACCAGGGGCCGTCGACATGGGTGAGGTCCAGGTCGGCGATGCGGGTGGTGAGTTCACCGAGGGCGGTGAAGTCGGTGAGTTCGACGGTGATCCTTACGGTGCCGTGGTAGCTGTGCACGCGTTCGCCCCGGCCGTACTTGGTGAGCTCCGGGGTGACCGAGAAGGCGCCGGTCTCCACGCGTTCCACGGCGTCGCCGTAGGACCTGACGAGGTCGAGGACGGCGGCGTTGCGGCGGGTGAGGTCGTCGAGGGCCGCGCGGCGGTCGCGGCCCCGTGCGCCGACCGTGATACCGAGTCGGGCGAGCTCGGGGTCGACCTCGAGGTGGGCCTCGCCCCTGACGGCGATACGGGGCGCGCCGGGTGTGCCGTAGGGGACGGGCGGCTGGGGACTCGCGGGCTCGGGTGTGGTCATACGTCCCACTCTGTCACCGCGCGGGCGGTTCAAGTCCGTTGATTCACAGGTTGGGTCACCCAATCGAAACCTGCCCGGCCTATTGCGTCTCGCCATGCTCGGGTCAGAATCTACGCGCGCTGTCTACGCGCGTTGTTGCTGTTTCTCGTCGCCGAGGAGAGTTCGAACATGGCCTTGGACCGCCGGAAGTTCCTGAAGAAGTCCGCCGTGACCGGGGCGGGGGTGGCGCTGGCCGGCACGGCGGCGGCTCCGGCCGCGCAGGCCGCCGAGAGCGCGCCGGCCGCCGAGGGCCGGGAGAAGCGGTACGCGCTGACCGTGATGGGCACCACCGACCTGCACGGCAACGTCTTCAACTGGGACTACTTCAAGGACGCCGAGTACACCGACGCCAAGGGCAACTCCAAGGGCCTGGCGCGCATCTCGACCCTGGTCGACCAGGTGCGCGAGGAGAAGGGCCGCTGCAACACGCTGCTGCTCGACGCCGGTGACACGATCCAGGGCACCCCGCTGACCTACTACTACGCCAAGGTCGACCCGATCACCGCCGAGGGCGGTCCGGTGCACCCGATGGCACAGGCCATGAACGCCATCGGGTACGACGCGGTGGCGCTCGGCAACCACGAGTTCAACTACGGCATCGAGACGCTCCGCAAGTTCGAGGAGCAGTGCGACTTCCCGCTGCTGGGCGCGAACGCGGTGGACGCCAAGACACTGCGGCCCGCGTTCCCGCCGTACTTCATGAAGACCTTCCACGTGAAGGGCGCGCGGCCGGTGAAGGTGGCGGTGCTGGGTCTGACGAACCCCGGCATCGCGATCTGGGACAAGGCGTACGTGCAGGGCAAGCTGGCGTTCCCGGGTCTGGAGGAGCAGGCCGCGAAGTGGGTGCCGAAGCTGAAGTCGATGGGCGCGGACGTGGTGATCGTCTCCGCGCACAGCGGTTCGTCGGGCACGTCCTCCTACGGCGACCAGCTGCCGTACGTCGAGAACGCGGCGGCGAACGTGGCGCGGCTGGTGCCGGACATCGACGCGATCCTGGTGGGCCACGCCCACGTGGAGATCCCGGAGCTGAAGGTCGTCAACGAGAAGACGGGCCGGACGGTCGTGCTCTCCGAGCCGCTGTGCTACGCGGAGCGGCTGACCCTGTTCGACATCGGTCTGGTGTTCCGCAAGGGCCGTTGGGAGGTCGAGACGGTCGCGGCCTCGCTGCGCAACTCGAACACGGTGGCCGACGACCCGAAGATCTCCCAGCTGCTCGACGACGAGCACGCGGCCGTCGTGGAGTACGTCAACCAGGTGGTCGGAACGGCGACCGAAACGCTCACGACGGTCGATGCGCGCTACAAGGACGCTCCGATCATCGATCTGATCACAAAGGTTCAGGAGGACGTGGTCCGCGCCGCACTGGCGGGCGGCGCGTACGCAGCCCTGCCGGTGATCTCGCAGGCCTCCCCGTTCTCGCGCACGTCGGAGATCCCGGCGGGCCGGGTGACGATCCGCGACCTGTCCAGCCTGTACGTCTACGACAACACCCTGGTCGCGAAGCTGATGACGGGCGCGCAGGTCAGGGCGTACCTGGAGTACTCGGCGCAGTACTTCGCGCAGACCGCGCCCGGCGCGGCGGTGGACGTGGAGAAGCTGACGAACGCGGCCGGGCGTCCCGACTACAACTACGACTACGTGTCGGGTCTGTCCTACGAGATCGACATCGCCCAGCCGGCGGGTTCGCGGATCAGGAACCTGACCTACGACGGTGCCGCGCTGGACGATGCTCAGAAGTTCGTTTTCGCGGTGAACAACTACCGTGCGAACGGCGGTGGCGCGTTCCCGCACGTGGCGGCGGCGCAGGAGCTGTGGTCGGAGTCGACCGAGATCCGTACGCGGATCGCGGAGTGGGTCACCGCCAAGGGTGTGCTGGACCCGAAGGACTTCGCGTCGGTGGACTGGAAGCTGACCCGCGAGGGCACGCCGGTGTTCTGAGTCCCCCGCCGGACCGAAGTCCGTGCCGGGAGCGGGGTCTCCGGCGGGAGCAGGGGCTCCGCCGGGGGCTCGGGCCCGGCCCCCTGTCGGGGGCTGGGCCCAGTCGGCCTCAGATCCCTTCCGCGAGCGGGGTCAGCGCCCTGGGCGTCCGCGCGGAGGGGATCTGGGACCTTCGGTCCTCCAGCCCGAAGGTGGTGAAGGCGGTGCGGCGCGGCAGGGGGTAGGGCTCCTTGCCCGTCACGGAGTTGAGGATGGTCGCGCTGCGCCAGGCGGCGAGACCGAGGTCGGGGGCGCCGACGCCGTGGGTGTGGCGTTCGGCGTTCTGTACATAGACGGTGCAGCCGGCGCCGCTGACGGAGGCGTCGAGGACGAGCCGGAAGTCCTCGTCGACACGGGGGCGACCGGCGCTGTCGCGGCGCAGATACGGGTCGAGCCCGGCCAGGATGCGGCCGAGCGGGCGTTCGCGGTAGCCGGTGGCGAGGACGACGGCGTCGGTGGTGAGACGGCTGCGTGTGCCCTGCACCCGGTGTTCGAGGTGGAGTTCGATCTTCGTGTTGGCGATACGGCCCGCGGTGCGGACGTGGACGCCGGGGGTGAGCACGGCGTCGGGCCAGCCGCCGTGCAGGGTGCGGCGGTAGAGCTCGTCGTGGATGTCGGCGATGGTCTCGGCGTCGATGGCCTTGTGCAGCTGCCACTGGGCGCCGACCAGCTGGTCCCGGACGGGCTCGGCGAGCGCGTGGAAGTACCGGGTGTGGTCGGGGGTGAAGTGCTCCAGGCCGAGCTTGGAGTACTCCATGGGCGCGAAGGCCGCGGTGCGGCCGAGCCAGTGGAGGCCTTCCCGGCCGGCCGGGCGGTTGCGGAGCAGGTCGAGGAGGATCTCGGCGCCCGACTGCCCTGAGCCGATGACGGTGACATGACCGGCCTGGAGCAGGGCCTCGCGGTGTTCGCGGTAGTCGGCCGCGTGCAGGACGGGTACGCCGGGGGCGTCGACGAGCGGCTTCAGCGGGTCGGGGACGTAGGGCTCGGTGCCGACGCCGAGGACGATGTTCCGGGTGACGGTGCGGCCGAGGGCCTCCGCCTCCCCGTCGCCGTCGAGCTGGGTGTGGTCGACCTCGAAGACCTCCCGCTCGGGGTTGAAGCGGATGCCGTCGACCTGGTGACGGAAGCGCAGTCCGGGCAGGTTGTCCGCGACCCAGCGGCAGTAGGCGTCGTACTCGGCGCGCTGGATGCGGAAGCGCTCGGCGAAGTAGAACGGGAAGAGTCGCTCGCGGCTCTTGAGGTAGTTGAGGAAGGTCCAGGGGCTGGCGGGGTCGACGAGGGTGACCAGGTCGGCGAGGAAGGGCACCTGGAGGGTGGCCCCGTCGATGAGCAGACCGGGGTGCCAGTGGAAGGCGGGGCGCTGCTCGTAGAAGACCGCGTCGAGCTCGGCGAGCGGGTGGGCGAGCGCGGCGAGGGAGAGGTTGCTCGGGCCGATACCGATGCCGACGAGATCGCGCGGGGTGTCGCCGTCGTGGTGCGGGGGGCGGTTCATGGGGCGGTGTGTCCTTCCACGGTCCTGAGCAGCGCGGCCAGGTCCTCGGGCCGGGTGTGGGGGTTGAGCAGGGTCGCCTTCAGCCAGACGCGGCCGCCGGCCCGGGCCCTGCCGAGGACGGCACGGCCGTCGGTGAGCAGACGGCGGCGTACGGCGGCGACGGCCTCGTCGGTGGCGTGCGCGGGCCGGAACAGGACGGTGCTGATGACCGGCCGGTCGTACAGCTCGAAGGCGGGGTGTGCGGCGACGAGGTCCGCGAACTCCTGGGCGCGGTCGCAGACCCGGTCCACCAGCGCGCCCAGTCCGGCGCGGCCGAGCGTCCTGAGGGTGACCGCCACCTTGAGGATGTCGGGGCGCCGTGTGGTGCGCAGGGACCGGCCGAGCAGGTCGGGCAGGCCCGCCTCGGTGTCGTCGTCGGCGTTGAGGTAGTCGGCCTGCTGGTGCAGGGCCGCGAGGTCGCCGGGTTCGCGTACGGCAAGCAGGCCGACGGCGACCGGCTGCCAACCGAGTTTGTGCAGGTCGAGGGTGACCGTGTGGGCAGCGGCCAGGCCGTCCAGGAGGGGGCGGCGGCGGTCGCTGAACAGGAGCGGCCCGCCGTAGGCGGCGTCGACGTGCAGCCGGGCGCCATGGGCGCGGCACAGCGCCGCGATCTCGCCGAGGGGGTCGATGAGCCCGGCGTCGGTGGTGCCGGCGGTGGCGGCGACGAGGTGGGGGCCGGTGACGCTCTTGAGGGCGTCGTCGAGCGCGGCGGGGTCGAGGGTCCCGGCCGGGGCGGGCACGACGACCGGGGCGGGCAGGCCGAGCAGCCAGGCGGCACGGGTGAGCGAGTGATGGGCGTTCGCGCCGCACACCAGCCGGACGCCGCCGCCGCACGTCTCACGGGCCAGCAGCAGGGCGAGCTGGTTGGCCTCGGTGCCGCCGGTGGTGACGAGGGCGTCGCCGCCCTGGCGTCCCGGGTGGACCTCGGCGGCGAGGGCGCGGGTGACCAGGGCTTCGAGGGCGGAGGCGGCCGGGGCCTGGTCCCAGGAGTCGAGGGACGGGTTGAGGACGCTCGCGGCGAGGTCGGCCGCGGTGGCGACGGCGAGCGGCGGACAGTGCAGATGCGCGACGCACAGCGGTTCGGCGGGGTCGGCGGCGCCCTCCGCCAGGGCCCGCACGAGCGTGTGCAGGGCGCCCGGGTCGCCGTGGTCGGGCAGTACGTCGCCGACGGCGTCGGCCAGTCGCGCGGCGACCGCGTCGGGCCCGCCCGCGGGCATCGGACCGCCCCGGGCCCTGCGTCCCTCGTCCAGGGCGTCCAGAACGGTGCCGAGCAACGGCCTCAGCGCGCCGGGGCCTTGAGGACCAGAGGCGAGGGGTGGCGGCGTGCTCACGGGCTTCCTCCTCGGGCGCGTCGCGGCGACGGGCCGCGGCGGGATCCCCAGCTTGTACGGGGAGGGCGTGACGCGTCCGGAAAGCCGGTGACCGGAACCCGAAAGGGGGTACTTCCGCGGGGCAACGCGGGCCCGGGAGGGGCGGGTGGCGTGGGGTGGCGGCCGCGGGTGGCGTGGCGGCCTCAGCCGACGCGGGGGGGGGGGGGGGGGGGGGGGGGGGGGGGGGGGGGGGGGGGGGGGGGGGGGGGGGGGGGGGGGGGGGGGGGGGGGGGGGGGGGGGGGGGG
>NZ_JBVJGZ010000045.1:0-45793 GCF_055587025.1 Streptomyces sp. NPDC048600 | reverse complement strand
GGCTCGCCGATCCTCTACTACGGCGACGAGATCGGCATGGGCGACAACATCTGGCTCGGCGACCGCGACGCCGTCCGCACCCCGATGCAGTGGACACCGGATCGCAACGCAGGTTTTTCCTCCTGCGACCCCGGGCGGCTGTATCTGCCGACCATCATGGACCCGGTCTACGGGTTCCAGGTCACCAACGTGGAGGCGTCGATGTCGTCGCCCTCCTCGCTGCTGCACTGGACCCGCCGCATGATCGAGATCCGCAAGCAGAACCCCGCGTTCGGGCTGGGCTCGTACACCGAGCTCCAGTCCACGAATCCGGCGGTGCTCGCGTTCCTGCGCGAGTTCGGCGACGACCTGGTGCTGTGCGTCCACAACTTCTCCCGCTTCCCCCAGCCGACCGAGCTGGACCTGCGGAGGTTCAGCGGACGCCATCCCGTCGAACTGATCGGCGGGGTGCGGTTCCCGGCCATCGGTGAACTGCCGTATCTGCTGACCCTGGCGGGCCACGGCTTCTACTGGTTCCGGCTCCGCAAGGACGCCGGCCAGGCCTGATCCGGACACCGGGTCCCACAGCCCGGGGCGGGGCGGTTTCTCCCGTCCCGCCCGGGGCACGCATCAGTAACACCCCGCCCATCGCGTGAGCCGAGAGGGCCGGAGCTCCCTCGAGGCGCACCGCACATGGGGAAAGGACGCACGCCATGTCGGAAGCCGTCACCCGCCCCGCGACCGCCAGCGCCGGCCTGCTCGCCTCGCTCGACCCCCTGCTGCGCGCCTGGCTGCCCAGACAGCGCTGGTTCGCGGGCAAGGGCCGCCCGGTCACCGGCCTCTCCCTGGTGGCGGCCACCGAACTGCTGCCCCCCGAAGGTCCGCTGGGCCTCTATCACCTGATCGTGCGCGTCCATCAGAGCGGGCTGCCGGGCGAGCGGCCCCACCCCGGGGACTGCTACCAGTTCCTGATAGGAGCGCGCGAGGCGCTGCCGCCGCGGCTCGCGCCCGCGCTGATCGGCCATGTGCCGACCGGCCCGCTGGCGGGCCGCACGGTGTACGACGCGCTGTACGACCCCCGCCCCGCGGACGTCCTGCTGGAGGCGCTGCGTACCCGGGCCCGGGTCGGCGTGCTGCGCTTCGAGGGCGACCCCGGGCAGGAGATCCGGTCCGGACTGGTACCGCGGCTGGTGACGTCCGAACAGTCCAACTCCTCGGTCGTCTACGGAGATACGTTCATCCTGAAGGTGTTGCGCCGGGTCGTGCCCGGGGTCAACCCCGATCTGGAACTGCCGCTGGCACTGTCCCGGGAGGGCTGCGCGCGGGTGCCCGCGCCGACGGCGTGGGTCCGGGCCGAGCTGGGCGACGAGGCGTATGTCCTGGGCGTGCTCCAGCCGTTCGTGCAGGGCGCGGCCGACGGCTGGGAGCTGGCGCTGAGCCGGCTGGCCAAGGGTGAGGACTTCACCGCCGAGGCACATGCGCTGGGCAGGGCCACGGCCGAGGTCCACACGGCGCTCGCCCGCGCGCTGCCCACGGTCACCCTGGGCCGCGCCCAGCTGGAACCGCTGGTCACCTCCATGCGGGAGCACCTGGACGCCGCCGCCCAGGCGGTGCCGGCGCTGCGCCCTTACGTCCCCGGGCTGCGTTCGGCGTTCGACGCGCTGACCGTCCGGTCCGCCGCGGGCCACCCCTGGACCGCCCAGCGCATCCACGGCGATCTGCATCTCGGGCAGTGTCTGCGTTCGGCGTCGGGCCGGTGGTCGCTGATCGACTTCGAGGGCGAGCCCGCGAAGCCGCTGGCCGAGCGGCGGATGCCGCAGCCGACCGTGCGGGACGTCGCGGGCATGCTGCGCTCCTTCGACTACGCCGCCCACTCCGCGAGCCCGCCCGCGCCGGACTGGGCACAGGCCTGCCGGGACGCCTACTGCGCCGGGTACGCGGAGGCATCCGGGTCAGATCCTCGGGGTGAATCGGTGCTTCTGCGTGCCTATGAGACGGACAAGGCGGTTTATGAAGTGGTCTACGAGGCCCGGCACCGCCCCGACTGGCTTCCGGTCCCGCTCTCCGCGGTGCGCCGGCTCGCGTCCCCCGACCCGTCCTGACCCCCGCCCACCCCCCGAGACCCTCGCCTAGGAGGCTCCGTCCGTGACCCCCAGCTCCCCGTCCAGCGGCCCGCTCCCGAACGACACGGCCGAGCAGACGGCCGAGGAGAAGATCCCGGCGCAGAAGGCGGCGCCCGTGAAGAAGGCGGCACCGGCCGAGAAGGCGGCGCCCCCCAGGAAGGCCGCGGCCAAGAAGGTCCCGGCGGCCAAGAAGGCGGCGACGTCCGCGGCGAAGAAGCCCGCGGCGGCCGCCGCCGGGAAGAAGGCGGCGGCCAAGAAGGTGCCGGCCGCGAAGAAGGCACCGGCCTCGAAGAAGGCGTCGGCCTCGAAGAAGGCGTCGGCCGCGAAGAAGACCGCCGCCACCACAGCCACCACCGGGAAGCCGACGGCCGCGGCGAAGAAGACGGCGGCCCCGGCCGCGAAGAAGACGGCGAAGACGGCGAAGGCGGCGGCCAAGAAGTCCCCCGCCGCCGGGAAGCCCGCGGCCGCCGCACGGAAGAGCGCCCCGGGGAAGGCCCCGGCCGTCGTCGGGCAGGGCGGCCCGCAGGCCCGCCCCGCCCCCTCGATCGCGCTGGACGCGGCCGACCGTGAGCGTCTGCTCGCCGGCACGCATCACGACCCCCACGCGGTCCTCGGCGCGCATCTGCACCCGGAGGGCGTAGTCTTCCGCGCCCTGCGGCCGTTCGCCCTGTCGGTCACCGTCGTCTCCGGCGATCTGCGGGCCGACCTGCACGACGACGGGGACGGCCTGTTCTCGGGCCTGCTGCCGCTGCGGGAGGTTCCCGAGTACCGGCTGCGGGTGACGTACGACCAGGCCGTGCGGGAGGTGGAGGACGCCTACCGGTTCCTGCCCGCGCTCGGTGAGCTGGATCTGCATCTGATCGGCGAGGGCCGCCACGAGGAGCTGTGGAAGGCCCTGGGCGCCGAGCCGATGACGCACCAGGGGGTGACGGGCACCCGGTTCTCGGTGTGGGCGCCGAACGCGCGGGGCGTGCGGGTGGCGGGCGGCTTCAACTACTGGGACGGCACCGGATACCCGATGCGCTCGCTGGGCGGCGCCGGTGTCTGGGAGCTGTTCGTGCCGGAGATCGGCGAGGGCGAGCTGTACAAGTTCGAGATCACCCGCCCCGACGGCTCCCGCTCGCTGCGCGCGGACCCGCTGGCCCGCCGGACCGAGGCGCCGCCGAACACCTCGTCGATCGTGCACACCTCGCGCCACGAATGGCAGGACGCCGACTGGCTGGCACGCCGCGGCGAGGTCCCCGTCACCGAGTCGCCGTTCTCGGTCTACGAGGTCCACCTCCCCTCCTGGCGGCCGGGACTGACGTACCGCCAGCTCGCGGAGCACCTCCCGGCGTACGTGAAGGACCTCGGCTTCACGCATGTGGAGCTGATGCCGATCGCCGAGCATCCCTTCGGCGGCTCGTGGGGCTACCAGGTCACCGGCTTCTACGCGCCCACGGCCCGGCTCGGCACGCCCGACGACTTCAAGTACCTGGTGGACAAGCTGCACCAGGCGGGGATCGGCGTCCTGATGGACTGGGTGCCGGCCCACTTCCCGCGCGACGACTGGGCACTGGCGGAGTTCGACGGCCGCCCCCTCTACGAGCACGAGGACCCGCTGAAGTCCGCGCACCCCGACTGGGGCACGCTGGAGTTCGACTACGGCCGCCGGGAGGTGCGCAACTTCCTGGTCGCCAACGCCGTGTACTGGTGCGAGGAGTTCCACATCGACGGCCTGCGGGTGGACGCGGTCGCCTCGATGCTCTACCTGGACTATTCGCGCGAGCCCGGGCAGTGGGTGCCGAACGAGCACGGCGGCCGGGAGAACCTGGACGCGGTGGCGTTCCTCCAGGAGATGAACGCCACCGTGTACCGCAGGACGCCGGGCGTGGTGACGATCGCGGAGGAGTCGACGGCCTGGGACGGCGTCACCCGCGCCACCCACCACAAGGGCCCGAGCGGCTTCGGCGGACTCGGCTTCGGCCTCAAGTGGAACATGGGCTGGATGCACGACTCCTTGCAGTACATGGGCAAGGAGCCGGTGCACCGCAAGTACCACCACCACGACATGACGTTCTCGATGGTGTACGCGTACAGCGAGAACTACGTCCTGCCCATCTCCCACGACGAGGTCGTGCACGGCAAGCGGTCGCTGGTGTCGAAGATGCCGGGCGACTGGTGGCAGCAGCGTGCCGACCACCGGGCCTACCTGGCCTTCATGTGGGCCCACCCGGGCAAGCAACTCCTCTTCATGGGACAGGAGTTCGCCCAGGGCGCGGAGTGGTCCGAGGCGCACGGCCCCGACTGGTGGCTGCTGGACCCGGCCTACGGGGCCGAGCCGGACCACCGCGGGGTGCGCGACCTGGTCCGCGACCTGAACCACACCTACCGGGCGGCCCCGGCGCTGTGGCAGCGGGACACCGACCCGGCCGGCTTCCAGTGGATCACCTCGGACGCCGCCGACGACAACGTCCTGGCCTTCCTCCGGCTGGACGCCGAGGGCACCCCGCTGCTGTCGGTCAGCAACTTCTCCCCGGTGGTCCGCCACGACTACCGTCTCGGCGTCCCCGACGACGCCCTCGGCTGGCAGGAGGTCCTCTCCACCGACGCCGCCCGCTACGGCGGCTCCGGCCTCACTCATCCCGACCCTCTCAAGCCGGAGCCCCAGCCCGCGCACGGCCGCCCGGCGAGCGTCCGGCTGACCCTGCCGCCGCTGGCCACGGTCTGGCTGCGCCCGGCCTGACCTGGTCCGGTCCGGTCGGAGCCCTGCCGTTCAGGTGCTCCGGCCGGTCCCGAGGGTCTCGGCGACGGCTCGCGGGAGCCACTGGCGGGCGTTGCCGAATCGGTAACCGAGTTCGGTGGCACGGGAGTTGTCCATGCCGTACGCGCGGCGGAAGGACAGCGGGGAGATCTCGCCCACCTCGACCTCCTGGTAGCGGACCTCGTTGCCTGGGAGCCGGGCGGCGACGGCCGCGCACAGGTCGGCGGTGACGAGGGTGCCGTGCGAGGCGGCGTTGACCGGGCCGGTGAAGTCCTGGCCGACCGTCCACCGGAGGAAGTCGGCGATCTCCTCGACGTGGATGTAGGTCGCCGGGCGGTTCTCGGCGGGTACGGCGATGGGCTCGCCGGCGCGGATGCGGTCGGCGTAGTGGGCGAGACGGCCCGTGAAGTCGTCGGCGCCGCCCAGGACATGGGCCACCCGGACGGCCGTGTACGGGAAGGCGGGCCCGGCCGCGAGCACGGCCTCCGCCTGCCGCTTGCCCTCGCCGTACGCGGACTCACGGAACTCCGGGTCGTCCCACGGGAGTTCGTGATCCACCAGGACCGTGCGCGGGTCGAGGTCCGACTCGCGCACCAGGCCGAGGGTGTCCTCGTACTCGTAGACCTCGACCGTGGAGGTCATGACGTAGCGGCGGGTGCGGCCGGTGAGGACGCGGCGGGCGGCGGCGGCCTGGCGCGGGGTGTAGCAGACCTGGTCGACGACGGCGTCGAAGGTCCGCGAGCCGAGCGCGGCGCGCAGCGCGGCCTCGTCGTCGCGGTCGGCGACGAGATGCGCGGCCCCGGGCGGGGGCGGTGCCGAACCGCGGTTGAGGACGGTGACCCGGTCGCCCGCGGCCAGCAGCCTTTCGATGAGCCGCTTTCCGAAGTACCGATTGCCGCCGATGACCAATATCTCGCGCGGCGTCACCGCGGCGTCGCCTTCCTCCGGCATTTCCTCACACCCCTTTGCCATGCCCATAATTCTCCCGGCCGTACACCCGGTCCTGAAGGGGAGAAGATGGGAAATCCGGCGTCCGCACCGAAAGAACCCCGGCGCCCGCGCCCCGGCGCCACCGAAACCTCGGTGGCCTTCGACGCGCTGGACCGGCAGATCCTCGGTCTGCTGCAGAGCGACGGTCGGATCAAGCTCAGCGAGCTGGGCCGGCGGGTGCGGCTGAGCCCGGCCGCGGTCACCGAACGCGTGCGGCGCCTCGAGGCGGCGGGCGTGATCACCGGGTACGGCGCCCGGGTCGCCCCCGCCCGGCTCGGCTACGGCATCCAGGCCTTCGTCCGGGTCAACCCGCACGGCGGCTACACCCTCAGACACCCGAGGACCCTGGAACTGATCGAGCGCCCCGAGATCACCGAGGTCCATCACGTGGTCGGTGAGGACTGCTGGATCCTCAAGGTCGCCGTGCGCGACACCGTCCACCTGGAGGAGGTGCTGGAGGCGGTCTCCGCGCTGGGCCGCACCACCACGTCGATCGTGCTGACCTCTCCGGTGGAACGCAGACCACTGTTGCCTTGACGTCGGCGTCAGGGCTTACGTTCGTACCCATGCGCATCGGCGAGCTGGCCGCTCGGGCCGGGACCACGACCCGGACGCTGCGGTACTACGAGTCACGGGGCCTGCTGCCCGCACGACGCGGCGGCAACGGGTACCGGACGTACGACGAGAGCGATCTGAAGCTGCTCCGGCAGATCAGGACGCTTCAGGACTTCGGGTTCGACCTGGAGGAGACCCGCCCCTTCGTGGAGTGTCTGCGGGCCGGGCACCCGGAGGGCGACGCCTGCCCGGCGTCGATCGCGGTCTACCGGCGCAAGCTGGACGAACTGGACGCGCTGATCGGCGAGTTGCAGGCGGTCCGGGCCGAGATCGGAGTGCGGCTCGCGGGCGTCGGAGGGGAACCACCACTGTGCGAACTGGGAGGGCAGGAGCTGTGATCAGGGCAGCGGGTGTGGCGGAGGTGTCGGACGCGGACTTCGCGGCGGAGGTGATCGGGTCGGATCTGCCGGTGCTGGTGGAGTTCACCGCCGACTGGTGTCCGCCGTGCCGGCAGATGGGGCCGGTGATCGGCGCGCTGGCCGAGGAGACGCGCGAGCGGCTGAAGGTGGTCCAGCTGAACGTGGACACGAGTCCGGAGACGACGAACGCGTACCGGGTGCTGTCCATGCCGACGTTCATGGTCTTCCGCGGGGGCGAGCCGGTGAAGGCGATGGTCGGCGCCCGCCCCAAGCGGCGGCTGCTGGAGGAACTCGCCGACGTCCTCTGAAGTGCCGTGACGCGCCCGGAACACGGGCGACCTCACGAAGAATCCCCCGGACAATTGCGTCCGGGGGATTTCTTTGCGTATATTCAAGAGTTCGCGACTTCAAGGGAATTGAGTCGCTGTGAAGTTCGGTGAGCACAGTATATCGGCGCGGGAGTGGAATTGTCAAACAGCGTTGAGAACAGTGACGGAAACAGCAGGGAAATCCGTGCTGAGCAGGAATTCATCGACGGGCTGTACGCCCGTGTCGACGCGCTGCGCGGCGACGCCGAGACCTCCGTCGCCGACGCGCTGGGGCAGGGCGACAAGCCCATGCAGGCCCGCCTGGAGCGGGACATCCTGGTCGCCGAGCGTTCGGGGCTGCTCGCCGCGCTGAACGCCGTGGACGGCTCGCTGTGCTTCGGCCGGATCGACCTCGCGGCCGGCGACAGCCACCACATCGGACGGATCGGCCTGCGCCGCGACGACGCCGAGCGCACGCCCGTCCTGGTCGACTGGCGCGCGGACGTGGCCCGGCCCTTCTACCTGGCCACCGGGCACACCCCGATGGGGCTGCGCCGGCGGCGGCACATCTCCACCGACGGCCGCCGGGTGACCGCCCTGCACGACGAGTTCCTCGACGTGGGCGACCGGGAGCGGACCGGCCACGAGGACCCGGCCGGCGACGCCGTGCTGCTGGCCGCGCTCGACTCCGCCCGCACCGGCCGGATGAGCGACATCGTGCAGACCATCCAGGCCGAGCAGGACGAGATCATCCGCGCCCCGCACCGGGGCGTGCTCGTGGTCGAGGGCGGGCCCGGCACCGGCAAGACCGCGGTCGCCCTGCACCGGGCGGCCTTCCTCCTCTACGAGCACCGCGAGCTGCTCGCCCGCCGGGCCGTGCTGATCGTCGGCCCCAACCCGGCCTTCCTCGGCTACATCGGCGAGGTGCTGCCCGCCCTCGGCGAGACCGGTGTGCTGCTCGCGACCGTCGGCGAGCTGTTCCCCGGTGTGCGGGCGACCGCGGCCGACACCGGCGCGGCCGCGGCGGTGAAGGGCCGCGCGGCCATGGCGGACGTCCTCGCCGAGGTCGTCCGCGACCGGCAGTCGCTGCCCGACCCGGTCGTCGCGATCGCGCACGACCGGGAGATCCTGATGCTCGACGACGGCCTGGTCAAGGTCGCCCGCGAGCGGACCCGGGCCGCGCGGCTCCCGCACAACGCGGCCCGCGAGCACTTCGAGGGCCATATCCTGAACACCCTCACCGAGCTGTACGCCGAGCGCGTGGGCACCGACCCGTACGACGGCTCCAGCCTGCTGGACCCCAGCGACGTCACCCAGATCCGGGACGAACTCGCCGAGAACCCCGAAGTCTGGTCGGCGATCGACCGGTTGTGGCCGCGGCTGAACCCGCGGCGGCTCGTCGCGGACTTCCTCGCCGCCCCCGAAGGGTACGTCGGCGACGAGGACGCCGACGCGATCCGCCGCCCGGTGACCCGCGCGTGGACCGTCTCGGACGTACCGCTGCTGGACGAGGCCGCCGAACTCCTCGGCGAGGACGCCCGGTTCGCGCGGGCGCTGGCGGAACGCGAGCGCGAGACGCAGGTCGCGTACGCGCAGGGCGTGCTGGACGTGTCGTACGCCTCGCGGACGTACGAGTTCGACGACGAGGACAGCGAGGTGCTGTCGGCGCACGACATCATCGACGCCGAGCGGTTCGCCGAGCGGCAGGAGGAGGACGACCACCGCAGCGCCGCCGAGCGCGCGGCGGCCGACCGGACCTGGGCGTTCGGGCACATCATCGTCGACGAGGCGCAGGAGCTGTCGCCGATGGCCTGGCGGATGCTGATGCGGCGCAGCCCGACCCGCTCGATGACCCTGGTGGGCGACCCGGCCCAGACCGCCGAGGCGGCCGGTGTCGGCTCCTGGCAGGACATCCTGCGGCCGTACGTGGAGGACCGCTGGGAGCACACCCGGCTGGGCGTCAACTACCGTACCCCCGCCGAGATCATGGACCTGGCGGCGGCGGTCGTACGTGCCGAGCGGCCGGACTTCGAGCCGCCGCGCTCGGTGCGCTCCACCGGGGTCCGCCCCTGGATCCGCGCCACGGACGACCTCCCGGCGGCGGTGGCCGCGGCGGTGGCCGAACTGACCCCGGCGGAGGGCCGCCTGGCGGTCGTCGCGCCGCGGAGTCTGCACCGCCGGCTGGCCGCCCGGCTGGACGGCGTCACGGCCGGCGGCGAGCCCGACCTCACCCGGGCGGTCGTCCTGCTCGACCCCCGCCAGGCGAAGGGCCTGGAGTTCGACTCGGTGCTCGTGGTCGAGCCGGCGCTGTACGGCACGAGCGACCTGTACGTGGCGCTGACCCGGGCGACGCAGCGGCTGGGCGTGCTGCACACGGGGCCGCTGCCGCGGGGGCTGGCGGAGTCGGTCTGAGGCGGCGGCCGCTCGATCGGGCAGTGCGCACGGACACCCGGCCCCGGTTCAGGCGGGGCCGGGCGTGCGGCGTGCGGCCGCGGGGTCGGCTTGCGGGGCGCGTCGAGATCCGGCTTCGCCGTCGCCGGGTGCGGCGGCGCCGTGGCCGTTCGCGCAGTTCCCCGCGCCCCTTGAGGTGGCTGCCCCCACGTCGGTCACAGAGCCCGGGGAACCTGGGCGACCCCCACCACCGCCGGGTACGGCCTCGCCGCAGGGGCGCGGGGAACTGCGCGACCAGCCCGGACGCCGCGGGACGGAAAGCCGGGGCCAGCCACCCCCGTCAGCCTCTGCCAGAGGGGTTGGGGAACCGAGGCCGATCCCCACCACCGCCGGGTACGGCCTCGCCGCAGGGGCGCGGGGAACTGCGCGACCAGCCCGGACGCCGCGGGACGGAAAGCCGGGGCCGGCCACCCCCGTCAGCCTCTGCCAGAGGGGTTGGGGAACCGAGGCCGATCCCCACCACCGCCGGGTACGGCCTCGTCCCAGGGGCGCGGGGAACTGCGCGACCAGCCCGGACGCCGCGGGACGGAAAAGCCGGGGCCGGCCACGCCGGTCAGGCCTTGGTCAGTTCCGGGCGGGGGTCGGGGAGGGCGTCGGTCGCGGGAGCGGCGGCCGTGTCCTCGTCCAGCAGCGTCTTCTCGTCGAACGGCAGCCGGCCCGCGAGCACTTCGGCGACCCGCTCCTTGTCGATCTCCTTGGTCCAGGTGCCCACCAGCACCGTGGCGACGGCGTTGCCCGCGAAGTTGGTCAGGGCGCGGGCCTCGCTCATGAAGCGGTCGATGCCGACGATCAGGCCGATGCCGTCGACCAGGGCGGGCTTGTGGGACTGGAGGCCGCCGGCCAGCGTGGCCAGGCCCGCGCCGGTGACACCCGCCGCGCCCTTGGAGGCCACCAGCAGGAAGAGCAGCAGCGGGATCTGCTCGCCGACGGACATCGGCGTGCCCATGGCGTCGGCGATGAACAGCGAGGCCATGGTCATGTAGATCATGGTGCCGTCGAGGTTGAAGGAGTAGCCGGTCGGGACGGTGATGCCGACCACCGGCTTGCTGACGCCGAGGTGCTCCATCTTCGCGATGAGCCGCGGCAGCGCGGACTCCGAGGACGAGGTCGACAGGATCAGCAGGAACTCACGGCCCAGGTACTTGAACAGGGTGAGGATGTTCAGCCCGGCGACGAGCCGCAGCAGCGCGCCCAGCACCACGAACACGAACAGGAAGCAGGTGACGTAGAAGCCGAGCATCAGCACGGCCAGACTCTTGAGCGCGTCCAGTCCGGCCGAGCCGGTGACGGCCGCGATGGCGCCGAAGGCACCGATGGGCGCGGCCCACATCACCATCGCGAGGACCCGGAAGACCAGACGCTGGATGTGCTCGACCCCGCGCAGGATCGGCTGCCCGGCCGGGCCCATCGCCTGGAGCGCGAAGCCGACGAGCAGCGCGATCAGCAGCGCCTGGAGCACCTCGCCCTCGGTGAAGGCGGAGACGATCGTGGTGGGGATGATGCCGAGCAGGAACTCGGTGGTGTCCTTGGCCTCAGCGGACACCTGCGCCTGCCCGGTCTCCTTGACCGCGTCGGTGACCGCGAGGCCGGTGCCCGGCTCCAGGATGTTGCCGACCAGCAGGCCGATGGCGAGCGCCACCAGCGACATCGCGAGGAAGTAGGCGAGGGCGATACCGCCCACCGCGCCGACCTTGGCGGCCTTGCGGACCGATCCGATGCCCAGCACGATCGTGCAGAAGATGATCGGCGCGATCATCATCTTGATCAGGTTCACGAACCCGGTGCCGATGGGCTTCAGCTCGACCGCGAAGTCGGGGGCGATCAGACCCACGGTGATTCCGAGGGCGACCGCGACGATCACCGCGATGTAGAGGTAGTGCGTGCGGTCCCGTTTCACTTCGGGTGCCGTTACGGGGGTACTGGCGGCCACGGCTGCCCTCCTTGACGTCTTCGTCGGCATCACCGGCGTGCGGCTCACGTCCGGGGTGGGGGAATGCCGTGACTATCTCCCGGCCTGTGAGGGCGGTCACCCTTCCGTTCATTGAGTTCACGCGCGAGGGCATTTACCGCGCCCTCGGGGGGCGAGGCACACTGACGGCATGCGCCCCCGCCTGCCCCGACCCCGCAGCCTGGCCGGACAGCTCTTCGCCGTCCAGGCCGTGCTGCTCGCCGTGGTGGTCGCGGGATACGCCCTGTTCACCTACGTCAGCGACCGCAGCCAGGCCGAGGAGGCCGCGGGCCGGCAGGCCATGGCGGTGGCCGGGTCGGTGGCCGACTCGCCCTCGGTGCGCGCGGCGATCCGCACCTCCGACCCGACCTCGCAGCTCCAGCCGTACGCGCTGGCCGTGGTGCGGGACGCCGACGTCGACTTCGTCACGATCATGAATCCGCGGGGCATCCGCTGGACCCACCCCGACGAGCGGCAGATAGGCAAACGCTTCCTCGGCCATATCGAGCCCGCCCAGCGGGGCCGGGCCTTCACGGAGACGTACACCGGCACGCTCGGCCCGTCCGTGCGCGCGGTCGCCCCCGTCATGGACGGCGGCCGGGTCGTCGGCCTGGTCTCCGCGGGCATCAAGGTCGACGCCATCAGCCGCCGGGTGTCCGAGCAGCTCACCGCGCTGATCGGGGTGGCGGCCGGGGCCCTGGCGCTGGGCGCGATCGGCACGTACGTCGTCAACGCCAGGCTGCGCCGCCACACCCACGGCATGAACGCCACCGAGCTGAGCCATGTGCACGACTACCACCAGGCCGCGCTGCACGCGGTCCGCGAGGGACTGCTGATGCTGGACGGGCAGTACCGGGTCGCGCTGATCAACGACGGCGGGCGGGAGCTGCTCGGGGTGTCCGGGGAGGTGGTCGGCCGGTCGGTGGCCGAGCTCAGGCTGCCCGCGCCGCTGACGGGGGCGCTGCTGTCCTCGGAGCCCCGGGTCGACGAGGTGCATCTGACGGCCGACCGGGTGCTGGTCGTGAACACCTCCCCGGTGTCGGGCGGTGAGCGCCGCGGCACGGTGGTGACGCTGCGGGACGTCACCGAGCTCCAGTCGCTGATGGGCGAACTGGACTCCGAGCGCGGCTTCACCCAGGCGCTGCGCTCCCAGGCGCACGAGGCCGCGAACCGGCTGCACACGGTGGTGTCGCTGATCGAACTGGGCCGGGCGCAGGAGGCCGTGGAGTTCGCCACGGCCGAGCTGGAGCTGGCCCAGGCGCTGACCGACCAGGTGGTCGCCGCGGTGAGCGAGCCGGTGCTGGCCGCGTTGCTGCTGGGCAAGACCGCGCAGGCCAACGAGCGGGGTGTGGAGCTGGTGGTGTCGCAGGAGGGCGGCCTGGACGACGGTCTGCTGCCGGAGGCGCTGCCCGCGCGGGACCTGGTGACGATCCTGGGCAACCTGATCGACAACGCGGTGGACGCGGCGCAGGGCAGTGTGCGGGCGCGGGTGACGGTGGCGGCCCGCACGGAGGGTTCCTCGGCGCTGGTGCTGCGGGTCACGGACACGGGCGAGGGCGTGGACGCCGCGCACTCCGAGCTCCTCTTCCAGCGCGGCTACTCGACCAAGCCGGCCGGGCCGGGCGGCCGTGGCCTGGGGCTGGCGCTGGTACGGCAGGCCGTGCAGCGCCACGAGGGGACGCTGACCGTCACCGAAGCGGTGGGCGGCGGCGCGTCCTTCGAGGTACGGCTGCCACTGCGGGCCGCGGCGCTGGACGGGGGCCGGTCATGAGCGGGCCCGAGCCCATTCGGGTGCTGGTCGTGGAGGACGACCCGGTCGCCGCCGACGCGCATGTGCTGTACGTGGGGCGGGTGCCGGGGTTCGTCGCCGTCGGCAAGGCGCACACCGGCGCGGAGGCCCGTCGGACGCTGGAGCGCACCCCCGTCGACCTGCTGCTGCTGGACCTGCACCTGCCGGACGTCCACGGGCTGCAACTGGCGCGCTCCCTGCGGGCGGCCGGGTACCACGCCGACGTCATAGCGGTGACCTCGGCGCGGGACCTGGCCGTGGTGCGGGAGGGGGTGTCGCTGGGGGTCGTGCAGTACGTCCTGAAGCCGTTCACCTTCGCGACCCTGCGCGACCGCCTGGTCCGCTACGCCGAGTTCCGGGGCGCCGCCGGGGAGGCCAGCGGCCAGGACGAGGTGGACCGCGCTCTGGCCGCCCTGCGCGCACCGGGCCCCGCGGCCCTCCCGAAGGGGCTGAGCGCCCCGACGCTGGAACGGGTGACGGCCGCGCTGCGGGAGGCCGGGGAGGGACTCACGGCCGCGGGGGTCGCGGAGTCGGTGGGGATCTCCCGGATCACCGCGCGGCGGTATCTGGAGCACTTGGTGGAGGCGGGGCGGGCGGGGCGGAGTCCGCTGTACGGGCAGGTGGGGAGGCCGGAGTTGGTCTATCGGTGGGGGCGGGGGCGGTAGACGGGGGTAGGCCGGCGGCTTGGTCTCGGGCGTCCGCAGCTTCGGCGGGCGCGTTGGCGCGGGTGAAGGCGTCGGCGGCCTGGAGGAAGTGGGCGCGAGCGTCGGCCGGGAGGCCGCTGTCGCGGCCGACCAGGCCCAGGTTGTAGAGGACCTGGGCCTCACTGAAGTGGTCCTCGAACGTTCGGAGAATGGGGAGGGCCGTCAGGCACGCCGCGGTCGCTTCCTGACGTCGGCCTGCCATACGCAATGCGCTACCCAGGTTGTTCCACACCATGGCCTCGCGGTGTCGGTCTCCTTCCGCCCGGAACAGATCACGCGCACGGGTGAGGGGGGCGACCGCGTCCTTCACCCGGCCCGCACTCCAGAGAGCGTTGCCGAGGTTGTTCCACGCGCTGGCCTCGTGGTGTCGGTCCCCTGTCTCCCGGTACAGATCACGGGCACGGATATGGGCGTCGATCGCCTCCCGCATCCGTCCTGCGGCCCACAGGGCGAGGCCGAGGTTGTTCCAAGCGCGGGCCTCGCCGTTTCGGTCCCGTTCCTCGTGGTAGAGGTTGCGGGCGCGCGTGAACGCGTCGGCTGCCTCCACTACGCGGCCCGCCACTCGCAGGGCGTAGCCGAGGCCGTTCAACGCATCCGCCTGGTCCGACAGGCCTCCGACCCTGAGGGCCGCCTGGTGCCCGGCCTCCGCCACCACGATCCAGTCGTCGAGGTACCGCCGCCACTCCAGATACGTCGCAAGGCACGTGGACAGCCCCCCGGCCACCCCCGCCAGCCGCTCGTCACGCCACCACTCCACCGCGGCAACGAGGCCCGCCCGTTCCGCGTCGAACCACGCCAATGCGGCCCCACGGTCCCCGAACAAGTCCGGCTCTGCCATCCCGGGTAACCACCGCAAGCGCTGGTTCGCCGCGTACGCACGCCGCACGTAGAAGTCCAGCACCCGCTCCCGCGTTTGCTCCCCCTCTCCGCGCAGCCCGGCGTCCCCCTCCACCACACCTACCCCGAAGACCCTTACCAGGTCGTGCAGCCGCCACCACTCCCGCACGCTGCCACGCTCCACGAGGTGCGCACGCGCCAGCGCCCGCAGCTCACGCACGGGAGGCGCCTCAGCCCCGACCAGAGCCGCAGCGACCTGCTCGCTCACTTCCGGCCCCGGCGCAAGGGCCAGCAGGCGCAGCAACCGGGCCTGTTCGGGCGGCAGTCGGCGGTAGGAGAGGTCGAAGGCGGCGCGCACGCTGCGCTCACCGTCGTAGAGGTGGTCCAGGCGATCGCGGGACTCGGCGAGTTCCCCGACGAGTTCGGTCACCGGCCGCCCCGGGTCCTCGGCCAGCAACGCGCCGGCGATCTGGAGGGCGAGCGGCAGATGCCCGCAGAGCGCGGCGAGTCGTTCGGCCGCATCCCGGTCGTCAGCGATCCGGGTGTCGTACGGGTCGGCGATCCGCAGGGCACGATCCAGAAGTTCGTACGCCTCGTCCGGCGTGAGCTGGTCCAGCGGCACGAGACGGGCGCCCAGTTGGGCCAGCCGATCACGGGACGTGACCAGCACTCGAAGCCGAGGATCACCGGGCAGCAGAGGCCGAACCTGTTCGGGCGAGGAGGCGTTGTCGGCGAGGACCAGCACGGCACCTCGCTCCTCGGCCCGTGCGGCGAGAGTCGACCGGTAGAGGGCGGCACGTTCGTCGGCCGACGTGGGGATGTGCTCCGGAGGCGTACCAAGGGCGCGAAGCAGAGCCTGAAGGGCGCGGTCGGCGGGGACGGGCTCGGCGTCGTAGCCGTGCAGGTCGAGGAAGAGGACTCCGCCCGGGAACAAACCCCGCTCACGGGCGAGGTGCGCCGCCTCGACAGCCAGGGCGGTCTTGCCGATGCCGCCGAGTCCGGACACAGCGGTGACCAGCACGGCGGGCGACGTCCCCGAGGCCACCCCATTGCTCGCCGCCAGCGCACTCAGCAGGGCGTCCGTCTCCTCAGCCCGCCCGGTGAACCCGGCGGCCCTGGGCGGCAGCCCCGCCAGCGCCTCGGGTACGGCGGCCCTGCCCTGCTGGATGACGACTTGGAGGCCGACTACCTCGCGCAGGAAGACTCCGCCCCGGAAGTCGGTGTGGTCGCCTCGGTACCAGGCCGCCGAACTGCCGGGCGCGAACCGCTCCATGGCGGCGGCCACCGCACCCGCGGCCTGAGGATCACCGGCAAGCAGGTCCGCCACCCGGTCACCCCAGGCCCGCACGGCCTCCCGCCGCTCCGCGCCGCCCGCCGCGTCGGCGAGCACCTGCGCGGACCCCTCCGCTTCGAGTCCCAGCAACCGGGCCAGTTCCCCGACCGCGCGACGCCCGGTGTCCCCGCCGGCGCCCTCGGCCAGGGCCGCAAGTAAAGCCGCGTTCATACGCACCAACGGTACGGCGTCAGGCCGGAGTCAGGGCCGGGCCCGCAGGTCTCGTGTAGAGCACGACCTGCGCCCCGAGACCGCACACGGCCAGCGCCTCCACCACCGACAGCCCGAGCATCAGCCCGCCGCCGTCCCCGCTCACCCAGAACACCACGAGCGCGGCGAGCGGCACCGCGCAGAACGCGACCAGGTCCACCACGCACTGGATGGCCTTGCGGGAGCGCCGCCGCGCGTCGCGCCGGTGGAAGGACTCCCAGCCGAAGGTGGAGAAGTCGGTGCCCGACGCGGCGGCTTGAGCGAGCCGAGGCCCCAGCTCATCGCGCACGTACAGCCCGATCGCCGAGATCTTCTCGTCGTTGACGAGGTACGTCCACCCCAGCACTACGCACACCGGCGGCAGCGCGAGCAGCATCGCGGGCTCCTTGGCCTGCGCGGCGGCGGCGATGACGGCGGCCACGACCGCGAGGGTGACGTACAGCAGGTTGTCCCGGAACCCGATCCGCGTCTTCTGCTCGTCCTTGACGGTCTGGTACTCGGCGAGCAGCAAATGCCCTATGGTGACGCTCTGTTCCGACATATGATCCCCTCCCCCGACGCCGCCCAGCACCCAGGCACGCCGCCCCACGGTAGCCGCAGCACCCACTTTCGATCACCGCCTGCCGCGGTCCCCAGCAGAATTCTCCTACCGCCGGTGCCAGGCTTTCCGGAATGAGCACTCACAACACTTCGCCCATGCAGGAGCAGTCTGAAAAGCGCTCCGCATCTCCGCCTGCACCGGGTGCGCGGCTGTCGCGTCCGAGGCCCTGGAGCAGTGGCTCGCCATAGCCGAACTCCGCGAGGCCGTCGAAGCCGACGAACGCGACTACGGCCCGGTCGGCGCGGACGCCTTGCGCCAAGCAGAGTCGCAATGGCGAGCAGCCCATGGTCAGAGGGCGCTCAGAACGTTGCCGACCAGAAGGGTGATGATTGGTAGGATAGGTAGCATGAGCGAGCCTACCGGCAAGTATTCGATCACCATGCCGCGCGATATCGCCGAGGCCGCCAAGGCCCGCAGCGGCCCCTCCGGCCTGTCCGCCTACGTGGCCGCGGCCGTCGCCCGCCAGATCGAACGGGACAACCTCAACGAACTCATCAGCGTCGCCGAAGCCGAGCACGGCCCCATCACGGACGAAGAGATCCAGTCCCTGCGTGATCAGCTCACCCAGGCACGACGCGACCAGACCGGGCACGGAGCGGACGCCGCGTGACCCGCTCCCCCGCCGTTCCCGGCGGAACCCTCGTCCTCGACAGCGAAGGACTGGCCAAAGCCGTCCTGCGCGACCGTGCGGTCACCGGCTGGCTCGCCCTGGCTCGCGCCGACGACCTGCGCGTGATCACCTCGGCGGCCACCCTCGTCGAAGTGGTCCACCCCCGCATCAACCGCCCGGCCCTGGAGTGGGCGCTCTCCCGCCTGGTCATCGAACCGATCACCGAACCGGTCGCCCGCCAGGCCGCCGCCCTCCTCGCCGCCGTCGGCCTGCACGGCCACAAGTACGCCATCGATGCCATGCTCGCGGCCACCGCCCTCGCCGCCCCGGGACCGGTCACTGTCCTGACCTCGGATCCAGAGGACCTCGCCACCCTGTGCGGCAATCGCGTCACCGTGATCAAGATCTGACCATCAGCCACCCGCAGGAACACGGCACCCTCGGCATCTCATCGCAGGTTGCCCGTCCCCACTCCTCCGCACCGGTCAACGCCCGTCCTGGAAAGACCACTTGGCGGGTATCTTGGACAGGTGACAGCGACCGGCCCCACTGGCACCGCACTCCTCCTCACAGCGCTCCCGGTGGAGTACGCCGCCGTGCGCCCCCTCGTCCCGGAGCGGGAGGAACTGGTCCACGCCGACGGAACCCGCGTCGAGGCCGGCCGTCTGCCCGGCACCGACTGGCGGGTCGCTCTCGCCGAGCTGGGCGAGGGCACGAGGACCGCGGCCGCGCTGACGACAAGGCTCATCGACTGGCTGAAGCCGGAAGCGGTGCTGTTCGCGGGGGTCGCCGGCAGCCTCAAGGACGACATCGGCATCGGGGACGTCGTCGTCGCCACGAAGGTGTACGGCATCCACGGCGGCAAGCAGACCCCGGAGGGCTTCCTGGTCCGCCCCGAGGCGTACCCGGTCTCGAACGCCCTGCTCAGCGCGGCGCGTTCGGCGGTTCGGGACATGCCCGACGTCCGGGCGCACTCCAAGCCGATCGCCTCCGGTGACGTGGTCCTGGCCGACTCCCAGTCGAGGATCGCCCGGCATCTGCGCGAGCACTACAACGACGCCGCCGCGATCGAGATGGAGGGCCTGGGCGCGGTCCAGGCGGCCCATCTCAACGGCCAGTTGCACGCGCTCGTCGTCCGGGGCATCAGCGACCGGGCCGACGCGGACAAGCACGAGGCCGACGCGGCGGGCTCGCAGCAGCGGGCGGCCGCGCAGGCGGCTTCGGTCACGGTGGCAGTACTGCGCAAGCATCGTCCGCGCGGCAGCGGCACCGACTCCGAGGAGGGGCCCCATAGGAGCGGCGGCGTTACCTACAGGGGTGACCACATCGACTTCCGGGGCGGCACCTTCCACGGACCCGTCACCGGAAAGCAGACCGGTAGCCGGACGGGAGAGCAGCGGTAGGGGCACCGTCCACGGCCCGGTCCCGGCCGCGACCACCGCCCTCCCGCCCCGCCCGCCCGGCTTCACCGGCCGCGCGGGGGAACTGACCCGCCTGCTCCCCCTCCTCGCACCCGCCTCCGACGAGGTCACGCCACTCCTGATCTCCGCCGTCACCGGCATGGGCGGCATCGGGAAGACCGCGCTCGCGGCGGAGGCGGCGCACCGGGCCCGCGCGGAGGGCTGGTTCCCCGGCGGGTTCCTGTTCGTGGACCTGCGCGGCTACGACGAAGACCCGGTGACGGCGGACCAGGGGGTCCTGGCTCTCCTGGACGCCATGGGAGTACGCGGGGCGGACCTGCCCCCGACCACGGCCCGGCAGTACGACGCCTACAGCGAGCAGCTCACCGAGCGGCGGGACCGCACTCTGCTGATCCTCGACAACGCCTCCGACCCGTCCCAGTTCCTGCCTCTGCTGCGGGGCACGGACCGGCACCGCGTCCTGATCACCTCCCGGGACCGCCCGGACTCCCTCCCCGTACGCCTCATCGACCTGGAGGAACTCACCCCGGACGAGTCGGCCGCGCTCATCACCCGCGCCCTGCACGACTACGACGAACGCGACGAACGACCGGCCCGCGAGCCGGACGCCCTGCGCGAACTGACCGAACTCTGCGGCCACTTGCCCCTCGCCCTCCAGATCGCCGCGGCCATGCTCCGCAGACGCCGGCGCCGGGACATCGCCTCGCTGGTCGCCGAGATCAGGGACACCGGGGACGCGGTGGCCGTCCTCGACCGGGGCGGCAAGGGCACGGATCTGTACGGGCGGTCGCTCGTCCTGCGGCCGGTACTGGAGACCTCGTACCGTCGACTGCCGCCCGAACAGGCCCGGCTGCTGCGCCTACTGGCCCTCGCACCCACCTCCGAGACCAGCACGGACGTGGTGGCCGCACTGACCGACGTCGACGCGTCGGCCGTCCTGTCCCTGCTGGACGACCTCGCCGCCACGCATCTGGTCACGCCGGTGGGGACGGACGCCTCGGTGCGGTGGCGGGTGCACGACCTGGTGCGGGGGTTCGGGGTGGGGGTGGTGGAGGGGGATGCCGGGTTGCGAGAGAAGGGGGTGGAGGCGCGGGAGCGGGTGCTGGCGTTCTATCTCCACTCGGCGGATGCGGCAGATGACCGGTTGCGGTGGTTGCCGGGGAGGGCGGAGCCGGACCTGTTCGGAGACCGTGGCGCCGCGTTGGCGTGGTTCGACGGGGAGCGGGCGGGTCTGGTGGCGGCGGTCGTGGCGTGGGGGCGAGAAAAGCGGCTCGCGGAGGCGGCGGTGCGGCTGGCGGAGCGTCTGGCCAGGTATCTGGAGTGGCGGCGGTATTTCGACGACTGGATCGCTGCGGGGGAGGCTGCGCGGGAGGCGGCCTGCCGGATCGGGGACCGGCTGGGTGAGGCCGGCGCGTGGAACAACCTCGGTATTGCCCTACGAGAGGCAGGCCGGGTGGACAAGGCGGTCGACGCCCACACCCGGGCCCGCGACCTCTACCAGACGGAAAGGGACCGCCACCACGAGGCTTTCGCATGGAACAACCTCGGCCTCGCCCTGCGTGACGCAGGGCGGGTGCAGGAGGCGGTCGACGCCCACACCCGCGCCCGCGGCCTCTACCAGACGGCAGGGGACCGCCATCGCGAAGCCACCGCCTGGAACAACCTCGGGCTCGCCCTGCGCAAGGCAGAGCGGGTACAGGAGGCGGTCGACACACACACCCGCGCCCGTGACCTGTTCCAGGCGGAAGGGGACCAACACGGTGCGGCCACCGCGTGGCTCAACCTCGGCACCGCGCTGTGGACGGCGGGCCGAGTGGACGAAGCGGTCGCGGCGTTCGCCACGGCCATCGCGATCTGCCGAGAATTCGAGGACGGTTACAGCGAGGCGCACGCCCACTACAACCTTGGCCTCCTCCACGGCAGCGCCGACCGCCCGTCCGAGGCCCGAAGCCACTACCTCCAGGCCGCCGACGCCTACACCCGAGCCAACGCACCCGCCGAAGCCGCAGATGCCCGCGCCCGAGCCGCCGCCCTCCCGGAACACCCCCGACCCCCTGTCAAGGGGTAACCACCGAGTAACCCCCCGTACAACCAAAACCGTACGTTCCTACAATGCGTGATTGTGTCCGAACAGCCCGTAGTCACCACGGACCGCGCACCCCTACGTTGTGGACCCGTGCACCAACCCACAGCTCAGCCGAACCACCCCGGCCCGCCGTTCAACGCCCCCGCCGCCCGCAGGCTCAGAGCGGGGCTCGGGATGGGGCCGGAGCACGTCGCCTACGGACTGCGTGCCTCGTACGGGCTCCCCTATGTGACGCCGGACCTCGTCATCGCCTGGGAGCGCGGGGCGCTCACCCCGACCAGCCCCGAACTCACCGCGCTCGCGGGGGTGTTGTGGTGTTCGCCGGGTGAACTGATAGGGCGGCCGCGGACGTTGCGCGAGCACCGGATCGCGCGGGGCCTTGCGCCCGAGGACGTCGCGCGGGCGGTCGGGCACGACCTCGACTCGTATCTGCGGATGGAGGACACCGGGCAGTGGCGCGGCTCCGACCGGCAGGCCGCCGCGCTCGCGGACCTGCTGGAGCTCGCGCTGCCCGACCTGATGACGGTCACCGGGCGCGAGGCCAGGCTCGCGGAACTGCTGCGCAGCGCGGTCGCCACCCGCTGGCAGGGGCAGGTCCGCCCGCTGGGCAAGATCGTGCCCCTGGACCGCGGCAGGCTGGAGCACGCGCTCCAGACGCTGCACCAGGAGTACCAGGGGCAGATGGTGGCCACCCTCAGCTGGGGCGGCGGCAACGCGGCCGACGACTCACGGGACGCCGGCCGCGACTACCTCGAGCGGATCGTGGAGCACTTCTGGGCGGCGGTCGAGGGCGGGTCGACGTACCGGTGACGAGGCCGCCGCCGCGCCCTCGCGTCGGCGACCTCGGACGGTCCGCAATGGTCCAGCGGCCCGGAACCGTCTAGAAGACCGACTCCGCCTCGTCCATCCGGTCCTTCGGGACCGTCTTCAGCTCGGTGACGGCACGCGCGAGCGGCACCATCTCGATGTCGGTGCCCCGCAGCGAGGTCATGTTGCCGAACTCGCCCCGGTGCGCGGCCTCGACGGCGTGCCAGCCGAAGCGGGTGGCGAGGACGCGGTCGTAGGCGGTGGGGGTGCCGCCGCGCTGGACGTGGCCGAGGATGACGGGCCTGGCCTCCTTGCCGAGGCGGCGCTCCAGCTCGTGGGCGAGGGCGGTGCCGATGCCCTGGAAGCGCTCGTGGCCGAACTGGTCGATGGCGCCCTTGCCGTAGTCCATGGTGCCGTCGGCGGGGTGGGCGCCCTCGGCGACGCAGATGACGGCGAACTTCTTGCCGCGCGAGAAGCGCTCCTCGACCATCTTGACCAGGTCGACCGGGTCGAAGGGCCGCTCGGGCAGGCAGATGCCGTGGGCGCCGGCCGCCATGCCGGACTCCAGCGCGATCCAGCCGGCGTGCCGGCCCATGACCTCGACGACCATCACCCGCTGGTGGGACTCGGCGGTGGTCTTCAGCCGGTCCATCGCCTCGGTGGCGACGCCGACCGCGGTGTCGAAGCCGAAGGTGCGGTCGGTGGAGGAGATGTCGTTGTCGATGGTCTTCGGTACGCCGACCACGGGCACGCCCGCGTCCGAGAGCATGCGCGCGGCGGTCAGGGTGCCCTCGCCGCCGATCGGGATGAGGGCGTCGAAGCCGCTGCGCTCGATCAGCTCCTTGGCGTTGTCGCAGGCCGCGCGGAAGCGGTCGCGCTCCAGCCGGGAGGAGCCGAGGATGGTGCCGCCGCGGGCGAGGATGCCGCTGACCGCGTTGAGGTCGAGGGCCCGGTAACGGCCGTCGAGGAGCCCGGCGTAGCCGTCCTCGAAGCCGATGACCTCGTCGCCGTAGTTGGTGACCGCTCGGTGTACGACCGACCGGATCACCGCGTTCAGGCCGGGGCAGTCGCCGCCCGCCGTGAGAACTCCGATACGCATCGTGTTCTGTCTCCCGCTCAGTGTGAATGCCGATGACCCGGTTCCGATTGTTCCACGTCCCCTGGGGCGTCGTCGCCGTCACCACTTGACGGGCGCCTTATCTATGGAGAGGGGTACTGTCAAGAGGGTTCCGCTCACCTCGGTGGGCGATTTTTATGACAGCGGCCGGGCCTTTACGGCCGGTGATGCGCAGGGAAAGCACCCGGAACAACCAAGGCACCACGAAACGGAGAGCTGGCGTGACCCGCAGCGTGTACGTGACCGGTATCGACCGAGGCGACGGCCGCCAGGTCGTCGAGCTGGGAGTGATGGAGCTGCTGACCCGGCAGGTGGACCGGGTCGGTGTGTTCCGTCCGCTCGTCCACGACCGCCCGGACCGGCTCTACGAACTCCTGCGCGCACGCTACCGGCTCTCGCAGGACCCGGCCACCGTCTACGGCCTGGACTACCACGAGGCCTCCGCGCTCCAGGCCGAGCGCGGCACGGACGAGCTGGTCTCCGTGCTGGTCGACCGCTTCCACGCGGTGACCCGCGACTACGACGTCGTCCTCGTCCTCGGCACCGACTTCGCGCACACCCAGCTGCCGGACGAGCTCGCGCTGAACGCACGCCTGGCGAACGAGTTCGGCGCCTCGGTGATCCCGGTGGTCGGCGGCCGCGGCCAGACCGCGGAGTCGGTGCGCGCCGAGACCCGCAACGCCTTCCGCGCCTACGACACCCTCGGCTGCGACGTGCTGGCCATGATCACCAACCGGGTGGCCCGCGAGGACCGCGACCTGATAGCCGAGCGGCTCGGCTCACGGCTGCCGGTGCCCTGCTACGTCGTGCCCGACGAGCCCGCCCTGTCCGCGCCGACCGTCTCCCAGGTCTCCCAGGCGCTCGGCGCGAAGGTTGTGCTCGGCGACGACTCCGGGCTCGCCCGCGACGCCCTCGGCTTCGTCTTCGGCGGCGCGATGCTGCCGAACTTCCTCGCCGCCCTGACGCCCGGCTGCATGGTGCTCACCCCCGGCGACCGGGCCGACCTGCTGATCGGCACGCTCGCCGCGCACAGCGCCGGCACCCCGCCGATCGCGGGGGTGGTGCTCACCCTCGACGAGGTGCCCGGCCCGGAGGTCCTCACCCTCGCCGAGCGGCTCGCCCCGGGTACGCCCGTGCTGTCGGTGCCCGGTCTCAGCTTCCCCACCGCCGAGCAGCTGTTCTCCCTGGAGGGCAAGCTCAACGCGGCCACCCCGCGCAAGGCCGAGACCGCGCTCGGCCTGTTCGAGCGGTACGTCGACACCGCCGACCTGCTCAAGCGGGTCTCCGCGCCGAGCAGCGACCGGGTCACCCCGATGATGTTCGAGCACCAGCTGCTCGAACAGGCCCGCTCCGGCCTGCGCCGGGTCGTGCTGCCGGAGGGCACCGAGGAGCGTGTGCTGCACGCCGCCGAGGTGCTGCTGCGCCGGGGCGTGTGCGAGCTGACCCTGCTGGGCCCGGTCGAGCAGATCCGCAAGAAGGCCGCGGACCTCGGCATCGACCTCGGCGACTGCCGGCTGATCGACCCGGCGACCAGCGAGCTGCGCGACGGCTTCGCCGAGAAGTACGCGGCGCTGCGCGCGCACCGGGGCGTCACGGTGGAGCTGGCCTACGACGTGGTCTCCGACGTCAACTACTTCGGCACGCTGATGGTGCAGGAGGGCCTGGCCGACGGCATGGTGTCGGGTTCGGTGCACTCCACCGCGGCGACCATCCGCCCGGCCTTCGAGATCATCAAGACGAAGCCGGACACCGCGATCGTGTCCTCGGTGTTCTTCATGTGCCTGGCCGACCGGGTCCTCGTCTACGGCGACTGCGCGGTCAACCCGGACCCGGACGCCGAGCAACTGGCCGACATCGCCGTGCAGTCGGCCGCGACCGCCGCCCGGTTCGGGGTGGAGCCGCGGATCGCGATGCTGTCGTACTCGACGGGCACCTCCGGTTCGGGCGTAGACGTCGACAAGGTGCGCGAGGCGACCGAGCTGGTGCGCGCCCGGCGGCCCGACCTGAAGATCGAGGGGCCCATCCAGTACGACGCGGCCGTGGAGCCGACGGTCGCGGCGACCAAGCTGCCGGAGTCCGAAGTCGCCGGGCAGGCAACGGTTCTGATCTTCCCGGACCTCAACACGGGCAACAACACGTACAAGGCCGTGCAGCGTTCGGCCGGCGCCATCGCCGTCGGACCGGTGCTCCAGGGTCTGCGCAAGCCCGTCAACGACCTGTCCCGCGGCGCGCTCGTGCAGGACATCGTCAACACCGTCGCCATCACGGCGATCCAGGCCCAGTCCTCCGACCAGAAGGCGCCCCAGCAGTGAGCCCGTCGCGTGTCCTCGTCCTCAACTCCGGCTCCTCGTCGGTGAAGTACCAGCTGCTCGACATGCGCGACAGCGCGCGGCTGGCGGTGGGGCTCGTCGAGCGCATCGGCGAGGAGACCTCCCGGCTCGTGCACACCCCGGCGGGCGGCGAGACCCGGGAGTGGTCGGGCCCGGTGGCCGACCACGACGCGGCGCTGAAGGCGGTGGCGGCCGAACTCGCCAGGGACGGGCTGGGCCTGGACTCCCCCGAGCTCGCGGCCATCGGCCATCGCGTGGTGCACGGCGGCCGGCAGTTCACCCGGCCGACCGTCGTCGACGACACCGTACTCGCCGAGATCGAGCGGCTGATCCCGGTCGCCCCGCTGCACAACCCGGCGAACCTCACCGGCATCCGCACCGCGCGGACGCTGCGCCCGGACCTGCCGCAGGTCGCCGTCTTCGACACCGCGTTCCACACGACGATGCCGGAGTCGGCCGCCCGCTACGCCATCGACACCGAGACGGCCGACGCCCACCGCATCCGCCGCTACGGCTTCCACGGCACCTCGCACGCGTATGTCTCCCGCGCGACGGCGAAGCTGCTGGGCCGGGCGCCGCAGGAGGTGAACGTGATCGTGCTGCACCTGGGCAACGGCGCGTCCGCCTCCGCCGTCCGCGGCGGGGTGTGCGTGGACACCTCGATGGGGCTGACCCCGCTGGAGGGGCTGGTGATGGGGACGCGGTCCGGTGACCTGGACCCGGCCGTCATCTTCCATTTGATGCGTGTTGGTGAAATGTCCGCCGACGAGATCGACACTCTTCTCAACAAGAAGAGCGGGCTGATCGGGTTGTGCGGGGACAACGACATGCGGGAGATCCGCCGGCGCATCTACGAGGGCGACGAACAGGCGGCACTCGCCTTCGACATCTACATTCACCGGTTGAAGAAGTACATCGGTGCCTATTACGCCGTTCTCGGCAGGGTGGACGCGGTCGCGTTCACCGCGGGCGTCGGTGAGAACGCGGCCGAGGTGCGGGCCGCGGCCCTGGCGGGCCTTGAGGAACTGGGCCTCCTGGTCGACCCCGGACTGAACGCCGTGCGCGGCGCCGAGCCGCGCCTGATTTCGCCCGAGTACGCTCGCGTCGCCGTCGCGGTGGTACCGACGGACGAAGAACTGGAGATCGCGACGCAGACCTACGCACTGGTCGGACGGTAACGAATTGCGGCTCCGCCGGGTGGCGACCGAGCCCACCTGAGCAAAAGGGCACTCATTTGTATCTTCCACCAGACGGAATATTCCGGAGCGAAACAAACGGATAGGATCGCCTCATGCGCCGTTCGAAAATCGTCTGTACTCTCGGCCCCGCGGTCGACTCCCACGAACAGCTCGTGTCGCTGATCGAGGCCGGCATGAATGTGGCCCGCTTCAACTTCAGCCACGGCTCCCACGCCGAGCACCAGGGCCGGTACGACCGGGTCCGTGCCGCCGCCAAGGAGACCGGCCGGGCCATCGGTGTCCTCGCCGACCTCCAGGGCCCCAAGATCCGTCTGGAGACCTTCGCCGAGGGTCCCGTCGAGCTGGTGCGGGGTGACGAGTTCACCATCACCACCGAGGACGTCCCCGGCGACCGGACCATCTGCGGCACCACCTACAAGGGCCTGCCCGGCGACGTGTCGCGCGGCGACCAGGTCCTGATCAACGACGGCAACGTCGAGCTGAAGGTCCTGGACGTCGAGGGCCCGCAGGTGCGGACGATCGTCATCGAGGGCGGTGTCATCTCCGACCACAAGGGCATCAACCTGCCCGGCGCGGCCGTCAACGTGCCCGCGCTGTCCGAGAAGGACATCGAGGACCTGCGCTTCGCCCTCCGGATGGGCTGCGACATGGTCGCGCTGTCCTTCGTCCGGGACGCCAAGGACGTCACCGACGTCCACCGCGTGATGGACGAGGAGGGCCGCCGGGTCCCGGTCATCGCCAAGGTGGAGAAGCCGCAGGCGGTGGAGAACATGGAGGACGTCGTGATGGCGTTCGACGCCGTCATGGTGGCCCGCGGCGACCTGGCCGTCGAGTACCCGCTCGAGAAGGTCCCCATGGTGCAGAAGCGCCTCATCGAGCTGTGCCGCCGCAACGCCAAGCCGGTGATCGTGGCGACCCAGATGATGGAGTCGATGATCACCAACTCCCGGCCGACCCGCGCCGAGGCCTCCGACGTGGCCAACGCGATCCTGGACGGCGCCGACGCGGTCATGCTGTCCGCCGAGTCGAGCGTGGGCGCGTACCCGATCGAGACCGTGAAGACGATGTCGAAGATCGTCGCCGCGGCCGAGGAGGAGCTCCTCTCCAAGGGCCTCCAGCCGCTGGTGCCCGGCAAGAAGCCGCGCACGCAGGGCGGTTCGGTGGCCCGTGCCGCCTGCGAGATCGCCGACTTCCTCGGCGGCAAGGGCCTGGTGGCCTTCACCAAGTCCGGTGACACCGCCCGCCGTCTGTCCCGCTACCGCGCGGCGCAGCCGATCATCGCCTTCACCACCGACGAGTCGACCCGCAACCAGCTGGCGCTCAGCTGGGGCGTGGACTCGCACGTCGTGCCGTTCGTGAACAGCACCGACGAGATGGTCGACCTGGTCGACCAGGAGATGGTCAAGCTCAACCGCTTCAACGAGCACGACATCGTGATCATCACGGCCGGTTCGCCGCCCGGCGTCCCCGGCACCACGAACATGGTCCGCGTCCACCACCTCGGTGGCGGCGACCGCGACTGACGCGGCGTCCGGACACGACGCAGAGGGCGCCCCTTCCCGGCGGAAGGGGCGCCCTCTGCGTTCTCGCGGCTCCCGGAGCGGCTCGGGACCGGACGGCTCAGTCGATGAACTGGTGCAGCCCGGGGACGTGCAGGTCGCCGCCGAACTGGCCGGCCTGGATGACCTTCACGTCGGTGAAGTAGATCAGCGGGATGTTCAGCGGCGGCGGGTTCTCCGGGCTGAACGTCACGGGTATCAGGCCGAACAGCTTGCCCGAGATCGACTCCGTGTACATGGTCGTGTCGCCGTTGCGGATGGTCGACGTCGACCCCTTGGCGGCCTGGACGTGGTAGGTCTTGCCGCCGTCCTCGTCCTGGACGAGCTGGTGCAGGTCGCCGATGTCGGTGCCGTCGCTGATGACGTACTTCAGGACCTGCTTGACCTTGCCGCTCGCGGTACGCACCTCGACGATGCCCTGGTAGTCGGCGCCCTTCAGGAGCAGGGAGCTGGCTTCCAGGCGCCAGGGGCGGTCCGGGAGCGCGGGGACGTTCGCGTACGCGCCCTCGGCGTCGGTGGCGGCCGGGCAGTCCTCGGGGTCGACGCTCTCGGAGGCCGACGGGCTGGGCGAGGCCGTTGCGGTCGCCGACGGCACCTCGGTGGGGGCCCCGGTGACCTCCTCGGCGGTGTCCTCGATCGCGCCCCTGGCGTCCTCGACGACGGTCCTGCCCGTGTCCTCGGCCTTGTCCTCGGCGGACTCGGTCGGGGCGGGGGCCTCCGTGGCCGCGGCCTTCGGGGTCTCCGTGGGCGAGGGCGTGGCGGCCGGGGTGGTCTCCGCCTCGTCGCCGCCGGTGATGAGGTCCTCGAGCGCCTCTCCGATGCCCAGCGGGTCGAGCGGGTTGCTGGTCTCGGTCTCCGACGGGCTGGGGGTCGCGGACGGCTCGGCGGACTGGGGCTCGGTGTCCGTGGAGCCGGCCGGCTCCTCCGGGGCGGTGGTGGGTGCCTCGGGGGTGGCCGTGGGGGACGGGGTGTCGGTGTCCGTGTCGCCGGAGCCGGTGTCGGTCGATCCGCCGGTGTCGCCGGTGGCGGTCTCCGACGGGGTGGCGGTCGGCGTCGTGGACGGCTCGGCGGTCTTCTCCGCGCCGTCCTGGGTGACCTCTAGGGCCTCGACGCAGGCCTTGTACTCCTCGGCCGAGAGGCGCTTGGGGTCCTGGCCGTCGGCCTGGGCGAGCGGGCCCATGCCGACACCCATCAGGACGGCGGTCGGCATCGCGGCCAGCGCGATGGCCCGTCCGGTGGGCATGTGAAGTCGGGTCAGGAGCGGCTTCTTCGGGGCCGCATGGCGAGGTCCGGTGCGGACGGACGGCTCGGCCGCGTAGTCCTCCGGGCCCAGCGGCTCAGCCGGCACGGTGCCTCCCGTTGTCGTTGTCGGGCACGACGTCCTCGCTGTGCTCCCGCGGGGCGGGCACACCGCCCGTACCGTCCTCGGCGGTCTCCGGTCCGGCCTGCGGCTCGGCCGCGGCGTCGGCGTCCGCCTGAGGCAGCGGCGCGGTGGCCGGTGCGGCCGGGACCGCGGCCTCCTTCAGCTTCTTCGCCTTCGCGGTGGCCTTGTCGTCGGTCTCGTCGCCGGGCACCCAGGAGACGGCGAGCGCGCCGCCGACCAGGGCCAGCAGGAAGCCGATCACGAAGCCGCCGATGTTGGACACCACCAGCGACACCAGGGCCAGCACGATCGAGGCGACACCGGCGAAGATGCGGGTCGCGTGCTGGAACCACATGGTGAGACCGAGGGTGACCAGAAGGACACCGATGATCAGGGAGCCCGCGCCGGCCGTCGTCGCCATCGTGATGGACATATGGCCGAGCTTGAGGGTGGCGTACGGGAAGTAGGCGATCGGTACACCGCCGAGCATGGTGAACAGACCCGCCCAGAAAGGCCGGTCGCCCCGCCAGGCGCGGAACCGCAGACGCGTCCGGGTGAAGGACCCGACGCTCTGGACCGGAGTCTCGGCACTCATGGAAAAACAGCTCCCTGGATCCGGGGGAAGTACGTACCGGCTGTACCGGCGGGGAGAGATCGAGGTCGGCGCGCGTGAAGCGATGCCCGGTGCGGGCGCACCGGGCGGATCGTTCCGGTCCGGGCGGGGAGGCCTGGGCCACCCCGCCCGGCGGTCAGCTCAAGTACCCGGGGGTACCCGCGCGACGGAGGCTCAGAAGCACTCCATCTTGGAGTCGGTGCCGAGCCGCAGGCTCAGACCGCTCAGCTTGAACGTGCCGGCGGTGGTGGCCCACGCGACCTGCTTGGCGTCGTCGAGGATCGCCGTGTCGGCCTGCTGGGCGAAGCCGCCCGGCAGCACGCCCTTGTCCGTGACGGCCGGACCCTTGTTCTGGTCCTTGACGGCCACACCGATGTCGATGCCCTTGAACGTGGCGTCGGCGTCGAGCTGGGCGATGTCGAGGTAGAGGTTGTCAGCCTCGACGACCTTGCCGTTGCGACCCGCGTCCAGACGCATGTAGACGGTGCCCAGGAGCGGGATGTCCGTCTTCAGCGACTGGCACATGTCGTTGATCTCGGCGTGCTTGAACGTCGAGATCGCGACCGGGCGCTTGGTGGTCTTGGAGCCGGAGATGTCGGTGTAACCCTCATCGACACCGCCGTACTGGGCGAAACCGGTACCCTCCAGGTGACCGGCGCGCACCTTGAAGCTCTGGCCGGAGACGGCGAACGACGCGGCGAGCGCACCCTGCGCCAGACCCACACCGACCGCTGCGGCCGCGGCGACGCTGGGCACCATGACCACAGCGAACCGCTTCCATCTGGTCCCGCCACGAGGCTTGGAACCCATGATTTCCTCCTTCTCGGACGTACATCTCCGGCCCTGACTGCCACATTGACTGCGGCTCAGCCGGGCAGGGATGGGAGAAGTGCTACGTCCTCGGGAAGGAGAGCGCCCGCTTTCAGCGGCGCGAACCGCGCCTGAATCACCGGCGATCACCCCCGAGCGACAACCACTGGTCGCGCCTGACACGCATCACGCACAACCTTGCTGGACAGGCTTCGCCGAGCGGCGAAGACCCCCCTGCCCAAGAGCCGGCTCCACTGCTGCCGGCTCTGCTCGGTGGGGACCCAGGAACTCCCGCGGCCCGACCGGCTGTCGGGGGTGGGGAACGGACCGAGCGTGGCCGATCGTGGTGCATTCTCGCCGTCGGCACAAGGGGGTTCGTTACTCGCTAGTAACGGCCGTATAACCGAACAACGACCCACGGATCTCGGTCGGCGACGGAGGGTGTCAGATGGGGGCGGGACAGAACTATTGATTACTGGACGGAACCAGACAGATGACCGGCTCGGACTTACTTGAAGTAACAGCGGCCGCGATTACCAAGATTTGGTAAAGCGCGGCCGCCTTCCAGCCTCAGGGGCAGCTTCAGCCACTCCGGCACCAGCGCCGTGAGCTCGGGGAACCGCCCGTTCCAGCCCGGTAAGTCCCTTTAGAACAAGGCCCGTGCGAGAGCCCGGCGCGCCGCGGCGACCCGCGGGTCCTCCGCCCCGACCACCTCGAACAGCTCCAGCAGCCGCAGCCGTACGGTGTCCCGGTCGTCACCCACCGTGAGCCGGACGGCGTCGATGAGCCGCCCGAAGGCGTCCTCCACATGTCCGCCGACGAGATCCAGGTCGGCGGCGGCGATCTGTGCCTGGACGTCGGCCGGCTTCTCGGCGGCGTCCCGGCGCACCTGCTGCGGGTCGAGGTGCTGCACCCGCTGGAGCAGTTCGGCCTGCGACAGACCGAGCTTCGCCTCCGGGTGGGCCGGGTCGTCGGCCAGCACGTTCTTGTACGCCTGCACCGCGCCGCCCAGGTCGCCCGCGTCGAGCGCCTGCGCGGCGGCGTTGAGCAGGGCGTCGTAGGGGCCGGCCGGGATCCCGGCGGGCGGGGCCGCCGCACCCGGTTCGGCGTCCGGGTCGACGACGAGGCCGGTCAGACCGAAGCGCTGCTCGGCGACCTGCACCAACTGGTCGAGGGTCTGGCGGATCTGGGCCTCGCCCGCGGCCCCCTGGAAGAGCGGCAGTGCCTGTCCCGCGACGACCGCGAAGACCGCCGGGATCCCCTGGACCCCGAACTGCTGCATCAGCATCTGGTTGGCGTCGACGTCGATCTTCGCGAGCAGGAAGCGCCCGTCGTACTCGACCGCCAGCCGCTCCAGGACCGGGCTCAGCTGCTTGCAGGGCTGACACCACTCGGCCCAGAAGTCGATGACGACCGGGACCTCGGCGGAGCGCTGGAGGACTTCTTGCTCGAAGCCCGCCTCATCGACGTCGATGACCAGGTCGGCGGGGGACACGGCCCCGCCTCCGCCCTGCCGGGCGGTTTCGGCGCGCGTCTGCTCGGCCTTGGCCTTGGCCTCCTGGGCCGCCTTGACCGCGGCGAGGTCGACGACGCCGCTCATGGACATGTTCCGTGGCTGCATGCGTCTATCCTCCCCCGTACCCGCGCGTCAGTGAAAAAACGTCGCGAAAGCGGGCTCCGGCCCGCCCCTCCGTCCCTGGCGCCGGGTCCCCACCCGCGCCCTACGGAGGTCGCCCCGTGCACGTCCAGCACGGGTCGCCGTCCAGCTTTCGCTACGAGTCGTAGCGTAATGGCGTAGGGCCTCTCGTGGGGTCCTGAACCCGGTGATCTGCCTCACTGCCGCGGGCGGCGCCGTGTGCGCGGCGGCGGTCTATGGTCTTGGGATGCAAAGCCGCACCCCAGCCGTCCGAGGCCGTCCCCGCAGCGCAGCCGCGGACACGGCGATCCTCGCCGCGACCCGTGCGGCCCTGGTGGAGCTGGGGTGGTCCAAGCTCACCCTGGGAGACGTGGCGATGCGGGCGGGGGTTGCGAAGACGACGCTCTACCGCCGCTGGGCGGGCAAGAACGAGCTCGTGTGCGACGCGGTCGCGGAGCTGTTCGACGAGCTGCGGCTGCCGGACCGGGGGTCGCTGGCGGCGGACATCGAGGGCGTGGTGCTCCAGTTCGCCGCGATCCTGGCTCGACCGGAGGCCAAGAGCGGGCTGATGGCGGTGGTCGCCGAGTCCACGCGGGACGATGCCCTGCGCGAGCGGATCCGGGCGTCGATCGTGGAACGGCAGAAGTGTCTCGTCACCGAGGGGCGTGAGCGGGCGCAGGCTCGGGGGGAGTTGGCCGCGGAGGCCTCCGCGGAGGAGGCCGCCCGGACCGCCGACCTCATCTTCGACATGGTCGCCGGGGCGGTGGTCCATCGCACGCTCGTGAGCGCGGAGCCGGCGGACGAGCAGTGGGTACGAAGCTTCACCCGAATCCTGCTCCTGGGCCTACCCGGAGCGGAACAGCCCACCCCGTCCTGAACCCCGGGCCGCCGCGGATTCGGGTGCGGGTGGTGGGTGGCCGGTCGCGCAGTTCCCCGCGCCCCTAGGGCGATGCCCTCCCAGCCGCGGGCAGGCGTGCCGCCAGGGGCGGCACGGATGGGCGCTGGGGGTCCCCCCTCCGGGGGAGGCCCCTCGCTGACGCCGAGCTGCGCACCGCCCCGCCTGCCGACGCCGAGTTCCGTGCGGGTCCGTGGGTGGCCGGTCGCGCAGTTCCCCGCGCCCCTGAGGGCACTCAGAAGCCCGGGGGTTCTGTGTAGACGCCCCACTCCTCGCGGAGCGCTTCGCAGATCTCGCCCAGCGTCGCCTCCGCACGAACCGCGTCCAGCATGGGGCCGATCATGTTGGACCCGTCCCGCGCGGAGACCAGCATCGCGCCGATCGCGGCCCGCACCGCCGCCTCGTCACGGCCCGCGCGCCGGTCCCCCAGCACCCGCACCTGCTCCCGCTCGACCTCGTGACTGACCCGCAGGATCTCCAGATCGCCCGTCACCGAACCGGTGTTGACGTTGACGCCGACGACCCGCTTCTCCCCCTTCTCCAGGGCCTGCTGGTAGCGGAACGCGGACTCGGCGATCTCGCCGGTGAACCAGCCGTCCTCGATGCCGCGCAGGATGCCGGAGGTGATCGGCCCGATGGGGTGCCGTCCGTCGGGGTGGGCGCGCAGCCCCCGTTCCTTGATCCGGTCGAAGATCTTCTCGGCGTCGGCCTCGATACGGTCCGTGAGCTGCTCGACGTACCACGAACCGCCCAGCGGATCGGCGACGTTGGCGACGCCGGTCTCCTCCATGAGGACCTGCTGGGTGCGCAGCGCGATCTCCGCAGCCCGCTCGCTCGGCAGGGCGAGGGTCTCGTCGAGGGCGTTGGTGTGCAGGGAGTTGGTGCCGCCGAGGACCGCGGCCAGGGCCTCCACCGCAGTGCGGACGACGTTGTTGTACGGCTGCTGGGCGGTGAGGGAGACACCCGCGGTCTGGGTGTGGAAGCGCAGCCACTGCGACTTGGCGGACCCGGCGCCGTAGACGTCCCGCATCCAGCGGGCCCAGATACGGCGCGCGGCACGGAACTTGGCGATCTCCTCGAAGAAGTCGAGGTGCGCGTCGAAGAAGAAGGAGAGCCCGGGCGCGAACGCGTCGATGTCCAGGCCACGGCTGAGGCCGAGCTCGACGTAGCCGAAGCCGTCGGCGAGCGTGTAGGCGAGCTCCTGCGCGGCCGTGGCCCCGGCCTCGCGGATGTGGTAGCCGGAGACGGAGAGCGGCTTGTAGGCGGGGATGCGCTCGGCGCAGTGCTCCATGAGGTCGCCGATGAGACGGAGGTGGGGCTCGGGCTGGAAGAGCCACTCCTTCTGGGCGATGTACTCCTTGAAGATGTCCGTCTGGAGCGTGCCGTTGAGGACGGACGGGTCCACGCCCTGGCGCTCGGCGGCCACCAGGTACATGCAGAAGACGGGGACGGCGGGGCCGCTGATCGTCATGGACGTCGTGACGTCGCCCAGCGGGATGTCCCTGAAGAGGATCTCCATGTCGGCGGCGGAGTCGACGGCCACACCGCAGTGTCCGACCTCGCCCAGCGAGCGGGGGTCGTCGGAGTCGCGGCCCATGAGCGTCGGCATGTCGAAGGCGACGGAGAGCCCGCCACCGCCGTGGCCGAGGATCATCTTGTAGCGCTGGTTGGTCTGCTCGGCGTTGCCGAACCCGGCGAACTGCCGGATGGTCCAGGTCCGCCCCCGGTAGCCGGTGGAGTGCAGACCACGGGTGAAGGGATACTCCCCCGGCCAGCCGATCCGGTCGAAACCGTCGTACGTGTCCCCCGGCCGCGGCCCGTACACCGGCTCGACGGGATCCCCGGAGAGCGTGGTGAAGTCACTCTCACGCTTGCGCGCGGCGTCGTACCGGGCCTGCCAGCGTCGGCGGCCCTCGTCGATGGCGTCAGCGTCCATACCATCGAATTTACTAGGACGTCCAAGTAAGTGTCGACGGGAACCGCCGTGAGTCACTCACGGCGGTATCGGTCAGACCTTGACAGGATCGGCCTGTGCGCCGCTGACCAGCGGAAGCGTTTCTTCGGCGATCTTGCGCTCGACGAAGAAGGCGGCGAAGGGGATCGTGCCGGACACCAGCACCCACAGCAGCTTGCCGAACGGCCACCTCGCCTTGGAGCCCAGGTCGAAGGCGAAGATCAGGTAGATGATGTAGAGCACACCGTGCACCTGGGAGACCGCGAAGGTCACGTCCTCGCCGACCTCGAAGCCGTACTTGGCCACCATGCAGGCACAGAGAACGAGCAGCATGACGGCGGTCACATACGCCATGACGCGGTAGCGGGTCAGCACGCTGGATTTCATGGCAATGAGCGTAACCGCCCGGAAAACCGTCGCTCACGCGGGGAGCCTGTGATGCTTCTCGTGCTCCGCGCCGGGGGCCGGAACACTTGCGCGGCGGGGACGGCGGCCGGCCGGCGCCGTGGTCCTACTCCTCGTCGAAGTCCCCCGCCGAGATCCGCAGTGGTCTCAGCATCGCGAAGATCTCGGCGCATTCCTCCGCGTCGTAGACGCCGAGGCCGAAGTCCATGGACATCAGGTCGCGGGTGGCGGCGTCGACGACCTCGCGGCCCTTCTCGGTGACGGAGGCGAGGGTGCCGCGGCCGTCGTTGGGGTTGGGGCGCTTGTCGACCAGGCCGGAGCGCACGAGACGGTCGACCGTGTTGGTGACGGACGTGGGATGGACCATGAGGCGCTCGCCGATCTTGGACATCGGCAGCTCCCCGGCCTTGGAGAAGGTGAGCAGCACGAGCGCCTCGTAGCGCGCGAACGTCAGCCCGTACGGCTTGACCACGGCGTCGACCTCGGCGAGCAGGATCTGGTGGGCCCGCATGATCGAGGTGATCGCGGCCATGGACGGCACGCCACCCCAGCGCTGCTTCCAGAGCTCGTCGGCGCGCGCGATGGGGTCGAAGGGGAGACTGAGCGGCTTGGGCACGGCAACAGACCTTACCGGCCGGTCATTATGCGGTCAGCTCCGTCTCGCGTTTCGGGCGGGTGCGCGTGACCTGGGCCGACGGCGGTGGGGGTCGGCGCACTGCCGCCGGAGCCGGACCTGTCGTGGGGCGACTCGGCCATACGGCAGTGACCGACTTGCCTCTTACGTGACATATGTTCCGATTGTGCGACGATGGGTGACGGCACGTCACCTCCGTCCAGGGAGCAGCATGTCCCGGCCGACCTCCACGCTCGCGGCCCTGGCCGCGCTCGCCGCCCTCGCCCTCACCTCGGGCTGTTCGTCCGCGCCCGGCCTCGACGAGGCCTCGGTCGCCGGGGACGCCTCCCGCAAGGTGGGCACCGCGCCCGCCTCGCCGTTCTGGGTCGACCCGGACAGCGCGGCCGCCCGGCAGATCGAGCGGTGGCGGCGGGAGGGCCGCACCGGCGACGCCGAGGTGCTGCGGCGCATCGCCGACCGGCCCGCCGCGATGTGGCCCACCGGGGAGACCGACCCGGCCCCCGCCGTGCGGGCCGCGGCCGCGGCGGCGCGAGGCACCGGGCAGACCCTGGTCCTCGCCGCCTACAACATCCCCCACCGGGACTGCGGTCAGCACTCCGCGGGCGGGGCCGCGGACGCCGACACCTACCGCGCCTGGATCGGGAGTCTCGCCGGCGCCCTCGGCGACGCCCGGGCCCTGGTGGTCCTGGAGCCGGACGCGGTCGCCCATGTCGTGGACGGCTGCACACCCGCCGAGTACCACGCCGAACGCGAGAGCCTGCTCGCCGAGGCCGTCGCCCGGCTCAAGCAGCAGCCCGGCACCCGGGTGTACCTGGACGCGGGCAACCCGTCCTGGATCCAGGACCCCGCGAAGCTCGTCGAACCGCTGCGGCGGGCCGGCGTCGACGCCGCCGACGGCTTCGCGCTGAACGTCTCCAACTTCCAGCCGGACGACGTCACGACGGCGTACGGGCTACGGCTCTCCCAGGAACTGGGCGGCAAGCACTTCGTCGTCGACAGCAGCCGCAACGGCAACGGCCCGCTGGACGGCGTCTGGTGCAACCCGCCCGGCCGGGCACTGGGCACACCGCCCACCACCGAGACCGGCGAGCCGGTGCTGGACGCCTATCTGTGGGTGAAGCGGCCCGGCGAGTCCGACGGCACCTGCGAGGGCGGGCCGGCCGCCGGGCGGTGGTGGCCGGAGTACGCGCTGGCGCTGGCCCGCAACTCCGCCTCATAGCGGAGGACTTCAGCCGACCTGGAGCCACTTCGCCTCGGACGGCGTGCCCTCGGCGTCCGTCACGAACAGCATGTACCAGCCGGGCGGCACCAGCGCGGGGTCGTCCGGCACCGTGAAGGTCACCGAGTCGCCCGCCTTGGTCATGCCCAGCTCGATCGAGCGCTGCTCGACGTCCGTGGTGTGGGTCACCGCGCTCGGGCGCATCAGACGGGCCTTGGCGATCCGCTCGGGATGGCCGGTCCGGTACGTCACCGTGCGCCCGGCGTCCAGCTGCTGCGGGCCGTCCGCCAGTTCGGGCCGGCCGGCGGCGTTGCGGTGCAGCGCGGGCGGGGTGAAGATCTCCATCCGCTGCTCGAAGTGGCCCAGCTTGGTGTTCTGCTGGTCGTCGAAGAGCGGGTCCGATCCGAAGGTGGCGACCCGCCCGTCGGGCAGGAGCAGCGCCTCGGAGTGGTAGTTGCGTCCGACGGTGGGGTCCGCCGCCGCACGGAAGGCGTTGGTCCTCGGGTCGTAGAACTGGGCCTTGAGGATGTTGCTGGCGCTGCGGCCGCGGTAGTCCTCGGAGCCGTTGGCGGTGAACACGGTGTCGTCCGGCATGATCACGCTGTTCAGATAGCGCGTGCCCTGCGGCAGGTCGGGGCCGGCCTCGAAGACCGGGTTGTCCTTCTTGAGGTCGACGACCGCCGTGCGCGGGGTCGACCGCTTCGACTCGCCCACGCCTCCGCCGCCCAGGATCATCACCTTCTGGTCCTGCGCCGGGGGCAGCAGCAGCGAGGAGGAGGTCTCGGTCTCGTCGGCGTCGCGCAGACCGGGGACCTTGGTGAAGGTGTTGGACTCCAGGTCCCAGATCCCGGGCTCGCGCCCCTTGTCCGCCGGGCCGTAACCGGCGTTGGAGGCCGAGTAGAACAGCTTGCCGCCCCGGGTGAGGAACAGCGCCGGGTACGTCGGGAAGTACCGCTTGGGACCCGGCGTCCAGGTCTTGGTCACCGGGTCGTAGATCTCGTTGTCGCCGGGGTCGATCGCGCCCACGTCGTTCAGGCCCGAGACCGCGAGGACCCGGCCGTCGGCGAGGCCGACCAGGGTCGGGTACCAGCGGGCCTTGTCCATCGGGTCGACGGGCATGTACCGCTCGGCGACCGGGTCGAACTCGTAGGCCGCGCGGATGCCCTGGAAGTCCTGCTTGTCGAGGGTGATCTTCTCGGACAGGCCGTAGGTGTTGGCGGCGTCCTTGCCGCTCAGGCCGACGATCGAGTACTGCGCCTGCTTGTCGGTGACGGACCGCCGGCCCTTCTTCACGGCCTCCACGAACACCCGCGCCTCGCCCGCCGTGACCTTCGTCCGCCAGGGCTGCATCACCCCGCGCGCGTCGTACGTGATGTCGAAGGCACGCTCGGCCTTCGGCACGGTGACGTCGAACCGGGTGACGTACTCGACACCCGCCGGGGAACGGAAGCGGGTGCCCTTCCTGAGGTGCACCGCCTTGTCGGGGCTCTCGTTCTTCACCCGCATGCCGCCGCCCGCGCGGTCCACCTCGCCGTCGAGCAGCTCGTAGCGCGCCGTGCCGCCCGCGACCAGGAGCCGGCCGTCGGGGAGCAGCGCGTGACCCGAGCAGAAGAAGTCGTCCGGGGTGGGGATCTTCTTGAACGTGTTGGCCTTCGGATCCCACAGGACGGTGTCGAAGTCGCCCTTGTCGAACTTGCTCTGCTCGTTGCCCGAGCCCGCGACGATCAGCACCTTCCCGGTGTGCAGCAGGGCCGCGTGGATGGCGTTCGTCCGGTACTCCTCGGGGATGGAGACCTGGCTCCAGGAGCCGTAGCGCGCCTTGTACCCGGGCTGGGCGATCTTGTACGCGTGGTACTTCTCGCCCGCGAAGTCCAGCACGGCCGGGGCGTTCAGGCCCGCCAGGATCGCGATGCCGCCGATGCTCAGTACGGTTCGCCTGGTCCTCTGCGAAGGTTGGTAGGCCATGGCCTAGTTCTCTCCTGTCGTCGTACCGGGCGTCTGGGCGGGGGCGCCGCCGCCGGCGAGCGCGGGTTCCGTGCCGTCGGGGCGGAGGGGGGTCGTGGCCGTCGCGGTGGCGGACGTGGGCGCGTTCGCGGCCGTACGGGTGCGGGGCCGGTGTGGTGCGCGGGCCGCCGCCCGGGTCGACAGCCAGACCACCACCGGGGCCAGGGAGATGGCCGTCGCCAGGACCGCCCAGGTGCGCATCGCCACGTGCGTGTGGCCGAGGACGACGGAGGCGGCGAGGGAGACGGCGAGCAGCGCCGCCCACGCCAGATGGATACGGAAGGTCAGCAGCCGGTCCGCGCTGGCGTCGCCGCCCTTCGGCGTGACCACGAACCGGCTCGGGCGGCCCGCGACGGCCTCGCCGAGCGACTTGAGATAGATCGGCGCCGACAGCGCCGACATCGCCATGCCCGCGAGACCGCCGGAGCCCTCCGGCTCGTGCGGCGAGACGTTGTGCCGGCGGTTCCAGAGGTAGAGGCCGACCTGGAGCGCTGCCGCGTCGCTGTAGAGCATCAGCCAGACCGAGGCGGCGACCTGGGTGCCGGAGGCGCCGAACCACAGGAACAGCACGCAGCTGAGGATGCCGAGGAGCCAGTTGACCGCCGTCATCGGGTAGTAGACGAGCATCAGCGTGTACGAGAAGAGGCGGCCCGGCGGCATCGTGAACGGGGCCTTCCAGTACTGCTTGAACAGGGTCTCGTAGGTGCCCCTCGACCAGCGCATCTGCTGGGTGAAGAAGTCCGTCCACGAGGCCGGGCCCTCGCCGACGGCGAGCACGTCCGGGGTGTAGACCGAGCGCCAGTGGTTGCCGGTCCTGGGGTTGCGGCGGCGGTGCAGTTCGAAGCCGGTCGCCATGTCCTCGGTGACGCTGTCCTGGAGGCCGCCGATCTGGAGCAGGGCTTCGACGCGGACGACGTTGTTCGTGCCGACGAACATCGGGGCGCGGTAGCGGTTGCCTGCGCGCTGGATCAGCGCGTGGAAGAGGAACTGCTGGGACTCGGCGGCCTTGGTGACAGGGTTGTGATAGTTGCCGTACACCTGCGGGCCGACGACGAACGCGACGTCCGGGTCGCGGAAGTAGCCCATCATCCGCTCCAGGAACTCCGGGAGCGGGACGTGGTCGGTGTCCACGGAGGCGAAGAACTCGTACGCGTGACCGTGCCGGGCGAGCCAGGCGTTGTAGTTGCCGTGCTTGGTGCGGGCCTTGTGGGTGCCGCTGTCGCGGTTCCACTCCGGGACGCCGTGGCGGGTGAAGTGGTGCACGCCGAGTTCCGCGCAGAGTTCCCTGGCGCCGTCGTCGTCGCCCTCGTCGAGGAGCCAGACGTCGACGGGGCCGGTGTGGGTGACCCGGACCGCGGCCTCCAGCGTGGCGCGGACCATGGCGAGGGGTTCCTTGCCGGGGACGTACGTGGTGAGGAAGGCGACGCGGGTGCCGTGCTCGGGGACGACGGGGACGGGGTCGCGGGCCACGAGGGTCGCGTGCGCGACGGAGGCGACGTTGACGACCATGAACAGCTCGATGAGCCCGATGGCTATCAGCATCACGATGTCGAGCCACACCATCCACTGCTCGCCGGCCTCGCGCTCGACCCAGTGGGTGGGCCAGACGAGGTAGACGAGGAGGAGGCCGGTGACGAGCGGGGCGAGGCTCATCAGGGCGACGGCTCGTATTCGGTGGGGCTCGCGGGAGAGGAGGGAGGTGTACCGCACCCGGTAGGCGGTGCCGTGGCCGGGCTCGGTCAGAGGTCCGGCCAGTCGGCTGTGGCTGTCGTAGTCGTAGCCCTCCGGTCGCACGGCGTCCCTCCCGTCGGTGAGGAGCGATCGGTCTGGATCGGACCGCTCAACTACTCACACAAAAAGGGAGATGACAGGGCGTGTCGAACGGGATGCGCCCAGGCGGGTGCCTACGGCGGCCCGTTGGTGTGGCTCACCCCACCGACAACTGGCACACCGTCGCCCGGTGGCGTATCCGTCGTCGGTCTTCCGAGCCCGCCCCTTGCCCGTGGGCGCGTCCGCCCGCCCGCGGCCGGTGAGCGGTGCGCCTCACGTGGGCGCGTCCGCCCGCCCACGGCCGGTGGGTGGTGCGGGGCCGGGCCGGGGGGTATCCGTCCTCGGTCCGCCGGACCAGTCACTCACGGGGGTTCTGGTGTTCGACGGCGGCCGCTGCGGGCGGACACCCCCCACCCCGTCCCCTCCCCGCCGTACGCGCCGCCGCTGCGGGCATGCGTGCCTCCCCCAGTGGCTTAAGGGCCTGGGAGGTACCCCCAGGGCGGCACGGGTGGGCGCTGCGGCACCTCGTAGCGCCGAGTTGCGCAGCGCCCCGCCCTCAGCAACCGCCGGGCGGTACGTCGCTGACGCCGAGCCGCGCAACGCCCCTGCCCCCGCCACCCCCAGCGGCGCTGGTCGGCCCCGCTTCGCTACTCCGCGAGGTACCGCTCGACCCTGTCGACCTTGGCCGTGAGGCCGTCCGTCACCCCCGGACGGATGTCCGCCTTGAGGACGAGGGAGACCCGAGGCGCCCGCGCCTCGACCGCGGCCACCGCTCGCTTCACGACGTCCATGACCTCGTCCCACTCCCCCTCCACGGACGTGAACATCGCGTCCGTCCGGTTGGGCAGCCCCGACTCCCGGACGACCCGGACCGCGTCGGCGACGTACTCCCCCACGTCCTCGCCGACACCGAGCGGCGTCACGGAGAAGGCGACGATCATGCGCCGACAACCCCTTCCTTGCGGGCGCGGGAGGCGATCAGCGCGTCCTCGGACTCACGGCGGAGCCTGCGGTCGGCGAAGAAGCCGCCGGTGGGCAGGACGGAGAGGGCGAAGTAGAAGGCGGCCGTCTGGAAGGACCACTTCGCGCGGTTCCAGGCGTCGAGCCAGAAGAGCACGTAGAGGACGAAGAGGAGGCCGTGGACGGCACCCATGACCGGCACCGCGTTGAAGTCCGTCGTGCGCTTGAGCACCGAACACACGAGCAGCAGCAGGAAGGACACGGCCTCGGGGGTCGAGACCAGGCGGAGCCGGCGCAGGGCGGAGGCGGTCTTGATGTCCACGGTTCACCTTCGGTGGGAGAGTCATCGACAGTTTGTGAACGAGTGCACAAACGCGCTGCCATTGTGGCAAACGCCGGCCCGGCCCCGACGCGGGGGGCCCGTCGGCGGGGCGCCCTCGGGGTCCGGTCAGGGTCGGTCTCCGTCCCAGGGCTCTGTCCGGGACGCCCGGCCCCGGGCTACCGTCCCTGCGTGGCGATGTTCCGACTTCAGGGAAGCAAGGTCCTCGCCGTCGACGTGACCGGAGACGCCGTGAAGGCGAAGAACGGCTCGATGGTCGCGTACGACGGGCAGATGGCCTTCAAGAAGCTGAGTGGTGGAGGGGAAGGGCTGCGCGGGATGGTGACCCGGCGGCTCACCGGTGAGCAGATGACGGTGATGGAGGTGAGTGGGCAGGGGACCTGCTGGTTCGCCGACCGGGCTTCCGAGATCAATCTCGTCAGCCTCCAGGGGGACAAGCTGTTCGTGGAGAGCAGCAATCTGCTGGCCACCGACGCGGGTCTGCGGACCGGCACGACGTTCACCGGCCTGCGCGGCGCCTCCCAGGGCAACGGGCTGTTCACCACGACCGTCGAGGGACACGGGCAGGCCGCGATCACCTCCCACGGGCCGGCCGTGGTGCTGCGGGTCAGCGCGCAGTACCCGCTGACCGTCGACCCGGGGGCGTATGTCGCGCACCAGGGGAATCTGCGGCAGTCCTTCCAGTCGGGTGTGACCTTCCGCACACTTCTGGGTGAGGGTGGCGGCGAGGCGTTCCAGATCCGGTTCGAGGGGGACGGCCTGGTGTACGTGCAGCCGAGCGAGCGCAACACGATCGCGGGGGACGTCTGATGGCCTTCCGCGAGATCAACTCCAAAATGGTGGAGGCCACCGTCGTGCCGGGGCAGCGGCTGTTCAGTCAGCGCGGCGCGATGCTGGCGTACAAGGGGGACGTGACCTTCACCCCGAACTCGGCCGGCGGCCAGGGCGGGATCATGTCGATGATCGGGCGCCGGGTGGCGAACGAGGACACTCCGCTGATGACCGTCGAGGGCAGCGGCACCGTGTTCTTCGGGCACGGCGGTCACCATGTGCAGATCATCCGGCTGGGCGGGGACACCCTGCATGTGGAGGCGGACCGGCTGCTCGCCTTCGAGGGCACGCTGGAGCAGTCGACGGTGTTCCTCGGCTCCCAGGGCGGGGTCATGGGCATGGTGCGGGGCCAGGTGAGCGGCCAGGGGCTGTTCACCACCTCCCTGCGCGGGCACGGGGCGGTGGCGGTGATGGCCCACGGGGGCGTGTTCGAGGTGCCGATCACCCCGCAGCGGCCCGTGCACGTCGACCCGCAGGCCTACGTCGCCCACAGCGGCGACGTGCGCAACAAGCTGTCGACGGCGCTGGGCTGGCGCGACATGGTGGGCCGCGGCTCGGGTGAGGCGTTCCAGCTGGAGCTCAGCGGCAGCGGCACGGTGTACGTCCAGGCCTCGGAGGAGAAACTGTGACCGGCTACCCCGGCGCGGGTCCCGTCGCGTACGACCCGATGACCCTGCCCATCGACGACAACGTCGACAAGTACACCTTCTGCGTGGAGCTCAAGGGCTCCCAGTGGTTCATGCAGAAGGGAAAGATGATCGCCTACTACGGGTCGATCGAGTTCAACGGCATCGGGCACGGGCGTTTGGACCGGCTTGTCCGTACGTCGTTCCATTCGCCTCTGCACGCGTCGGACTGGGTCGTGGCCGAGGGCTCGGGCAGGATGCTGCTCGCCGACCGGGCCTTCGATGTCAATTCGTATGACCTTGACAACGGCAACCTGACCATTCGCTCCGGCAATCTGCTCGCTTTTCAGCCAACTCTGGCACTGAAGCAATCCATCGTGCCGGGATTTCTGACGCTGATCGGAACCGGCAAGTTCGTCGCCGCATCTAACGGTCCGGTGGTGTTCATGGAGCCCCCGATCCGGGTGGATCCGCAGGCTCTCGTCGGCTGGGCCGACTGCCCCTCACCGTGCCATCACTACGACCATGGCTATATGACCGGTGTGATGGGCGGTCTACGTGCGCTGACGGGTCTCGGCGGGGCCTCCGGGGAGGAGCACCAGTTCGAGTTCGTCGGGGCCGGCACGGTCCTGCTGCAGTCCTCCGAGGCACTGATGGCCGAGCAGGCGACGGGGGCCGTTCCGCACCAGGCGGGAGTACCGGGCGGCGGGGCGTCCGGTGGCCAAGGCGTACCGCGCCTTCCCGGACAGCTGGGAGACCTCCAGCGTCGCTTCGGGCTGTGAGCGGTAGTCTGCGGAGTGTGACATCGAACGCGTGCACGCCGTCACACCATCGCCGATAGTACGCCTTTCAACTTCTTAGGTAGACTTCATTCATGGAGACCGAAACGGCCACGCGCTGGCTGACCGATGCGGAGCAGTGCGCCTGGCGCACCCACCTGGAGGTCAACAGGCTGTTGACATACCAGCTCGAAAAGGACCTGCAGCCGTTCGGCCTGACGATGAACGACTACGAGATCCTGGTGAACCTCTCCGAGTCGGAGGACCTCCGGATGCGGATGAGCGACCTCGCCTCCGCCACCCTCCAGTCCAAGAGCCGTCTCTCGCACCAGATCACGCGCATGGAGAACGCCGATCTGGTGCGCCGGGAGAACTGCGAGTCCGACCGCCGCGGGCTGTACGCGGTCCTCACCGAGCACGGCATGGAGACCATGCAGCGGGTCGCACCGCACCATGTCTCCTCCGTGCGCCGGCACTTCATCGACCTGCTCTCCGAGGACGCGCTCGGCGAGCTCGACAAGTCCCTGAAGCCGATCGCGGAGCATCTGCGCGGTCAGCGCGGCCGCCCCTGAGGCAGCCGCGACGAGGCCTCGCACGCACCGGGCGGCGACCGGACAGGACACCGCACGGGGGGCTTCGCAGTCGCGTATCGGCAACGGCTGCCGCGGGGAACCGGCAGCGGTAGCGGCCTCGGCGGCGGCCGGGTGACCGGCCCTGCCCCGGGCATGGGGGGGGGGGGGGGGGGGGGGGGGGGGTGGGGGGGGGCGGGGGGGGGGGGGGGGGGTGGGGGGGGGGGGGGGGGGGGGGGAGCCAAGGTCGGAGTTGGACAAATACT
>NZ_JBVJGZ010000044.1:0-48596 GCF_055587025.1 Streptomyces sp. NPDC048600 | reverse complement strand
AACATCGGCTCCGTCCTCGGCATCGGCTTCCCCGGCTGGACCGGCGGCGTGCTCCAGTACATCAACGGCTACGAAGGCGGCCTGCCCGGCTTCGTGGCCCGCGCACGGGAGCTCGCCGAGCGCTACGGCCACCGCTTCACCCCGCCCGCGCTGCTCGTCGAGAAGGCCGGCAACGGCGAGACCTTCACCGACGCGCGCTGACGCGACGCACCGTCGCGGCCCCGGCGACCACCTCGCCGGGGCCGCAGTGCATCAACTCCGTAATAGGGCTGGAACAGGACGGTACGACCTCTTGCCGCGAGAGGGACAAAGGCCAACTCTGAGGCCAAAATCCATCGCGCGCCCTGGGGGGCCGTCATGTCGCATCTGCGCCCTGCCATGCGAAGACTCACCGCCGTCCTCGCCGTCTGCGTGCTGGGCCCGGCCGCCGTTCTGGTGGCCGCCCCCGCCGCCTCTGCCGAACCGGCAACTCCCGTCACCTATCCGGCGGGCGCGACCGCGACCCGCTACTCGGGCCTCGCCTTCGACGCGTGCACCGCCCAGCCGCTCGACTCGATCAAGGCCTGGAACGCCTCGCCGTACCGCGCCGTCGGCGTCTATGTCTCCGGCGTCAACCGCACTTGCCAACAGCCCGAGTTGACGCCCTCCTGGGTTGCCTCGGTGTCCAAGCTGAGGTGGCGGCTGCTCCCCATCCACAAGGGACTGCAACCGCCCTGCGGAGCCCGCCCGAGCGACGCCAAGATCAGCAGGACCCCGGCCACCGCCCGCTCCCAGGGCATCGCCGCCGCGACCGAGGCCGTCAAGGCGGCCAAGGCCCTCGGCATGCTGCCCGGCAGCGCCCTCTACAACGACATCGAGCACTACAGCCAGACCGACAGCACCTGCCGCACGGCCGTCCTCACCTACGTCTCCGCCTGGACCAGGGAACTGCACCGCGTCGGCTGGGTCTCAGGCGTCTACATGAACCTCAACCTCGGGGCCAAGCAGCTCTCCGACGTCTACACCTCCACCGCCTACGCCCGCCCCGACGCCCTGTGGATCGCCCGCTACGACGGCGTCGACTCCCTCAAGGGCTGGACGAACATCGCCGACTCCAAGTGGGCCCGCCACCAGCGCGCCAAGCAGTTCCGGGGCAGCCACGACGAGACGTACGGCGGTGTCACGATCAACATCGACACCAACCGCCTCGACACACCCGTCGCCACCGTCGCCCACTCCTACAAGGTGACCAGCGCGACCCCGCTCAACGCCCGCACCGGCCCAGGCACCGCCTACCCGGTGGCCGCCACCTACGCCCCGGGCGCCACGGTCAAGGTCGTCTGCCAGACACCCGGCACCAAGGTCGGCACCACCAGCGTCTGGAACAAGCTCAGCAGCGGCCAGTACGTCACCGACCACTACGTCGACACCCCGTCCACCACCGGCTACAGCGCCCCGCTGCCGCGCTGCGCCTACCCCTACCAGGCCACCGCCACGGGAGGCCTGACCGAGCGCAGCGGCCCCGGCAACGGCTACGCGGCCGTCGGCACCCTGCCGAACGGCGGCCTCGCCTGGGTCACCTGCCAGCGGGCCGGCACCCGGGTCGGCACGTCCTCGGTGTGGAACCGCCTGGACAACGGCCACTACGTCGCCGACCACTATGTGGCGACGCCGAGCTCCACCTCGTACAGCAAGCCGGTCCCGCGCTGCTGAACGGGCCGGCCGATCACGCGCGTGGCTCGCTGAGCCACGCGCGCAGCTCCTCCCGCAGCGACCGCTGAAACGTCGTCAGCAGAGCCTGCACGACCAGCGGATGCATGTGCGCGGACAGCGACTTCACCTCCTGCGGGGCGCGTTCGGCGACCGCCTCCCGCAGGAGCCGCGACAGTTCACCTGCCGCCGCCCGCGAGTGGGCGATCAGCGCGGTGCGCGCGGCCAGGATCGTCTCCTGCGACAGCGGTACGTCGAGCATCTCCACGCCGAGCCGCAGCAGCCCGGCGTCCACCCGGAAACGGCCGTCGTCCCCCCGGGCGAGCACATCCAGCGCGATCAGCCGCTCCACGTCCTCGTCGCCGAGCTCCCGGCCGGCCAGCCGCCCCAGCTCCTCCCGGGACACCGACTCCACGGACTCCGGGGCCCAGGAGGCCACGACGGCCCGGTGGATGGCCAGGTCGTGTGCGCTCAGGCCGGGCGGCAGCGTGCTGAGATGGCGCTCGATCGCGGCCAGCGTCATGCCCTGGCGCTGGAGCTCCTCGATCAGCGCCAGCCGCGCCAGATGCTCGGGACCGTAGTGCCCCACCCGGCGCGGACCGATCACCGGGGGCGGCAGCAGGCCCTTGGTGCCGTAGAACCGCACCGTGCGCACCGTGACGCCCGCGCGTGCGGCCAGCTCGTCGATGGTGAGGGCCGGCTCCCCGGCGTCCGTGGTCATGTGGAGCAGTATCGCTGTCACACCGGTCGCTGTGACACCAGTGGCTGTCCCCTCGGCGAGGTGGAGCCCGCGGGCGGCGTACCAGGGTCACTGTCAGTGGCACCCTCTACGGTGGCGTCATGTCGGGGATCACCTACGTCCGAGGCGACGCCACCCTTCCGTCCGTCAAGGGCGTGAAGATCATCGCCCATGTCTGCAACGACATCGGAGGCTGGGGCAAGGGTTTCGTCCTCGCCCTCTCCCGCCGTTGGCCGGAGCCCGAGGCCGCGTACCGCGCCTGGCACCGCGAGCGCGCGGGCAACGACTTCGCCCTCGGCGCGGTCCGACTCGTCCAGGTAGACCGGTATGTGCGGGTGGCCAACATGGTCGGCCAGCGCGGCATCCGCACGGGAAGCAAGGGCGTCCCCGTCCGCTACGAGGCGATAGCCACGGCCCTGGACCGGCTGGCGGCCCACGCCCTCGGACTCGGCGCGTCCGTGCACATGCCGCGGATCGGCTGCGGGCTGGCCGGGGGCAGGTGGTCCCGCGTCGAGCCGCTGATCGAGGACCGGCTGGCCGCACGGGGGATACCGGTCACGGTCTACGACCACGACGGCTGACGCCGTGCGTCGCGGCTTCCGCCCGCGGCCGGGATCAAGCGCCGCCTCGCGGCGTTTCCTTCTCCCGCCCATGCACCGCCCGTAGCTCTCGCTCAGGGACTCCTGCTCGTCGTCCGTCGTCGTCGGCTTTCCGTCTCGGTGGGCCGATTGGTGGGAATACTCCCTCCATGCCCGCCGCCCACGCGACTTTCGCCCTCGCCCCCGCGATCCGCGCCGGTGGGGTTCTGCCCGACGGTGCCTACCAACTGCACAGGGACTTCGTGGACTTCATCGTCGACGGCCGTCCGCTGCTGTTCCAGCTGTCCGACCTGGACGCGGTGTCCCCGCTCGCCTCCGACGTACCGCCCGCGATCTTCACCGCGCAGGTCCGCGCGCTGCTGCTGGAGCCGGAGGCCTCCGCGCCGCTGCCCGGCGGCAGATACGTGATCTACGGCTGCCCCGAGTGCGCGGATCTCGCCTGCGGTGCGGTCACCGCGGTGATCGAGCGCGACGGAGAGGACTACGTGTGGCGGGACTTCGCCTGGCAGACCGAGCCGGAGCCCGACCTGGAGCGCAACGGCTACCACGGCATCGGCCCGTTCCACTTCGCGGGCGAGGAGTACCGCGCGGCACTGGACGCCCTGACGCACACCGGCGACCGCCGCCGCGTCCTGCTCATCGGCGCCCGCGTGGCCGTCCTGGCCAGGCTCGCTGCGGCCCTGCGCGGCATCGGCATCGGTGCCGACATCACCCGGGACGCCGAGCACGTCCCCGACGAGGAACTGAGCGCCTACGGCGCCGTCGCCTTCGGCCGCGCGGTCGGCGAGCCGGAGCGCGCCGCCGTACGCGCCGCCTTCGACCGGGCCGGGGCCGACGTGGCGTACGTCGACGGTCTCGCCCCGGTCGTCCCCCTTCTCGTCGCCCAGATCGAGCAGGCCCTGGACCGCGGCCCGGTCGCCCGGCGGCGCCTGAACCGGCTGGAGGCGGCGGACGGCCACCTCTGCGTCGAGGTCGGCTCCTCCTGCCGGGTCCGCGTCACGGCGTACCGCCTGGACCGGCTCCACCGGACCCACACGCACGAGATCTTCGACGGCGTACTGGAGCCCGGCCCGCACCGCATCCCGCTGGACGCGAGAGCGACGCGCGGCGAGGCCTTCGTGGTGGCCCGCACCGCCGGGAACGTACTGGTCGCGGCGGTGCGGGCCACGGCGGACGGGCGGTCCGGCGCCGCCCATTAGGATCGGCCCCCTGATGACTGCCACCCTCGTCGCCAAGAATCTCGCCGCCGGACACGGCGACCGCGCCCTCTTCACGGACCTCGACCTGGTCGTCGCACCCGGGGACGTGATCGGCCTGGTCGGTGCCAACGGCGCGGGCAAGTCCACCCTGCTGCGCCTGCTCGCCGGGCTCACCGCGCCGGAACAGGGCGAACTGCGCCTCTCCCCGCCCACCGCCACGGTCGGCCACCTCCCGCAGGAGCCGGACCGCCGGCCGGGCGAGACGGTCCGTGCCTTCCTGGCCCGCCGCACGGGCGTCGCCGAGGCCCAGCGCGTGATGGACGAGGCGACGCAGGGCCTGGTCGACGGCACCCCCGGCGCGGACGACGCCTACGCGGCGAGCCTGGAGCGCTGGCTCGACCTCGGCGGCGCCGACCTCGACGAACGCGCGGAGGAAGTCGCCGACTCGCTCGGCCTCGCCGTGGACCTGGACCAGCCGATGACCGCGCTGTCCGGCGGCCAGGCGGCCCGCGCCGGCCTCGCCTCGCTGCTGCTCTCCCGCTACGACGTGTTCCTGCTGGACGAGCCCACCAACGACCTCGACCTGGACGGCCTGGAACGCCTGGAGCGGTTCGTCACCGGCCTGCGCGCGGGCACCGTCGTCGTCAGCCACGACCGGGAGTTCCTCACCCGCACGGTCACCAAGGTCCTCGAACTCGACCTCGCCCAGGGGCAGATCAACCTCTACGGCGGCGGCTACGACGCCTACCTGGAGGAACGCGCGACGGCCCGCCGGCACGCCCGTGAGGACTACGAGGAGTACGCCGACAAGAAGGCCGCCCTCCAGGACCGCGCGCAGATGCAGCGCGGCTGGATGGACAAGGGCGTGAAGAACGCCCGGCGCAAGGCGGGCAACGACAACGACAAGATCGGCCGCAAGTTCCGCAGCGAGGCCAGCGAGAAGCAGGCCGCGAAGGCCCGCCAGACCCAGCGCATGATCGAACGGCTGGACGTCGTCGAGGAGCCCCGCAAGGAGTGGGAGCTGCGTATGGAGATCGCCTCGGCGCCGCGCTCCGGCGCGGTCGTCGCGACGCTGCGGGACGCCGAGGTGCGCCGCGACGGCTTCACCCTCGGCCCGGTCTCCCTCCAGATCGACTGGGCCGACCGCGTCGCCGTGACCGGCGCGAACGGCGCGGGCAAGTCCACCCTGCTCGGCGCGCTGCTGGGCCGCGTCCCCCTCGACGCGGGACACGCGGCCCTCGGCTCGGGCGTCCTGGTCGGCGAGGTGGACCAGGCCCGCAAGCTGTTCCACGGCACCGAGGCCCTGCTGGACGCGTTCTGCGCTGCGGTGCCGGACACCGAGCCGGTGGAGGTCCGCACCCTGCTGGCCAAGTTCGGCCTCAAGGCGGACCACGTGGTGCGCCCGGCCGCCACCCTGTCACCCGGCGAACGCACCCGGGCCGCCCTCGCCCTGCTCCAGGGCCGGGGCGTCAACCTCCTCGTCCTCGACGAGCCCACCAACCACCTCGACCTGCCCGCCATCGAGCAGCTGGAGTCCGCGCTCGACGCCTACGAGGGCACCCTGCTGCTGGTCACCCACGACCGCCGGATGCTCGACGCCGTCCACGTCACCCGCCGCCTGGAGGTCGCCGACGGCAAGGTGACGGAACGTTAGGGCCCTTCCGGACGGTACCTACCGCTTGTCCTTCAGCAGGGCGCAGACGAAATCCTCCTGCACGGACCGCAGCAGCCGGAGCAGGTCCGGGGTCTGCGTCTGGTTGATCTGGCTGGTCGCGGAGAAGGACAGCGACCGGCGCCCGTCCGGCGTGGCCGCGATCAGCTGGGTGTAGCCGGCGGTGTTTCCGGTGTGCCCGAGCACCACGCCGCAGCGGGTGGTGTAGCGGAAGATCGCCAGCCCGGCGTCGTTGCGGCCGGGCCCGGCGGGTTCCGACGCGCCTCCGGGGATCCAGCGCCGCTGCTCGCGTACGACGGCCGGGCCGTACAGCCGCCCGCCCGCGTAGCCCCCTACGAACCGGGCCATGTCGGCGGGTGTCGAGACGATGCCGCCCGAGGCCCAGACGCCGGACATGCCGATCAGCTCACTGACGTCCTCCGGCGGCGGGGGCGGGCTGGTGTCGTAGCCGTGCAGATAGGGCCGCGGCATCCGGAACCCCTGCGGCAGGCTCGTGCGGTGCAGGCTGAGCGGGCGGTACACCAGCTCCGCGAGCAGCCGCTCGTAGCGCGTCCCGGTGACGGCCTCCGCCATCAGCGCGACGGCGATGTTGTCGGAGTTGGAGTACTGGTACCGGCTGCCCGGCGGGAACAGCAGCGGCTGGTCGGCGACGAAGTCGAGCAGTCTGCGCGAGTCGAACCGGTGGTGCGGGTCGGCGAACAGCAGGGAGAGGAAGCCGGGGCTCTTGGAGTAGTCCGGCAGGCCGCTGGTGTGGTTGAGCAGCTGGCGCAGCGTCACCGCGTGCCATGCCCGCGGCAGCCGGGGGAGGCGCTCGCCGATCGTGTCGTCGAGCCGCAGGTCGCCGAGCTGCACGAGGGACAGGGCCACCGCGCCGCTGTACGCCTTGGCCGTGCTGGCGATGCGCATATGGTCCTGCGGCTGGGGCTTGCGTCCCGTCTCCAGGTCCGCCACCCCGGCGCGCACGACCCGGCTGTGCCGGCCGTCCCGCAGTACGGCGATCACCCCGGGCGGCCCGCCCGGCGCCTTGACCAGCTCCTCCAGCCGCTGCTGCAACCCGGCGTCGCCGTACGGCGGTCCGGGGTGCGCGGCGGCTTGCGCGGGAGCGGGGGAGACCAGGGCCAGACAGACCGCGATCAGGGAGACGGCGGCCGGCCGGGACCGGCCACGGGCAGAGCGCTGGAACTGCATCGGTCACTCCGGAGGGGGGACGACGGGGCGTCCAGCTTCACCCGCCCCTCCCCGACCCGTCCGCCGCGACTGCTGCACATGGCTCAACCCCCACGCGGTCGCCTCCGGCGCGGAGGGAACCGGGATCGGGCAGGTCCGCAGCGGTCGCCCGGACCGGTTACCCCGGCCCGGTGCCGCCGGGCGGAAGCCGGAGGCAGCGGGCTCAGCGGTCGTCCCGGTCCGGGAACGCCGTTCGGGAGCCGGGCGCGCGGTCCCGGCCGACTCGGTCACGTCGGCCCGGTCACCCACATCGGGGCCTCCGTCCGGGAGCCGGACGAGCGGGCGCGGTCGCCCCGGCCTGGTCACGTCGGCCCGCTCGTGCGGCCTCGTTCGCCGGCGCCCAGTTGCCCGGCTCGCTCACGCGGGCCCCGGCCCGCTGCCGCCCGGGCGGGAGCCGGAGCAGCGGGCCCGGCAGTCGCCGCAGCCCGGTTCGCCGGGCCCCGGGTCACCTCGGCCCGGCCTGCCCCGGCCCAGGTCACCCCGGCCCGGGGACTCCGTGCGGGCGGCTGATCAGCGCTTGCCCTTCTTCGGGTCCAGCAGTCCCGCCTTGCGCAGTGCGTCCGCCATCGCGCTGTTGGCGGGCGGCGGGGCCTGGCGGGAGCCGCCGCCACCGCCGCCGGCGCGGTTCTGGCGCTGCTGCGGGGGCCGTCCGCCGCCGCGCTGCTGACGGCCGCCGCCGGAGGGCTGGGCGCCCTGCGGCGCGGCCTCGTCGTCCAGCCGCAGCGTCAGGGAGATCCGCTTGCGCGGGATGTCCACGTCGAGGACCTTCACCTTGACGATGTCGCCCGGCTTGACCACGTCCCGCGGGTCCTTCACGAACGTCTTCGACATGGCCGAGACGTGCACCAGCCCGTCCTGGTGGACACCGACGTCGACGAACGCGCCGAACGCGGCGACGTTGGTGACGACGCCCTCCAGCACCATCCCGGAGACGAGGTCGGAGATCTTCTCCACGCCCTCCTTGAAGGCGGCCGTCTTGAAGGCCGGACGCGGGTCGCGCCCCGGCTTCTCCAGCTCCTTCAGGATGTCGCTGACGGTCGGCAGACCGAAGGTCTCGTCGACGAACTCCGTCGGCTTCAGCGAGCGAAGCACCGAGGTGTTGCCGATCAGCGCGGCCACCTCCTGACCGGCGGTCTTCACCATCCGCCGGACCACCGGGTACGCCTCGGGGTGCACGCTGGAGGCGTCCAGCGGGTCGTCGCCGCCCCGGATGCGCAGGAAGCCCGCGCACTGCTCGTACGCCTTGGGGCCGAGCCGCGCCACCTTCTTCAGCTCGGAGCGCGAGCGGAACGGGCCGTTGGCGTCGCGGTGCGCCACGATGTTCTCGGCGAGGCCCGAGGAGATGCCGGACACGCGCGAGAGCAGCGGCGCGGAGGCGGTGTTGACGTCCACCCCGACGCCGTTCACACAGTCCTCGACCACCGCGTCCAGCGAGCGCGACAGCTTCACCTCGGACAGGTCGTGCTGGTACTGGCCGACACCGATCGACTTCGGGTCGATCTTCACCAGCTCGGCCAGCGGGTCCTGGAGCCTGCGGGCGATCGAGACCGCGCCGCGCAGCGACACGTCCATGTCGGGCAGTTCCTGCGAGGCGAAGGCCGAGGCGGAGTACACCGAGGCACCGGCCTCGGACACCATCACCTTGGTCAGCTTCAGCTCGGGGTGCCTGGTGATCAGCTCACCGGCGAGCTTGTCGGTCTCGCGGGACGCCGTGCCGTTGCCGATGGCGACCAGCTCGACCGCGTGCTCCTTGGCCAGCCGTGCCAGCTTGGCGATGGCCTCGTCCCACTTGTTGGCCGGGACGTGCGGGTAGATGACGTCCGTCGCGGTGACCTTGCCGGTGGCGTCGACGACCGCGACCTTCACGCCCGTACGGAAGCCCGGGTCCAGGCCCAGCGTCGCCCGCGTGCCGGCCGGGGCGGCGAGCAGCAGATCGCGCAGGTTGGCGGCGAACACACCGACCGCGTCGTCCTCGGCGGCCGTGCGCAGCCGCAGCCGCAGGTCGATGCCGAGGTGGACCAGGATGCGGGTGCGCCAGGCCCAGCGGACGGTGTCGGTGAGCCACTTGTCGCCGGGGCGGCCGCGCTCGCCGATGCCGAACCGGCCCGCGACGATCCCCTCGTACGAGGAGGGGCCCTCGGTGGCCTCCTCCGGCTCCAGGACGAGATCGAGGACGTCCTCCTTCTCGCCGCGCAGCATCGCCAGGACGCGGTGCGAGGGCAGCTCGGTGAACGGCTCCGCGAAGTCGAAGTAGTCGGCGAACTTCGCGCCCGCCTCCTCCTTGCCCTCGCGCACCTTGGCGGCCAGCCGGCCACGCACCCACATGCGCTCGCGCAGCTCGCCGATCAGGTCGGCGTCCTCGGAGAAGCGCTCGGTGAGGATCGCGCGGGCGCCGTCCAGCGCGGCCTGCGGGTCGGCGACACCCTTGTCGGCGTCGACGAAGGCCGCGGCGGCGGCCAGCGGCTCCACGCCCGGGTCGCCGAGCAGGCCCTCGGCCAGCGGCTCCAGACCGGCCTCGCGGGCGATCTGCGCCTTGGTGCGCCGCTTCGGCTTGTAGGGCAGATAGATGTCCTCCAGGCGCGCCTTGGTCTCGGCACCCCGGATCTGCGTCTCCAGCTCGCCGGTGAGCTTGCCCTGCTCACGCACCGACTCCAGGATCGCCGTGCGGCGCTCCTCCAGCTCCCGCAGATAGCGCAGCCGCTCCTCGATCGTGCGCAGCTGCGCGTCGTCGAGCATCTCGGTGGCTTCCTTGCGGTACCGGGCGATGAAGGGCACCGTCGAACCGCCGTCGAGCAGCTCCACCGCAGCCTTGACCTGCCGCTCCCGTACGCCGAGCTCCTCGGCGATCCTGCCTTCGATGGACGCTGCCAGGGGTGTCGTCACGATCGCGTACCGCCTTCTCCACTTCGGGTTGCGCGGCAATTGTGGCAGGTGGCACCGACAGCGGGGGATGAGGGCACGCCACCGGACCCCATGGCAGGAAAGGTGGGGTGCTCGTCATTGCGGCCATGACGGGGCCGCCGAAGAATCGAGGGCATGGCGCAGCGAACCGTGCTCGTCGTCCTGTTCGACGACGTCCAGAGCCTCGATGTCACCGGCCCCGTGGAGGTTTTCGCGGGCGCCGCGGCCTGTGTGCCGGGCGCGTACACGATCCGTACGGCGTCCCTGGACGGCGGTCCGGTGCGCACCTCCAGCGGGCTGACCCTCGTACCGGACGGGGCGCTGACGGACGCGGAGCAGCCGGATCTGCTGCTGGTGCCGGGCGGCCGGGGCACCCGCGCGGCGGATCCGCGCCTCGTCGGCTGGCTGCGCGGCAGCGGCCCGCGGGCGCGGCGCCTGGTGTCGGTGTGCACGGGCGCGATCCTGCTGGCCGAGGCCGGGCTGCTGGACGGCCGCCGGGCCACCACCCACTGGGCGTACTGCGAGAAGCTGGCCCGCGACCACCCGGAGATCGAGGTGGAATCCGACCCGATCTACGTACGGGACGCACATGTGTGCACCTCCGCCGGGGTCACCGCGGGCATCGACCTGGCCCTCGCCCTGGTGGAGGAGGACCTCGGCCGGGAGGTCGCGCTCACCGTCGCCCGGCACCTGGTGGTGTTCCTGCGCCGGCCGGGCAACCAGGCCCAGTTCAGCGCCCAGCTGGCGGCCCAGACGGCGGCGCGCGAACCGCTGCGCGACGTCCAGCAGTGGATCACCGAGAACCCGCGCGGAGACCTGTCCGTCGAGGCGCTCGCCGGGCGCGCCCGGCTCTCCCCTCGCCACTTCGCCCGCGCCTTCCGCGCCGAGACCGGACTGACGCCCGGCCGTTACGTGGACCGGGTCCGGCTGGAACACGCCCGCCGGCTGCTGGAGGACACCGGCGACGGGGTCGAGGAGATCTCGCGCGCCAGCGGCTACGGCACCCCGGAGGCCATGCGCCGGGCCTTCGTGCGCGCCCTGGGGACCGCGCCCGTGGAGTACCGGCGCCGCTTCCGCCCGGCCCGGGGCGGCCACTGACATCCCGGGACCACCAACCACCGAATCGAGTGAAGGGACACCCCTTGCAGATCGCGATCGTCCTCTACGACCGCTTCACCGCCCTCGACGCCGTCGGCCCCTACGAGACCCTCGGCCGGCTGCCCGACGCCGAAACGGTCTTCGTCGCCGAGCACACCGGCCCGGTCCGCACCGACACCGGGAACCTCGCCCTGGTCGCCGACCGCACGCTCGCCGAGGTACCGGACCCGGACGTCGTCGTCGTACCGGGCGGCCCCGGCCAGACGCCGCAGATGGACAACGCGGCCCTGCTGGACTGGCTGCGCGCGGCCGACGCAGCGAGCACCTGGACGACCTCCGTGTGCACCGGCTCACTGCTGCTGGCCGCCGCCGGGCTGCTGAAGGGCCGCCGGGCGACCTCGCACTGGCTCGCGCTGGAGTACCTCGCGAAGTACGGTGCCGAGTCCACCGGGGAGCGGGTCGTCTTCGACGGCAAGTACGTCACCGCGGCCGGGGTCTCCTCCGGCATCGACATGGGCCTCGCCCTGCTGGGCCGGATCGCGGGCGACGAACACGCCCAGGCGGTACAGCTGCTGACGGAGTACGACCCGCAGCCGCCCTACGACGCGGGCTCCCCGGAGAAGGCGCCCGCCCGTCTGGTCGAGGAGTTCCGCGGCAAGAGCCGTTTCCTGCTGACCTGATGAGGGCGGCCCGTCAGCCCGACGTGGTCCAGGTGAACCGCGGCTTCCTGCGCTCCAGGAACGCGGCGACCCCCTCGGCGGCCTCCGCGCTCTCGTGGGCCCGCGCCGCCCAGTGCTCGTCGCGGTCGGTGCGCCCGTCGGCGAACTCCTTGGCCGCGGCCTGCGTCAGCTGGGAGCGCTGGACGAGGACCTGGGTGAACTCGGCGACCCGCTTGCCGAGTTCGCCCCGGGGCAGCACCTCGTCCACCAGGCCGGTGCGCAGCGCCCGCGCGCTGTCGATCAACTCGCCCGAGAACAGCAGGTACTTGGCGGCGGCGGGCCCGGTCAGCGACACCAGCCGACGGGTGGAGGAGGCCGGGTAGACGATGCCGAGCTTCGCCGGGGTCACCCCGAACAGGGCGCCCTCCTCGGCGAACCGCAGATCGCAGGCGGCGGCCAGCTGCGAGCCGCCGCCCACGCAGTGCCCCTCGACCGCGGCCAGCGTCGGCCGGGGGAAGGAGGCCAGCGCCTCCTCCGCCCGCACCGCGAGCTCCTGCGCCTCGCGGGGCGAACCCTGGAGCGTGGAGATGTCGGCCCCCGCGCAGAATGTGCCGCCCTCGCCGGTCAGCACCAGCGCCCGTACGCCCGGGTCGGCGGCCAGCGTGCCGAGCAGCGGGGGCAGCGCGGCCCACATCGCGGCGGTCATGGCGTTGCGCTTGGCTGGGTGGTGGATGACGACCGTGGCGACGGAATCGGTCACGCTGTGCAGCAGCTGGGGCTCCATGCGCCGGATGCTAACCCGGACCCCCTGGCGTGCCCCTGTGGGGATGATCACCGGCCTCGGAGGAGAACCCCCGGCAAAAAGGGCGAGCGCGCGGTCAAACCCGTACAACCCGAATAGTTCGCGAAGACGGCACTATGGGGGCAGGAGCAGTCCCACAACTGACTGTGTCATACGCCAACGGTCAGAAACGCTCGATAGTCGCTGACTTGTGTTCAGTCATCCGGTCCGGAGCGACTCGTTATCAACACTCGACGTGTGGTGACAATCGAGCGCGAGGGTGGCGACCGGACGATGGAGACCCACGGGCGCGGGCCCGGTCCACGCCCAGCAGGTGACGCGGACGCACCCCTTCAGGCGGGCCCCCCCGACCCGCTGCCGTACGAGGGTGTCTGGCGGTTCACGGCCCCGGCCGTGGAAGCCTCGGTCCCGCAGGCGCGGCACGCCGTGCGGGACTTGCTGTACCGGCAGGGAGTGCCCGCTTCGGACGACCTCGTCCAGGGACTCCTGCTGATCGTCTCGGAGCTGGTGACCAACGCCGTGCGGCACGCGGCCCTGCTGTCACCGGTGCTGGCCGTGGAGGTCGCCGTCGGCGCGGAGTGGGTGCGGGTGTCCGTCGAGGACAACCACCCCTACCGGCCGACCGCCCTGGAGGCCGACCACGGCCAGACGGGCGGCCGGGGACTGCTCCTCGTACGGGAGATCACGCGGGAGGCGGGCGGGGTGTGCGACGTGGAGCACACCGCGAGCGGCGGCAAGGTGATCTGGGCCGCCCTGCCGCTCAAACCCGCGCTGTCGACCTGAGTGCCGTACCCGACGACCGGGAGGCAGGCCCCTGCGCCGGGTCCGGTCTCACCAGCCGGAGGCGTCGCCCGTCAGCTCGCGGATCGCGGGACGGGCGGCGTCCAGCACGGTCATGAACCACGCGGAGAACACGTCCTTCGCGTGCCGCTCCGCGAGCTCCGCGGGCGTCACGAAGGCCGTGTCGCCGACCTCCCGCGCGTCCGGCCGCAGCGGGGCCTGCACTAGGCCGACGAAGAGGTGGTTGTACTCCTGCTCCACGAGACCCGAGGCGGGGTCCGGGTGGTTGTAGCGGACCGTGCCCGCCTCCGCCAGCAGCGCCGGGGAGGCCCCGAGCTCCTCGAAGGTGCGCCGGGCCGCGGCGGCGAAGGGTGCCTCACCGGGGTAGGGGTGGCCGCAGCAGGTGTTGGACCACACGCCGGGGGAGTGGTACTTGCCGAGCGCACGCTGCTGGAGCAGCAGCCGCCCGCGGTCGTCGAACAGGAACACCGAGAACGCGCGGTGCAGCTGTCCCGGCGCCTGATGGGCGGCGAGCTTCTCCGCGGTGCCGATCGTCACGCCGTTCTCGTCGACGAGTTCCAGCAAGATAGCTTCCGCGGTGCCCTGAGACGCCTGCTGCGTCGCGGTGGCAGAGGTGATCGCCATACCCATCCTTCGCTTCGGTTCCCGCGCCCCAGTCTGCCGTACGAAACCGGCACTTCCGGCACTACCGCTCCTCGGTACGCCGGAATGGGGGCCCGAGGGACGATCATGCCCAGGGGTGTGTGCCGCAACCACGTGCCGCAACCACGTGCCCAGCCACCGGACCGGGCCGCCGGGTCAGTGACACAGCCGCGCCTCGTGCTCGGCGTGGCCGCCGGGCTCCAGCTGGAAGGTGCAGTGCTCCACGTCGAAGTGGTCGCCGAGACAGCCCTGGAGCTCGTGCAGCATCTTCTCGTGCCCGATCGCGCTGAGGACGTCCTCGCGCACCACCACGTGCGCCGAGAGCACCGGCATCCCCGAGGTGATCGTCCAGGCGTGCAGGTCGTGGACGTCCTCCACCCCGTCCAGCGCCAGGATGTGCTCGCGCACCTCGGCCATGTCGACGCCCCGGGGGGCCGACTCCAGCAGCACGTCCAGGGTCTCGCGCAGCAGCCGCAGGGTGCGCGGCACGATCATCAGGCCGATCACCAGCGAGGCGATCGGGTCCGCCGCCTCCCAGCCGGTGGTGAGGATCACCGCGGCCGAGATCAGCACCGCGACCGAGCCCAGCGCGTCCGCCGCGACCTCCAGGAACGCGCCGCGCACGTTCAGGCTGTCCTTGCTGCCGCGCATCAGCAGGGTGAGGGAGACCATGTTCGCGGCGAGGCCCACCAGCGCGAACACGATCGTCACCCCGCCCTCGGTGCCGGCCGGCGTGATGAACCGCTGGATCGCCTCGTACAGGACGTAGCCGCCGACGCCGAGCAGCAGCAGACAGTTGGCCAGTGCCGCGAGGATCTCCGCGCGGGCGTAGCCGAAGGTGCGCCGGGCCGTCGGCGGGAGGCCCGCGAAGTGGATCGCCAGCAGAGCCATGCCGAGCCCGAGCGCGTCGGTCGCCATGTGCGCGGCGTCCGCGATCAGTGCCAGCGAGTCGGCCATCACGCCGCCCACGATCTCGGTCACCATCACGCCGAGCGTGATCGCGAGCGCGACCCTCAGCCGTCCGCGGTACGCCGCGGTCGCCGTACCGCCCTCGCCGTGTGCGTGCGTATGCCCGTGGTCATGCCCAGCCCCCATGAGAACCGCCCTCCTGCGATCGGACCGGGATCACAGTGAACTACGGGTGGGGGGTATCCGGCAACGCGGCACTGAACACCGTTGTCATGTGCTCTGACCTGCGGAAACGAAGCGCAGGTCAGAGCGGTGAGGTCACCGGCCGTGGTGTGTTCGCGACCGCGCGGGGCCTCGTCGGCCCCGCCGCCGTCTCACCGGCCGTGGTGCAGCTGCCATCCCTGCCAGGCGGACTCGACCATGTCCGTCAGGCCGTACCGGGCGCTCCAGCCGAGCTCCTTCGCGGCGCGGGCGGCCGAGGCGACCGCGCGGGGCGCGTCACCGGGGCGGCGGTCCTCGACGACGGGCGCGCGGGGGTCGCCCGTCACCTCGCCGATCAGCGTGACCAGCTCGCGTACGGAGACGCCCTGGCCGCGGCCGATGTTCACCGTGAGGTCGCCCGGGGCTCCGGCGGCGTTCAGCTGCCGGGCCGCCGCGAGATGGGCCTCGGCGAGGTCGGCCACATGGATGTAGTCGCGCACACAGGTGCCGTCCGGCGTCGGATAGTCGGCGCCGAAGATCCGCGGCGCGTCGTCGCGGGTGAGCCGGTCGAAGACCATCGGGACGATGTTGAAGACACCCGTGTCGGCCAGCTCGGGCGCCGCCGCCCCCGCCACGTTGAAGTAGCGCAGGCACACCGTCGCGATCCCGTGCGCCCGGCCCGCGGCCCTGACCAGCCACTCTCCGGCCAGCTTGGTCTCGCCGTAGGGGTTCACCGGGGCACACGGGGTGTCCTCGGTGATGAGGTCCACGTCCGGGGTGCCGTAGACGGCCGCGGAGGAGGAGAAGACGAACCGGCCGATCCCGGCCTCGGCGACGACGTCCAGGAGTGCGGCGAGCCCGCCCACGTTCTCCGCGTAGTACCAGGTCGGCCGGGCGACCGACTCGGCCACCTGCTTGCGGGCCGCGAGATGCACCACGCCGGTCACCTCGTGCTCGGCGAACACCTGCCGCAGCAGGGCCGGGTCCGCCGCCGAGCCCGCCACGAGCGGCACGCTCTCCGGCAGCCTCGCCGCGAAGCCCGCCGAGAGGTCGTCCAGCGCCACGACGCGCTCCCCGGCACCGGCCATGGCCCGTGCCACATGCGCCCCGATGTATCCGGCACCGCCGGTGATCAGCCATGTCATGGTCGCCCACCCTAGGGCCTGTCTGACAAATTCCCGCCTGCCGGGCGACGCCTGGCACGCACTCCCCCAGAGGGGCACCCCCAGCCGCGTTGCGATCGCACGCACCAGACGCCGCCCGGCCCGCCCTTCGGGCGGACAACAGGAATTTGTCAGACAGGCCCCAAGCCGCCTCCGCCTAGACGGAGGGCCCCGCCGCGCTCACCCGGACGGCCGTATGTCTCGAATGCCTGTTCTGAGGTCGCGATTTTGTCTGCCCGGCACCCCATCACCGATGATGATCGCGACGGAGGTCACGAGCAGACCGTGTCGACCGGGCCGTGAACGGCCGGTGAACACGGCTTTCCCATCATCCGATAGCCTCTGCCGACATGCCGCCCGCCTGGTCCAGCCAAGGGGCGCCGCCCACATGTACACGACCGGCGCGCAGGCGCCGGCACTCCAGGGAGTGAGTTGGGTTGCCGACCGCCATCCTCACCGGTCAGCCGGTCCCCGGATCGTCGATCGAGGACGATCTGCGGTCCCTCGGCTTCGATGTCCGCGTGGCGTCCGGCGCCGACGACGCCGCGGCCCTCCTGGAGGAGGTCCCGGCCGACCGGCGTGTCGCGGTCGTCGACCCCGCCTTCGTCGGTCACCTGCACGCGCTGCGCCTCGGGCTGACCGACCCGCGCTTCCCGCTCGCCGCGATCCCCGGCGCCGTCACCGCCCAGCCGGACGGCCGCCAGGCCCTCGGCCGGGCCATGTCCGGGGAGAGCGCCCCGGGCGGCGGCCGGATCGCCGTCGCCGGTCTCGCCGACCGGCTGGCCACCGCCCTGGACGCGGACGGCGCCGCCGTGCACCGCCCCGAACTGGGCAGCCTCGTCGCCACCGTCCCGGCCGACCCGCAGGCCCGCAACGAGGCCCGGCAGTCCGTCCTGGCCGTCGACGACGAGGCCGTGCGCCTGAAGTCCGCCGTGAAGGCCCGCGACGGCTTCTTCACCACCTACTGCATCAGCCCCTACTCCCGGTACATCGCCCGCTGGTGCGCCCGCCGAGGTCTGACCCCCAACCAGGTCACCACCGCCTCGCTGCTCACCGCGCTGATCGCGGCCGGCTGCGCCGCCACCGGCACCCGCGGCGGGTTCGTCGCGGCGGGCGTCCTGCTGATCTTCTCCTTCGTGCTGGACTGCACCGACGGCCAGCTCGCCCGCTACTCCCTCCAGTACTCCACGCTCGGCGCCTGGCTGGACGCCACCTTCGACCGGGCCAAGGAGTACGCCTACTACGCGGGCCTCGCCCTCGGCGCGGCCCGCGGCGGCGACGACGTATGGGCCCTCGCGCTCGGCGCGATGATCCTCCAGACCTGCCGGCACGTGGTCGACTTCTCCTTCAACGAGGCCAACCACGACGCCACCGCCAACACCAGCCCCACCGCCGCCCTCTCCGACAAGCTGGACAGCGTCGGCTGGACGGTGTGGATCCGGCGCATGATCGTGCTGCCGATCGGCGAGCGCTGGGCGATGATCGCGGTCCTCACCGCGCTCACCACCCCGCGCATCACCTTCTACGCCCTGCTCATCGGCTGCGCGTTCGCGGCGACGTACACCACGGCCGGCCGCGTGCTGCGCTCGCTGACCCGCAAGGCCGAGCGGACCGACCGGGCGGCCAGGGCGCTGGCGGACCTCGCGGACAACGGCCCGCTCGCGCAGGCGCTGAGCCGTGTCGCGCTGCCGCTGCGCACCCCCGTGGTCTCCGCGCTGCTGGGCACCGCCGCCATCCTGCTCACCGCGTCCCTCGCGCCGTACGGCAGCTGGCTGACCGTCACGAGCGGTGTGGTCTACGTCGCCTTCTCCGCGCTCGCCGTCACCGCCGCCCGCCCGCTCAAGGGCCCTCTCGACTGGCTGGTCCCGCCGCTGTTCCGGGCCGCCGAGTACGTCACCGTCCTCGTCCTGGCGTGCAAAGCCGGGGTGAACGGCGCCCTCCCTGCGGCTTTCGGCCTGGTGGCGGCGGTCGCCTACCATCACTACGACACGGTGTACCGCATCCGCGGAAACGCCGGCGCGCCGCCGGCCTGGCTGGTGCGCGCCATCGGCGGGCAGGAAGGGCGGACGCTGCTCGTCGCCGTGCTGGCCGCGCTGCTCACCGGCGCGCAGTTCACGGTCGCGCTCACGGCACTGGCCGTGGCCGTCGCCCTGGTGGTGCTCGCCGAGAGCATCCGCTTCTGGGTGGCCTCTCATCTGGGAGGCGCGCCCGCCGTACACGACGAAGGAGAACCCGCATGATCGGCCTCGTGCTGGCGGCCGGCGCCGGAAGGCGTCTGCGCCCCTACACCGACACCCTGCCCAAGGCGCTGGTGCCGGTGGGGCCCGCGGGCATAGAGGGTGGACCCGATGCGGTCACAGTCCTGGACCTGACCCTCGGCAACTTCGCCGAGATCGGTCTCACCGAGGTCGCGGTCATCGTCGGCTACCGCAAGGAGGCCGTCTACGCGCGCAAGGCGGCGCTGGAGGCCAAGTACGGCCTCACGCTCACCCTCATCGACAACGACAAGGCCGAGGAGTGGAACAACGCCTACTCCCTGTGGTGCGGCCGTGACGCCCTCAAGGACGGGGTGATCCTCGCCAACGGCGACACCGTCCACCCGGTCTCCGTCGAGAAGACCCTGCTGGCCGCCCGCGGCGAGGGCCGTCGCATCATCCTGGCCCTGGACACCGTGAAGTCCCTCGCGGACGAGGAGATGAAGGTCGTCGTCGGCGCCGACCAGGGCGTTCGGAAGATCACCAAGCTGATGGACCCGGCCGAGGCCACCGGCGAGTACATCGGCGTCACCCTCATCGAGGGCGAGGCCGCCCCCGAACTCGTCGACGCGCTGAAGACCGTCTGGGAGACCGACCCGCAGCAGTTCTACGAGCACGGCTACCAGGAGCTCGTGAACCGCGGATTCAAGATCGACGTCGCGCCGATCGGCCAGGTCGACTGGGTGGAGATCGACAACCACGACGATCTCGCCCGGGGACGGGAGATCGCGTGCCGGTACTGACCAGGCTGATCCCCTCGCCCGTCGTCGTCGACATCCGCCCCGGCGCCCTGGACGACCTCGCCGGGGTGCTCGCCGACGAGCGCATCTCGCACTCCGGCAAGCTCGCGGTCGCCGTCAGCGGCGGTTCCGGCGCCCGGCTGCGCGAGCGGCTCCAGCCCGCCCTGCCCGGCGCCAGCTGGTACGAGGTCGGCGGCGGCACGCTCGACGACGCCGTGCTGCTGGCCGCCGACATCAAGGCCGGCCACTACGACGCGGTCGTCGGGCTCGGCGGTGGCAAGATCATCGACTGCGCCAAGTTCGCCGCGGCGCGCGTCGGCCTGCCGCTGGTCGCCGTACCCACCAACCTCGCCCACGACGGCCTGTGCTCACCGGTCGCGACCCTGGACAACGACGCGGGCCGCGGCTCCTACGGGGTGCCGAACCCGATCGCGGTCGTGATCGACCTGGACGTCATCCGCGAGGCCCCGGTGCGCTTCGTGCGGGCCGGCATCGGCGACGCCGTGTCGAACATCTCGGCGATCGCCGACTGGGAGCTGGCGCACCGGGTCAAGGGCGAGAAGATCGACGGCCTGGCCGCCGCCATCGCCCGGCAGGCCGGCGAGGCCGTGCTGCGTCACCCCGGCACCATCGCGGACACCGGCTTCCTCCAGGTGCTGGCCGAGGCGCTGGTGCTCAGCGGCATCGCCATGTCGGTGTCGGGCGACTCCCGCCCGTCCTCCGGCGCGTGCCACGAGATCAACCACGCGTTCGACCTGCTGTACCCCAAGCGGGCGGCCGCCCACGGCGAGCAGTGCGGCCTGGGCGCGGCCTTCGCGATGTACCTGCGCGGGGCCCAGGAGGAGTCGGCCTACATGGCCGCCGTCCTGCGCCGGCACGGGCTTCCCGTGCTGCCGGAGGAGATCGGCTTCACGCCCGAGGAGTTCGTCCGGGCCGTGGAGTACGCCCCCCGGACCCGGCCCGGCCGCTACACGATCCTCGAACATCTCGACCTCACAACCGACCAGATCAAGGACATCTACGCCGACTATGTCAAGGCCATCGGTAGCTGAACTCCGTCCGGTCGTCCACCCCGCTGGGGTCAAGGACCGGCGCAGCGGTGAGCACTGGATGGGACGCCTCTACATGCGTGAGGTGTCCCTGCGGGTCGACCGCTACCTGGTGAACACCAGGGTCACGCCCAACCAGCTCACGTACCTGATGACCGTCTTCGGCGTGCTCGCGGCCCCGGCCCTGCTGGTGCCGGGCATCGCGGGCGCGGTCCTCGGCGTGCTGTGCGTCCAGATGTACCTGCTGCTGGACTGCGTCGACGGCGAGATCGCGCGCTGGAAGAAGATGTACTCGCTCAACGGCGTCTACCTCGACCGGGTCGGCGCCTACCTCACCGACGCCGCCGTGCTGGTCGGCTTCGGCCTGCGCGCCGCCGATCTGTGGGGCGAGGGCCGAGTCGACTGGCTGTGGGCCTTCCTCGGCACCCTGGCCGCGCTCGGCGCGATCCTGATCAAGGCCGAGACCGACCTGGTCGGCGTCGCCCGCCACCAGGCCGGCAAGCCGCCCGTGCAGGAGGCGGCCGCCGAGATGCGCTCCTCCGGCATGGCGCTGGCCCGCCGGGCCGCCGCCGCGCTGAAGTTCCACCGCCTGATCCTGGGCATCGAGGCCTCGCTGGTGATCCTGGTCCTGGCGGTCGCCGACCAGATGCGCGGCGACCTGTTCTTCACCCGGCTCGGCGTCGCGGTCATGGCCGGCATCGCGCTGCTCCAGACGCTGCTGCACCTGGTGTCCATCCTCGCCTCCAGCAGGCTGAAGTGAGCGCCCCGATGAAGGTCGGCGCGGTGATCATCACCATGGGCAACCGCCCCGACGAACTGCGCGCCCTGCTCGACTCGGTCGCGGGGCAGGAGGGCGGCCCGGTCGACGTCGTCGTGGTCGGCAACGGCTCGCCCGTCCCGGACGTCCCCGCGGGCGTGCGCACGGTGGAGCTGCCCGAGAACCTCGGCATCCCCGGCGGCCGCAACGTGGGCATCGAGGCCTTCGGGCCCGGCGGCCGCGATGTCGACATATTGCTCTTCCTCGACGACGACGGCCTGCTCGCCCGCACCGACACCGCCGAACTGTGCCGCCGCGCCTTCGCCGACGACGACCGCCTCGGCATCGTGAGCTTCCGCATCGCCGACCCGGAGACCGGGGTCACCCAGCGCCGCCACGTCCCCCGGCTGCGCGCCTCCGACCCGATGCGCTCCTCCCAGGTCACCACCTTCCTGGGCGGCGCCAACGCCGTCCGCACCCGGGTGTTCGCCGAGGTCGGCGGGCTGCCCGACGAGTTCTTCTACGCCCATGAGGAGACCGATCTGGCCTGGCGCGCGCTCGACGCCGGCTGGATGATCGACTACCGCGCCGACATGGTGCTGTACCACCCGACGACGGCTCCCTCCCGGCACGCGGTCTACCACCGCATGGTCGCCCGCAACCGCGTCTGGCTGGCCCGCCGCAATCTGCCCGCCCCCCTGGTCCCGGTGTACCTCGGGGTGTGGCTGCTGCTCACCCTCGTACGCCGTCCGTCGCGGCCCGCGCTCCAGGCGTGGTTCGGCGGGTTCCGGGAAGGCTGGACCACGGCCTGCGGGCCCCGCCGTCCGATGAAGTGGCGTACCGTGTGGCGGCTGACCCGGCTGGGCCGGCCCCCGGTGATCTGACAAGCTCGACCCTGGGAGCGCCGGTGAAGGGCCAGGCCCCGGCCGGCCCGAACCGGCCGCACATCGAAGACGAAAGTTTCCACTAGTGAGTGAGACCACGCAGGACGGAGGACTCGCGGTGACCGCGCCCCCGTCCCCCGACGAGTCCATGACGGCGGCCCAGCTCGCCGAGAAGTACGGGCTGGCCGTCAGCGGCGCCCGGCCCTCGCTCGTCGAGTACGTCCGCCGGCTCTGGGGCCGTCGCCACTTCATCCTGGCGTTCTCCCAGGCCAAGCTGACCGCCCAGTACAGCCAGGCCAAGCTCGGCCAGCTGTGGCAGGTGGTCACACCGCTGCTGAACGCGGCCGTCTACTTCTTCATCTTCGGTGTCATCCTGGAGGCCGACCGGGGCATGTCCCGGGACGTCTACATCCCCTTCCTGGTCACCGGCGTGTTCGTGTTCACCTTCACGCAGAGCTCGGTGATGGCGGGCGTGCGGGCGATCTCCGGGAACCTCGGCCTGGTGCGGGCGCTGCACTTCCCGCGTGCCTCGCTGCCCGTCTCCTTCTCGCTCCAGCAGCTCCAGCAGCTGCTGTTCTCGATGATCGTGCTGGTCGCGGTGACCACCGCGTTCGGCAGCTACCCGGACCTGTCCTGGCTGCTGATCTTCCCGGTGCTGGCGCTGCAGTTCCTCTTCAACACCGGCCTCGCCCTGATCGTGGCCCGGGCCGGCGCGAAGACCCCCGACCTCGCGCAGCTGATGCCGTTCGTGATGCGGACGTGGATGTACGCCTCCGGCGTCATGTACTCCATCCCGATCATGCTGGCCGACAAGCCGCAGTGGATCGCCACGGTGCTCCAGTGGAACCCGGCCGCGATCTACATGGACCTGATGCGCTTCGCGCTGATCGACGACTACGGCTCGAAGAACCTGCCCGACCACGTCTGGGCGGCCGCGGCCGGCTGGGCCGTGCTGTTCGCGGTGGGCGGCTTCGTGTACTTCTGGAAGGCTGAGGAGAGGTACGGCCGTGGCTGAGCCCCGCATCCCCACCGTCATCGCCGACGAGCTGCACATCGTCTACCGCGTCAACGGCGCCAAGACCGGCAAGGGCAGCGCCACCTCGGCCCTGAGCCGGATAGTCAAGCGCGGCGAGGAGCGCGGCGTGCGCAAGGTGCACGCGGTCAAGGGCGTGTCCTTCGTCGCCTACCGGGGCGAGGCCGTCGGCCTCATCGGCTCCAACGGCTCCGGCAAGTCCACCCTGCTGCGGGCCATCGCCGGCCTGCTGCCCGCGGAGAGCGGCAAGGTCTACACCGACGGCCAGCCCTCCCTGCTCGGTGTGAACGCGGCCCTGATGAACGACCTCACCGGCGAGCGCAACGTCATCCTCGGCGGTCTCGCCATGGGCATGTCCCGGGAGCAGATCAAGGAGCGCTACCAGGAGATCGTCGACTTCTCCGGCATCAACGAGAAGGGCGACTTCATCACCCTGCCGATGCGGACGTACTCCTCCGGCATGGCGGCCCGGCTGCGGTTCTCCATCGCGGCGGCCAAGGACCACGACGTCCTCATGATCGACGAGGCGCTCGCCACGGGTGACCGCTCCTTCCAGAAGCGCTCCGAGGCCCGTATCCGCGAGCTGCGCGGACAGGCCGGCACGGTCTTCCTGGTCAGCCACAACAACAAGTCGATCCGTGACACCTGCGACCGTGTGCTGTGGCTGGAGCGCGGTGAGCTGCGCATGGACGGCCCCACCGAAGAGGTGCTCAAGGAGTACGAGAAGTTCACCGGCAAGTGACCTGCCGGCACCGGGCCCCGCTGGACTCGCTCCGGCGGGGCCCCGGTCTGTGCGGGCGACCTGCAGGAGAACTGTCAACTCCGCCTTCCGGCGGGAGTCTTGGACGTCAATCGGTGTTGTCTTGTGATGTGCCGGACACCCCCACGGTCCGGGCCGCGTTGTACAACGTAAGCTGTACCGGTGCCCAATCGCGGCAAGTGGGGCGATAATGCGCGACACCGCCCCTCGGGGCGCCGCGCCGAGCGCCCGGCGGCGTGTCCGAAATAGTGTGTATTGGGTCGGCAGTGTAGAACGGGAGATGTGACGGCAATGGCTACGGAAACTCCCCGGCTCCGCGAGGCATGCGCCGTCCCCGCCCAGGGCAGCGAGCGGTGACGGGAACCCACACGACACGCCTCGGCGACCCCGAGCGCGACACGCTCGGCAAGGCCGCGGCCGAGAACTTCCCCGTGGCCCCGTTCTTCCTGCCCCGCGCCTGGCGCACCGACCTCATGGCCGTGTACGGCTTCGCCCGCCTCGTCGACGACATCGGCGACGGCGACCTCGCCCCCGGCGGCGCCGACGCCCGCCTGCTCGGCGTGGCCCCGGACCGCGCCGGCGACCGCATGGCCATGCTGGACGCCTTCGAGGCCGACCTGCGCCGCGTCTTCGACGGCGAACCCCGGCACCCGCTGCTGCGCCGCCTGCAGCCGACCGTCCGCCGCCGCGCGCTCACCCCCGAGCCCTTCCTCGGCCTGATCGCCGCGAACCGCCAGGACCAGCTGATCAGCCGGTACGAGACCTACGACGACCTGCTCGCCTACTGCGAACTGTCGGCCAACCCCGTCGGCCGGCTCGTGCTCGCCGTCACCGGCACCTCCACCCCCGAGCGCGTCCGCCGCTCCGACGAGATCTGCACCGCCCTCCAGATCGTCGAACACCTCCAGGACGTGGCCGAGGACCTCGGCCGCGACCGGATCTATCTGCCCGCCGAGGACATGAAGCGCTTCCACGTCCAGGAGTCCGACCTCGCCGCGGCGTCCGCGGGCGCCTCGGTGCGCGCACTGATCGCGTTCGAGAGCGGGCGTGCCCGTGACCTGCTGCGCGAGGGCGCACCCCTCGTGGGCAGCGTCCACGGCAGGCTCAGACTGCTGCTCGCGGGGTTCGTGGCGGGGGGCGCGGCGGCCCTCGACGCCATCGCCGCCGCCGAGTACGACGTACTTCCCGGCCCACCCAGGCCCGGCAAGCTCCGGCGGCTGCGTCAGGTGGGCGCCACACTGCGAGGAGAGGGGTGATCCGGTCCGTGGAGTCTCCACCACCCGTGTCCGCGCCGGTACTCGCCGCCTACAGCTACTGCGAGACCGTCACCGGACAGCAGGCCCGCAACTTCGCGTACGGCATCCGGCTGCTGCCCATGTCCAAGCGCCGGGCGATGTCCGCGCTGTACGCGTTCTCGCGCCGCGTCGACGACATCGGGGACGGGGCGCTCGCCCCCGACGTCAAGGCGGCCCGGCTGGAGGACACCCGCGCCATGCTGGCCCGGGTGCGCGCAGGCACGGTCGACGAGGACGACACCGACCCCGTCGCGGTCGCGCTCACCCACGCCGCGCGGGTCTTCCCGATCCCGCTCACCGGCCTCGACGAGCTGATCGACGGCGTGCTGATGGACGTACGCGGCGAGACCTACGAGACCTGGGACGATCTGAAGGTGTACTGCCGCTGTGTGGCGGGCGCCATCGGACGGCTCTCGCTCGGCGTGTTCGGCACCGAACGGGGAGCGCGCGGCGCCGAGCGCGCGTCCGAGTACGCCGACACCCTCGGGCTCGCGCTGCAGCTCACCAACATCCTGCGGGACGTCCGTGAGGACGCCGCGGACGGGCGCACCTATCTGCCCGCCGACGACCTCGCCAAGTTCGGCTGCTCGGCCGGCTTCGACGGCGGGCCTGTGCCGCCCGAGGGCTCCGACTTCGCCGGTCTCGTGCACTTCGAGGTGCGCCGGGCCCGCGCCCTGTTCGCCGAGGGCTACCGGCTGCTGCCCCTGCTCGACCGGCGCAGCGGCGCCTGTGTCGCGGCCATGGCCGGCATCTACCGCCGGCTGCTGGACCGGATCGAGCGCGACCCCGGGGCCGTGCTGCGCGGCCGTGTCTCCCTGCCCGGCCGCGAGAAGGCCTACGTCGCCGTGCGCGGACTGTCCGGACTGGACACCCGCCATGTGACGCGGACCGGCAGGAGGCGGATCTGATGGACAGCCCCGCAGGCTCCGAGAGCACGGGCCGAGGTGACGCCGCAGGCATCCACAGAGAGGCCCGTCGCACGGGCCGCAAACGGTGCGCAACCCTCCGCCGACGGACGGCGTCCCTGAGTGCAGCGGCCCGCCGTGCAGCGTTCAACCGTCATGGCGGCTTTGCGGGGGAGGGCACACGATGACCGACGGCCAGCGGCCGCACGAGCCGCTCACCGGCCTCGCCGAGGCCTCCGGGACGTCCGGGAGGGACGCCGTCGTGGTCGGCGGCGGGCTCGCCGGAGTGACCGCCGCGCTCGCGCTCGCCGACGCGGGAATGCGCGTCACCCTGCTCGAGGGCAGACCGAGACTGGGCGGCCTGGCCTTCTCCTTCCGGCGCGGCGACCTCACCGTCGACAACGGCCAGCACGTCTATCTGCGCTGCTGCACCGCCTACCGGTGGTTCCTCGACCGGATCGAGGGCAGCGCCCTCGCCCCGCTCCAGAAGCGGCTCGACGTACCCGTCGTCGACGTGGCCCGGCCCGCGGGCCGAAGGCTCGGCAGACTGCGGCGCGACGCGCTGCCCGTCCCCCTCCACCTGGGGCGCAGCCTCGCCACCTATCCGCATCTCTCCCTCGCCGAACGCGCCGCGGTCGGCCGCGCCGCACTCGCGCTCCAGGGCCTCGACCTCACCGATCCGGGCCTGGACGCACAGGACTTCGGCAGCTGGCTGACCGCGCACGGTCAGTCGGCGCGTGCCGTCGAGGCCCTGTGGGACCTGGTCGGGGTCGCCACCCTCAACGCGGTCGCGGGCGAGGCCTCCCTGGGGCTCGCCGCGATGGTGTTCAAGACCGGTCTGCTGTCCGACCCCGGCGCCGCCGACATCGGCTGGGCACACGTCCCGCTCGGCGAACTGCACGACCGGCTGGCCCGCAAGGCGCTCGACTCCGCGGGCGTGCGTACCGAGGTCCGTACACGAGTCACCTCCGTCTCCCGTCACGAGAACGGACGCTGGAGCGTCCAGGTTCCCGGCGAGACCGTCGAGGCGGACGCCGTCGTCCTCGCCGTACCGCAGCGCGAGGCGTACGACCTGCTGCCCGCCGGCGCCCTCGACGCCCCCGAGCGGCTGCTGGAGATCGGCACCGCGCCGATCCTCAACGTCCATGTCGTCTACGACCGCAAGGTGCTCGACGCGCCGTTCGTCGCCGCCCTCGGCACCCCCGTGCAGTGGGTGTTCGACCGCACCGACGCCTCCGGGCTGCGCCGCGGCCAGTACCTCGCGGTCTCCCAGTCGGCCGCGCAGCGGGACATCGAGGAGCCGGTGGCCGTGCTGCGCGAGCGCTATCTGCCCGAGCTGGAGCGACTGCTGCCGCTCGCCCGCGATGCCGAGGTGCTGGACTTCTTCGTGACCCGGGAGCGCACCGCCACGTTCGCCCCCGCCCCTGGCGTCGGACGGCTCAGGCCCGGCGTCCGCACCAAGGCTCCCGGCCTGTACCTGGCCGGATCGTGGACCGCCACTGGGTGGCCCGCGACGATGGAGAGTGCGGTCCGCAGCGGTGTCGGCGCGGCGGACGCCGCGCTGAGCGCCCTGGGCCGGCCCCGCCCCCGCCACCTCTTCGAGTTCGAGGCGGCGGCATGAGACTCGATGAGCGCGCGGCAGGTCCCCGCACCTCCGGCACCGCAACAAGAGGAGAACCTGTGCCCACTGTGCCCCCGGCCTCGACGGCCGAACGCGAGACCGCGGTGGACGTGACCACCCTCCTGGAGCGCGGCCGGACCCTGACCACCCCCGTGCTGCGGGCGGCCATCGACCGCCTGGCGCCGCCCATGGACACCGTGTCCGCCTACCACTTCGGCTGGATCGACGCCGAGGGCAGGCCGAGCGCGGGTGACGGCGGCAAGGCCGTACGCCCCGCCCTGGCCGTGCTGTCCGCCGAGGTCACCGGCGCCCGGCCCGAGATCGGCGTCCCCGGTGCCGTCGCCGTGGAACTGGTCCACAACTTCTCGCTGCTGCACGACGACCTGATGGACGGTGACGAGCGGCGCCGCCACCGCGAGACCGTCTGGAAGGTGCACGGCCCCGCCCAGGCCATCCTGGTCGGCGACGCCATGTTCGCCCTCGCCAACGAGGTCCTGCTGGAGCTGGGCACCGCCGAGGCCGCCCGCGCCACCCGCCGGCTGACCTCCGCCTCCCGCGCCCTCATCGACGGCCAGGCCCAGGACATCTCCTACGAGCACCGCGACCGCGTCAGCGTCGAGGAGTGCCTGGAGATGGAGGGCAACAAGACCGGCGCCCTGCTCGCCTGCGCCAGCTCCATCGGCGCCGTGCTGGGCGGCGCCGACGACCACACCGCCGACCATCTGGAGAAGTACGGCCACCACCTCGGCCTCGCCTTCCAGGCAGTCGACGATCTCCTCGGAATCTGGGGCGACCCCCAGTCCACCGGCAAGCAGACCTGGAGCGACCTGCGCCAGCGCAAGAAGTCCCTGCCGGTCGTCGCCGCCCTCGCGGCCGGCGGCCCCGCCTCCGAGCGGCTCGGTGAGCTGCTCGCCGCCGACGCCAGGAGCAGCGACTTCGCGAACTTCTCCGAGGCTGAGTTCGCCGCCCGCGCCGCCCTCATCGAGGAGGCGGGCGGCCGCGAGTGGACCGCCGCCGAGGCCCGCCACCAGCACACCCTCGCCCTGAAGGCCCTGGACGCCGTCGACATGCCCGAACGGGTCCGGGCGCAGTTCTCGGCGCTCGCCGACTTCGTCGTCGTACGAAAGAGATGATCACTATGGGCCGGACGAACCTCGCTTAGTCGCCGGCCGCGGGCGCACCCGGTGCGCCCGTCGGCCGACGGCGGACCCACGGCAGACGCACCACCAGCACGACTGCAGTGAAGGGGAAGCCATGACAGCGACGACCGACGGAAGCGCCGGGGCGGTGCCGCCCCACGCTGCCGCGGCCACACGGAGACACAGCACCGCCCCCGGGGCGGCCGGGGTGCTCGACGCCGCCGAACGCGCGATGCGGCGCGCGACCGACCACCTGCTGGCCCGGCAGAACGCGCAGGGCTGGTGGAAGGGCGACCTGGAGACGAACGTCACCATGGACGCCGAGGATCTGCTGCTGCGCCAGTTCCTGGGCATCCTCGACGAGCCCACCACCCGGGCGGCCGCCCTGTTCATCCGCGGTGAACAGCGCGAGGACGGCACCTGGGCCACCTTCTACGGCGGACCGGGCGAACTGTCCGCCACCATCGAGGCGTACGTCGCCCTGCGGCTGGCCGGGGACGACCCCGGCGCACCCCATATGGCGAAGGCCTCCGCCTGGGTCCGCGAGCGCGGCGGGATCGCCGGGGCCCGGGTCTTCACCCGGATCTGGCTCGCCCTGTTCGGCTGGTGGAAGTGGGAGGACCTGCCCGAACTCCCGCCGGAGATCATCTACTTGCCGCCGTGGGTGCCGCTCAACATCTACGACTTCGGCTGCTGGGCCCGGCAGACGATCGTCCCGCTGACCGTCGTCTCGGCCAAGCGCCCGGTGCGCCCCGCGCCCTTCCCGCTCGACGAGCTGCACACCGACCCCGCGCGGCCCAACCCGCCCAAGCCCCTGGCTCCGCCGGTCAGTTGGGACGGCGCCTTCCAGCGTCTGGACCGCACGCTGCACGCGCTGCGCAAGGTCGCCCCGCACCGGCTGCGCAAGGCCGCGATGAACACCGCCGCCCGCTGGATCATCGAGCGGCAGGAGAACGACGGCTGCTGGGGAGGCATCCAGCCGCCGGCCGTGTACTCGCTGATCGCGCTGCATCTGCTCGGCTACGACCTGAAGCATCCGGTGATGCGCGAGGGCCTGGCCTCGCTGGACCGTTTCGCCGTGTGGCGCGCGGACGGCGCCCGCATGATCGAGGCCTGTCAGTCGCCGGTGTGGGACACCTGCCTCGCGACGATCGCGCTGGCCGACGCCGGGGTGCCCGCCGACCATCCCCAACTCGTCAAGGCCGCCGACTGGATGCTCGGCGAGGAGATCGTCCGCCCCGGCGACTGGGCGGTCAAGCGTCCCGGACTCCAGCCGGGCGGCTGGGCGTTCGAGTTCCACAACGACAACTACCCCGACATCGACGACACCGCCGAGGTCGTCCTCGCGCTGCGCCGGGTCCGCCACCACGACTCCGAGCGGCTGGACCGGGCCGTCGGACGGGCCGTGCGCTGGAACCTCGGCATGCAGTCCCGCAACGGCGCGTGGGGCGCCTTCGACGTCGACAACACCAGTCAGCTCCCCAACCGGCTGCCGTTCTGCGACTTCGGCGAGGTCATCGACCCGCCCTCGGCCGACGTCACCGCGCACGTCGTCGAGATGCTCGCCGTCGAGGGCCTCGCCCACGACCCGCGCACCCTGCGCGGCATCCGGTGGCTGCTGGCCGAACAGGAGCCGGACGGCTCGTGGTTCGGGCGCTGGGGCGTCAACTACATCTACGGCACCGGCTCGGTGGTGCCCGCCCTGACCGCGGCCGGCCTGCCCGGCTCCCACCCGTCGATCCGGCGGGCGGTGACCTGGCTGGAGACCGTACAGAACGACGACGGCGGCTGGGGCGAGGACCTGCGCTCCTACCGGGACACCCGCGGCTGGGGCGGGCGCGGCGAGTCCACGCCCTCACAGACCGCCTGGGCGCTGCTCGCCCTGCTGGCCGCCGGGGACGACGACTCCAAGGCCGTCCGGCGCGGCATCGAGTGGCTCACGGCCCGCCAGCGCGAGGACGGCTCCTGGGACGAGCCCCACTTCACCGGCACCGGCTTCCCCTGGGACTTCTCCATCAACTACCACCTGTACCGGCTGGTCTTCCCGCTGACCGCGCTCGGCCGGTACGTCAACGGCGACCCCTTCGCCGGACCCCGCACCGAGGCCGAGGGGGGCTGATGACGGCCAAGCCCGCCCCGGCTCCGCTGCTGATCGCCTGCGCGCTCGGCATCGAGCACCTCGCCCTGCGCATGGGCGACCGAGGCGGCGCGGACGGGCCGGTCACGGTGGTGCGCACCGGGATGGGGCCGAGGGCGGCGGAACGGTCCGTCACCCGGGTGCTGGCCGGCCCGGTGCTCGCCGACGCCGCGGTGCTCGCCACCGGCTTCTGCGCGGGCCTGGCCCCCGGTATGCACCCCGGCGACCTCGTCGTCGCCGAGGAGACCCGGGACCCGCACGGCAGCACCCCGTGCGTGGGCACCGATTTGCTGGTCAAGGAGCTGACACGGGCCGTTCCCGGCCGCACCGTGCACACCGGCCCGCTCATCGGCTCCGACCACGTGGTACGCGGCGCCGAGCGTGCCGCGCTGCGCGCCACCGGAGCCATCGCGGTCGACATGGAGTCGGCCGCCACGCTCCTGAGTGCCGTCCGGGCGGGCGAGCGCCCGGTTGCGGCCGTCCGGGTGGTCGTGGACGCTCCAGAACATGAACTCGTCCGGATCGGTACGTTGCGCGGTGGAATATCAGCTTTCCGCGTTCTTCGCTGTGTTCTTCCCGCTTTCTTCGAATGGCACCGTTCTTTGCTGCTCCCCCGGAGGTGAGCCAGATGGCCATGCCGCTGCGACAGTCCATCAAGGTTGCTACATACCTGGCCGAACAGAAGCTCCGCAGGCGTGACAAGTTCCCGCTCATCGTCGAGCTGGAGCCGCTGTTCGCCTGCAATCTCAAGTGCGAGGGCTGCGGGAAGATCCAGCACCCGGCGGGCGTGCTCAAGCAGCGCATGCCGGTGGCCCAGGCGGTGGGCGCGGTGCTGGAGTCCGGCGCGCCGATGGTGTCGATCGCCGGCGGGGAACCGCTGATGCACCCTCAGATCGACGAGATCGTCCGGCAGTTGGTGGCCAGGCGCAAGTACGTCTTCCTCTGCACCAACGCCATGCTGCTCCGCAAGAAGATCGACAAGTTCACCCCCTCCCCGTACTTCGCCTTCGCGGTGCACATCGACGGACTGCGGGAGCGGCACGACGAGTCGGTGGCCAAGGAAGGCGTCTTCGACGAGGCGGTGGAGGCGATCAAGGAGGCCCAGCGGCGCGGCTTCCGGGTCACCACCAACTCCACCTTCTTCAACACCGACACCCCGCAGACCGTCGTGGAGGTGCTCAACTTCCTCAACGACGAGCTGAAGGTCGACGAGATGATGATCTCGCCCGCCTACGCCTACGAGAAGGCACCCGACCAGGAGCACTTCCTCGGGGTGGAGCAGACCCGCGAACTGTTCAGGAAGGCCTTCTCCGGCGGCAACCGGAGCCGCTGGCGGCTCAACCACTCCCCGCTCTTCCTGGACTTCCTGGAGGGCAAGGTCGACTTCCCCTGCACCGCCTGGGCGATCCCCAACTACTCCCTCTTCGGCTGGCAGCGCCCCTGCTACCTGATGAGCGACGGCTACGTCCCGACGTACCGCGAGCTGATCGAGGACACCGACTGGGACAAGTACGGCCGCGGCAAGGACCCGCGCTGCGCCAACTGCATGGCGCACTGCGGCTACGAACCCACCGCCGTGCTGGCCACCATGGGCTCGCTGAAGGAGTCCCTGCGGGCCATGCGCGAGACGGTCGGCGGGAACCGGGAGTGAGGCCATGACCGCCGTCCCCTTGGGCGTCCCCGCCGTACCGGCCCGGCCGATCGCCGAGCGGCGCCCGTCACGGCAGATCCAGGTCGGGCCGGTGCCGGTCGGCGGCGGTGCCCCCGTCTCGGTGCAGTCGATGACGACGACCCGCACCTCGGACATCGGGGCCACGCTCCAGCAGATCGCCGAGCTGACCGCGTCCGGCTGCCAGATCGTCCGGGTCGCGTGTCCCACCCAGGACGACGCGGACGCCCTCGCGACGATCGCCCGCAAGTCGCAGATCCCGGTGATCGCCGACATCCACTTCCAGCCCAAGTACGTGTTCGCCGCGATCGAGGCGGGCTGCGCGGCCGTTCGCGTGAACCCTGGCAACATCAAGAAGTTCGACGACCAGGTCAGGGAGATCGCGCGGACCGCGAAGGACCACGGCACCCCGATCCGGATCGGCGTGAACGCGGGCTCGCTGGACCGGCGGCTGCTGGAGAAGTACGGCAGGGCCACCCCGGAGGCCCTGGTCGAGTCGGCGCTGTGGGAGGCCTCCCTCTTCGAGGAGCACGGCTTCCGCGACATCAAGATCTCGGTCAAGCACAACGACCCGGTCGTGATGGTCGAGGCCTACCGGCAGCTCGCCGACGCCTGCGACTACCCGCTGCACCTGGGCGTCACCGAGGCGGGCCCCGCCTTCCAGGGCACGATCAAGTCGGCCGTCGCCTTCGGCGCGCTGCTCTCGCGCGGCATCGGCGACACCATCCGGGTCTCGCTGAGCGCGCCGCCGGCCGAGGAGGTCAAGGTCGGCATCCAGATCCTCCAGTCGCTGGGCCTCAGGGAGCGACGGCTGGAGATCGTCTCCTGCCCGTCCTGCGGCCGCGCCCAGGTCGACGTCTACAAGCTCGCCGACGAGGTCACCGCCGGTCTCGACGGGATGGAGGTGCCGCTGCGGGTCGCGGTGATGGGCTGCGTCGTCAACGGGCCCGGCGAGGCGCGGGAGGCCGACCTCGGTGTCGCCTCCGGCAACGGAAAGGGACAGATCTTCGTCAAGGGCGAGGTGATCAAGACGGTCCCCGAGTCCAGGATCGTGGAGACCCTCATCGAAGAGGCGATGAAGATCGCCGAGCAGATGGAACAGGACGGCGCAGCCCCGGGGGAGCCGGCCGTCACCGTGAGTTGAACAGCACGGACCGAAGGGGGCCCGAGCGTGACGATTCTTGAGAACATCCGGCAACCACGCGATCTGAAGGCGCTGTCCGAGGCGCAGCTTCGCGAACTGTCCGGAGAGATCAGGGAGTTCCTGGTGCACGCGGTCGCCAGGACCGGCGGCCACCTCGGCCCCAACCTGGGCGTGGTGGAACTGACCATCGCGCTGCACCGGGTCTTCGAGTCACCGGCCGACCGCATCCTGTGGGACACCGGACACCAGAGCTATGTGCACAAACTGCTGACCGGGCGCCAGGACTTCTCCAAGCTGCGCGGCAAGGGCGGCCTGTCCGGCTACCCCTCCCGCGAGGAGTCCGAGCACGACGTCATCGAGAACAGCCACGCCTCCACCGCGCTCGGCTGGGCCGACGGCCTCGCCAAGGCCCACCAGGTGCAGGGGGAGAAGGGACATGTCGTCGCGGTCGCCGGCGACGGCGCCCTGACCGGAGGCATGGCCTGGGAGGCACTGAACAACATCGCGGCCGCCAAGGACCGGCCGCTGATCATCGTCGTCAACGACAACGAACGCTCCTACGCGCCCACCATCGGCGGCCTCGCCAACCATCTGGCCACCCTGCGCACCACCGACGGCTACGAGAAGTTCCTCGCCTGGGGCAAGGACGTCCTGCTGCGCACCCCGGTCATCGGCCACCCCCTCTACGAGGCCCTGCACGGCGCCAAGAAGGGCTTCAAGGACGCCTTCGCCCCGCAGGGCATGTTCGAGGACCTGGGCCTGAAGTACGTCGGCCCCATCGACGGGCACGACATCGGCGCGGTCGAGTCCGCGCTGCGCCGCGCCAAGCGCTTCCACGGGCCGGTCCTCGTGCACTGCCTCACGGTCAAGGGCCGCGGCTACGAACCCGCCCTCGCCCACGAGGAGGACCACTTCCACACCGTCGGTGTGATGGACCCGCTCACCTGCGAGCCGCTCGCCCCCTCGGGCGGCCCGTCCTGGACCTCCGTGTTCGGCGAGGAGATCGTCAGGATCGGCGAGGAGCGCGAGGACGTCGTCGCCATCACCGCGGCCATGCTGCACCCGGTCGGACTCGGCCGGTTCGCCGAGCGCTTCCCGGACCGGGTCTGGGACGTCGGAATCGCCGAGCAGCACGCCACCGTCTCCGCGGCCGGCCTCGCCACCGGGGGACTGCACCCGGTCGTCGCCGTCTACGCCACCTTCCTCAACCGCGCCTTCGACCAGCTGCTGATGGACGTCGCCCTGCACCGCTGCGGAGTGACCTTCGTGCTGGACCGGGCCGGGGTGACGGGCGTCGACGGGGCCTCGCACAACGGCATGTGGGACATGTCGGTGCTCCAGGTGGTGCCGCGGCTGCGGATCGCCGCGCCGCGCGACGCCGCCCAGCTGCGGGCCCAGCTGCGCGAGGCCGTCGCCGTGGACGACGCGCCGACGCTGGTCCGCTTCCCCAAGGAGAGCGTGGGGGAGGACGTCCCGGCGGTGGACCGGGTCGGCGGCATGGACGTGCTGCTGCGCGACGAACACCCCGAGGTGCTGCTGGTGGCCGTCGGTGTGATGGCGCCCGTGTGCCTCCAGGCGGCCGAACTGCTCCAGGCCCGCGGCATCGGCTGCACGGTCGTGGACCCCCGCTGGGTCAAACCCGTCGACCCCGCCCTGCCCGGCCTCGCCGCCAAGCACCGGATGGTGGCGGTGGTGGAGGACAACAGCCGCGCCGCCGGGGTCGGTTCGGCCGTCGCCCTGGCCCTCGGCGACGCGGGCGTGGACGTGCCGGTACGGCGGTTCGGCATCCCCGAGCAGTTCCTCGCCCACGCCAAGCGCGCCGAGGTACTGGCCGACATCGGGCTGACCCCGGTCGAGATCGCCGGGGCGATCAGCGGGAGTCTCGCCGTGCACAAGGCCGGCGAGGACGGCCCCGCGGGCCTCGGCCGCGCAGTCGGGGAGGCGCAATGACCGACGCCGAACCCGCCGCGGGAACCGGGCAGTTCGATCTCGCCGGGCTCCTCGCCGAGCGCGGCGCCGAACGCTACGAGCTGCACACCAGGTACCTCAACCACCAGCTCCCGCGCATGCTGCACACCATCGGCTTCGACAAGGTCTACGAGCGGGCCGAGGGCGCCTACTTCTGGGACGCCGACGGCGACGACTACCTCGACATGCTCGCCGGGTTCGGGGTGATGGGCCTCGGACGCCACCACCCCGTCGTCCGCAAGGCGCTGCACGACGTCCTCGACGCGGACCTCGCCGACCTCACCCGCTTCGACTGCCAGCCGCTGCCCGGCCTGCTCGCCGAGCAGCTGCTCACCCACAGCCCGCACCTGGACCGGGTGTTCTTCGGCAACAGCGGCACCGAGGCCGTGGAGACCGCGCTGAAGTTCGCCCGCCGCGCCACCGGCAGACCGCGCGTCCTCTACTGCGACCACGCCTTCCACGGTCTGACCACCGGCTCCCTCTCCGTCAACGGCGAGGACGGCTTCCGGGACGGCTTCGCCCCGCTGCTGCCCGACACCGCCGTACCGCTCGGCGATCTGGACGCGCTGGCAAGGGAGTTGAAGAAGGGGGACGTCGCGGCTCTCATCGTCGAGCCGATCCAGGGCAAGGGCGTGCACGAGGCCCCGCCCGGCTATCTGCGCGCCGCGCAGGAACTGCTGCACCGGCACAAGGCGCTGCTCATCGCCGACGAGGTGCAGACCGGCCTCGGCCGGACCGGCGACTTCTACGCCTACCAGCACGAGGACGGGGTGGAGCCGGACCTGGTGTGCGTGGCCAAGGCACTGTCCGGCGGGTACGTGCCCGTCGGCGCGACGCTCGGCAAGGACTGGATCTTCAAGAAGGTCTACTCGTCCATGGACCGGGTCCTCGTCCACTCGGCGAGCTTCGGCTCCAACGCCCAGGCCATGGCGGCGGGCCTCGCCGTGCTGTCCGTCATGGAGAACGAGCAGATCGTCGCGGGCGCGCGGGTCACCGGTGACCTGCTGAGGTCACGGCTCGCGGCCCTCGTCGACAAGTACGAGCTGCTCGCCGACGTACGCGGCCGGGGGCTGATGATCGGCATCGAGTTCGGGCGGCCCAGGTCCCTGAAACTGCGCAGCCGCTGGACCATGCTCCAGGCCGCCCGCAAGGGCCTGTTCGCGCAGATGGTGGTCGTCCCGCTGCTCCAGCGGCACCGCATCCTCACCCAGGTCTCCGGCGACCACCTGGAAGTGATCAAGCTGATCCCGCCGCTGATCGTCGGGGAACGGGAGGTGGACCGGTTCGTCGGGGCGTTCACCGAGGTGATGGACGACGCGCACACCGGTGGCGGACTGATGTGGGACTTCGGGAAGACCCTGGTGAAGCAGGCGGTGGCCAACCGCTGAGCCGCGGCGCAGGGGCCCACTGTGCCGGAGGCTCCGGAGGCTTTCGCCGGACGAGCCGTCCTGGGAGAGTCCCTTTGCCTCTGAGGCAAGAGATTTGCCGCAGAGGCAATAATGCGGCTGAATGGAGGGCATGAGCTCTCCCGAGACCGGGCCCGTCCCTGAGGAGGCGGCGGCCGAGCTGCCCGCCGTCGCGCCCCAGCTGCGCGCCCTGCGCCGCCGTGCCTCCCTCACTCTGGAGGCCGCGGCGCGATCCGCCGGGCTCTCGCCCGCGCACCTGTCCCGCCTGGAGACCGGGCAGCGCCAGCCCTCGCTGCCGATGCTGCTCGCCCTCGCCCGGGTCTACGGTACGACCGTCTCCGAGCTGCTCGGTGAGACGGTCGCCGACCGGGACGCCGTCGTGCGCGCCACGGACATGGAACCGACCCGGGCGGGCGGCTGGACCTACTGGCAGGCCGGGGCACCCGGACGCGGCATGCAGGCGCTGCGGGTGCATGTGCCGCACGGCTCCCAGGGCGACATCGTGCGCGTCCACCCCGGCGAGGAGTGGCTGCACGTCCTCCAGGGGCGGCTGCGGCTGCGCCTCGGCGACACCACGCATCTGCTCGGCCCCGGTGACAGCGCGCACTTCGACTCGCTGACCCCGCACCGCATCGCCGCCGAGGACGCGGGCGGTGTCGACCTCCTCTTCGTCCACACGCTGCTTCAGAGCCCCACGGCCGCGCTGTGCCTGGGACCCATGACAGGAGACACGCCATGAGCGACATCGAGCAGAAGTTTCCCCGCACCCTCTGGGTGCGGCTGTTCATCTACATCGCGGCCGGCCATGTCTTCGCCGGGTTCCTGTATCTGCTGTTCGCGGTGGGCGCGAAGTAGGAGCGGGCCGCGGCGTCCGTCCCCGGGCCGGGCTCAGCGTCAGGCGCCGAGCCCGGCACCGCGTCAGTCGACGAGCCGGTCCCGCAGCCGCTCGCGGGTCTCGGGCGTGATGCCGAGGCCCCGCTCCAGATAGGCGTCGACCCCGCCCCAGGTCTCCTCGATGGTCTCCATCGCCGCCGTGAGGTACTCGGCGCGCGCGTCGAACAGAGGGCTCAGCAGGTCCATGATCTCGGGCGAGTACGCGGAGACGGCGTCGCCGTTGCGGCGCACCTTGTAGCGGCGGTGCTTGGCGTTGGACTCCAGGTAGTCGGTGAGGATGGCGTCGCGCTCGACCCCGACGGCCAGCAGGGTCACGGCCACGGACAGGCCCGCGCGGTCCTTGCCCGCCGCGCAGTGCATCAGCGCGGGGACGCTGTCCTCGGCGAGGGCGTGCAGCACGCGCGAGTGCTCGGCGGTGCGCTCACGAATGATCATGCGGTAGGAGGCGATCATCCGGCCCGCCGCCTTGCCGTCCGCGAGGATCGAGCGCAGCTGGTCCAGGTCGCCGTCGCGGACCATCTTCCAGAACTCGGCGCCGTCGGCCGGGTCGCTCAGCGGCAGGTTGACGTTGCGCACACCCGGCAGGTCGACGTCCGGGCCCTCCAGCTGCTGGTCGGCGGCGTTGCGGAAGTCGAAGATCGTGTGCAGGCCGAGGGAGGAGAGGAAGACGGCGTCCTCCGCGGTCGCGTGCGCGAGGTGGCCGCTGCGGTAGAGCGCGCCGTGGCGCACCCGGCGTCCGTCGACGGTCGGCAGTCCGCCCACGTCACGGAAATTACGCACGCCGGCCAGCTCGGGCTCGGTGGACGGGACCTGCTGCGTCACGGGGGCTCCCTCCCGGTCGGACCCTTCGGCGCGGCTCGTCGACGGGCGTGCTGTCGACGATACGACATGGCTTCCTGAGGCAACGAGTTGGCGCCCGGGGGTCTCGGCGGGGTGGTGTGTTGCTCCGGCGCGCGCGGTCGCCCGGCCGCCCCCTCCGGGTGGGGGAGGGTCATCCGGAGCCGGGCGAGCGGGACTCGGGGTGCGAATGGATCGAAACGGACTAATCCGCCAAGGTGTCCCATTGATGGCGATATCAGGGCAGTCTCGATGCGGCAGTTCTCCTGCTCCGCCACTTCTGGGCTTTCTGTCCGAATTAGCGCCTTCATTCCAACTCGCTCTGGAATAAAGGAACCTGGAGACATGTCACGTGAGGAGCGTCATATCGGTGACGGTGAGTCGTTCGTCATGCTCACGTAATCAAAGGGGTTTTCAAGGGCATTTGAGCAACCCGACAAGGTCATATTGCACGGAGTGTGACCGGGAAATTCCCGAAGGGATCAAGAACTCATGCTTCGGGCGGAACCTCTTGCTTGTCCGTTTGCGCCTTGCTCGCTTACGTTCGCCACCGATCCGGACGGACGCCTAATCCTGCCGCCGACCGGAGCCCGCACCGACCCACCCGTGCACGGCAGGAGCGGGGGACCCACAGGTACATCAGCCTGTTCCGGTCTCCGGATTCAGGCTTGGGGTAAAGCCGCGCCTCGGCGCGGCCGGACATCTCCAGTCCGCACCCGACAGCTCACCTCGCAGGCGCCGGAGAGGAATTCGCCATGCCCGCGAAGGGTAAGCACCGTCGTCCCAAGGCCCTGCGCCTGACCCGTACTCTCGCCGTCGCCGGAACCGGCGGAGCGGCTCTCGCCCTCCCGCTGCTCGGGGCCGGTGGCGCCAACGCCGCCACCGGACAGACCGTTTCCCACCAGGCCGCCCAGTCGGCCGTCACGGTCCAGAAGTCCGCCGTGGCCACGAAGGCCGCCACCAAGGCCGCCGCCGTGAACTCGGTCCCGCGCACCTACTCCGTGAAGTCCGGCGACTATCTGTCGAAGATCGCCGCGCAGCAGAAGGTCAGCGGTGGCTGGCAGAAGCTCTACCAGGACAACCGTGAGGCCGTCGGCGGCGACCCGTCGCTGATCCACCCGGGCCTGAAGCTCACGCTCGGCAAGAAGGCGGCCGAGGCCCGGTCCGAGGCTCCGGCCGCGCCGCGCCAGTCCTCCTCCGGGTCCGCCGGGACGTCCAAGCCCTCCGCGGCCTCGAAGTCCTCCGCTGCCTCGAAGTCCTCCGCGCAGCAGTCCTCCTCCGGCGCGTCCACCGCCTCCCAGACGGCCACCACCACGGCCAACGGCTTCAGCGCCCCGGTCTCCGGCGCGGGCGTCGGCACGGCCTACCGCGTGGCGGGCGGCATGTGGGCCAGCGGCTACCACACGGGCGCCGACTTCGTCGTCCCGACCGGCACCTCGCTGAAGGCCGTGGGCGCGGGCACCGTCGTCTCCGCGGGCTGGGCCGGCGCGTACGGCAACCAGGTCGTCATCCAGCTCGCCGACGGCCACTACGCCCAGTACGCCCACCTGTCCTCCCTCTCCGTCTCCGCCGGTCAGTCCGTGACCGGCGGGCAGCAGGTCGGCCTCTCCGGCACCACCGGCAACTCCACCGGCCCGCACCTGCACTTCGAGATCCGCACCACCCCGAACTACGGCTCGGACGTGGACCCGATCGCGTACCTGCGCTCGCACGGTGTGTCCATCGGCTGACGCCCCCGCTCCACCCCCGCCGAAGGCCGGACCCCGATCCCCGGGTCCGGCCTTCGCCGTGCCCGGAGTTATTCCGCGGATGCCAAGACTTGACCAGTGGCTTATGTCACCGCCCGTCAACCCCTGCCTACGGTCGCGTAGGTCACATTCGAGGGGGAATCATGGGCCGACGTGGCAGACGATTCGAAGAACGACAGCAGATCAGTGATCGGGTCGTACGTGGCGGTGGGGGACAGCTTCACCGAGGGCGTCGGCGACCCCGGCCCCGACGGGGCGTTCGTGGGGTGGGCGGACCGGTTCGCGGTGCTTCTCGCCGACCGGCGGCCCGAGGGCGATTTCGACTACACCAACCTGGCCGTGCGCGGGAAGCTGCTCGACCAGATCGTGGAGGACCAGTTGCCGCGGGCGGCTGAGCTCGCCCCCGACCTGGTCTCCTTCTGCGCGGGCGGCAACGACATCCTCCGGCCCGGCACCGACCCCGACGACGTCGCCGAGCGGTTCGAGCGGGCGATCGCCGCGCTGACCGGCGCGGTCGGCACGGTGCTGGTGACGACCGGGTTCGACACCCGTGGCGTGCCGCTGCTCAAGCATCTGCGCGGCAAGATCGCCACGTACAACGGGCATGTGCGGGCCGTCGCGGACCGGTACGGGTGCCCGGTGCTCGACCTGTGGTCCCTCAGGTCCGTCCAGGACCGCCGGGCCTGGGACGACGACCGGCTGCATCTCTCGCCCGAGGGTCACACCCGCGTGGCCCTGCGCGCCGGGCAGGCCCTCGGGGTCGAGGTCCCCGCCGACCCCGAGCAGCCCTGGCCGGCGTTGCCGCCGCGCGGCACCCTCGAGGTTCGCCGGGACGACGTGCAGTGGGCCCGTGAGTACCTCGTGCCCTGGATCGGGCGCCGTCTGCGGGGAGAGTCGTCCGGGGATCATGTCACCGCCAAGGGTGCGTTGAGTGCGGACGATATTCGGCATCGGATCGGGAAGGTGGCCTGACGGCCGACGCGGGGTGGCGCCTGCCGGGTGGCGCCTGCCGGGTGGCGCCTGCCGGGTGGGGTGTTCCGCGGGCCCGGGGGTGTGGGGACGTGGGGGCTCGGTCGGCGTGGGGGTGCGGGTTGGCTGTGGCTTTGCGCAGTTCCCCGCGCCCCTGAGGTGGGTGGGTGGCTCGGTTGGCGTCGGGGCGGGGGGTGGTTGGGGGTTTTGCGCAGTTCCTCGCGCCCCTTTGAGGTGGGTGGGTGGTTTGGTTGGTGTCGGGGTGCGGGGTGGTTGAGGGGTTTGTGCAGATCCCCGCGTCTCTCGAGGGCTGAGGCGGCCAGAGAGGTGACCGCGCTGGAGTGGTGCGCGGCGTCGGGGTGGGCGTGGTGCTGGGATGACCGCGATATCCCAGCGCACCCGAAAGGACCGGCCCGTATGCCCCCCACAGCACCACCCCGCACGACCGCCGCCCTCGCGGTCATCCTGCTCGCCCTCGGCCTGCCGACCGCCGCCGCCACCGCGGCCACCGCGCTCCCGGGGCCGACGCCGGCCCCCGCGGCCACCGCCCCGCACGCCTCGACCGTCACCGTCACCGGTGAGGGCAGCGCCACCACCGAACCCGACCTCGCGGTCGTCGGGGCCGGTGTCGAGTCCGTCGCCGAGACACCCCGGACGGCCCTGGACGCGCAGAGCGAGGCGGCCACGGCGCTGCTTCGGGCCGCCAGGGGACAAGGCATCTCCGAGGGCGACATCCGCACCGAGAGCGTGTCCCTCACCCCGGTCTACGAGTACCAGGAGGGAACCTCGCAGCTGAAGGGCTACCAGGCCGCGCAGTCCTTCACCCTGAAGGTGCGCGACGTGGACCGCACGGGCGCCATCCTCCAGGCTGTCACGGACGCCACCGGCACTGCGGGCCGTATCCACTCCGTCGCCTTCGACGTGGCCGACCCCGGCCCGCTGCGGGCGCGCGCCCGGCAGGCGGCGTACGAGGACGCGCACACCAAGGCCGAGCAGTACGCCCACCTCGGGGGCCGGAGCCTGGGGCGGCTGATCTCCCTGACCGAGGACACCACCAGCACCCCGCGTCCCTTCCCGCCGACGGCCGACGCGCCCGACGGCACCACCGTGGGCGTACCGATCGCCCCGGGCGAGATCCGCGCGACCTCCACGGTCACGGCGGTCTACGAACTGGAGTGACCCCCGAGCGGGGCCCCGCGCGGGCGTCGGGCCGGGCCGAGGGGTTCCGGCCGTCGTGCCCGGCGACGTCCTACGCCGTCAACGCCTCGCGCTCCAGGCCGAGTTCCCGTGCGAGTGCCTCCTCCGCCCAGTCCGTCGCCCGGGTCCGGGACATCGCGCCCGGGTAGGACGTCAGCTGGACCGCGAGACCGTCCAGGAGGGCGGTCAGCCGCAGCGCGCTGGCGGCGGGGTCGGGGCAGCGGAACTCGCCCGCCGCGACGCCTTCGGCGATCACCTCGGTGAGCGCGGCCTTCCACTGCCGGTCGAGATCACGGGTGACGTCCCGCAGCACCGGCTCGCGCAGGGCGGCCGCCCAGCCCTCGATCCACAGCCGCCAGCCCTTGGCCTGCCCGGTCGGGGCGTACCAGCGAACGGCGGCGCGCAGCCGGCGCACCGCGGTGGTACGACGGCCGAGCAGCTTGCGCAGCCGGACCAGGTCGCCCTCGGCGGCGTGGGCGAAGGCCGCGGCGACCAGCTTCTCCTTGGTCGAGAAGTGATACAGCACCAGCGCGTTGCTCACGCCCAGCGCGGAGGCGACGTCGGCGATCCGCACGGCGGCCACACCCCGTGCCTCGATCTGCCCGATGGCGGCCCGCAGCAACTCCTCGCGCCGCTCCGCCACGCTCAACCGCACTCTCGCCACGCGGATCACCCTACACAGCGGCCCCCACCCGCCCGCCGGGCCGGGGCGGCCGGGTGAGGGCGCTCCGTGACACCGCGTCCCGCCCCCGGCGACCGCTCAGCCGGCCGTCCCGTACCAGCCGAACCGCTCCGCGATCACCGGGAGCCGTTCCGCCACGATCGCGTGCGCGGCGGCCCGCGGGGTCGTTCCGTCGGCCTCGGCGCGCTCGAGCATCTGCCCGACCAGGGCGCGCATCGAGCGGCGCGTGTACGCGAACGCCTCGTCCGCGTCGGCGCCGATGTCGCCGAACAGGGTCCACCACCACCAGGCGTTCGTCCCGGAGTTGACCACCACGTCCGGCAGCACGCTCACCCCGCGCGCGGCGAGCAGTGCCTCCGCCTCGGCCACGACCGGCATGTTGGCCGCCTCCACGATCCAGCGCGCCCGTACGCGTTCCTGGTTCGCCGCGTCGATCGTGTAAGACACCGCGGCCGGGACCAGGATCTCCGCGTCGGCCGACAGCCAGGCGTCGCCCGGCAGTTCGCGGTCGCCGGGCCGCAGCGCGGACCGGTCCACGGTGCCGTAGGAGTCGCGCGCCGCGAGCAGGGCCTCCACGTCGAGCCCGGCCGGGTTGGCGACGGTGCCCTTGACGTCGGCGACCGCCACCACGGTCAGCCCCGCGCGCGAGAGGAAGCGGGCGGTGGCCCCGCCCATGGTGCCGAGCCCCTGCACGGCGACCCGGGTGCCGGTGTACGGGGCACCGGCCCGGTCCAGGGCCGTGAGCGCGGCCTCGGCCACCCCGCAGCCGCCCGCCAGCTCGTCGAGCCCGATGCCGTCCACCTCCACCGCGAAGGCGTCGGCGAGCCGGGCGCGGGCGGCCGCCTCGTCGTCCAGCAGCGGGTACACCGCCTGGATCGAGGAGACGAGCCCCGCCTCGGCGGCGGCCCGGTCGACCAGGTCCTGGGTCAGCCCGAGGTCCTCACCGGTGGTCCAGCAGTGCTTGACGTACGGCCGCATGGCCCGCAGGTACCGCACCAGCAGGCCGTACGCCTCCGGGTCCCGCGGGTCGCAGTCGATGCCGCCCTTCGCGCCGCCGAGCGGGACGTAGCGGCCCAGCGGGTTGTAGTGCAGGGCCTCCTTCATGGTCATGCCCCGGGCGAGCCCGGTGACCTCGTCGAGGGTGCAGCCCGGCCGCATCCGCAGTCCGCCGCTGGAGACGCCGCGCACCAGCCGGTCGACGACCAGGAAGCCCTGCCGTCCGGTGATGTGATCGGTCCAGGTGAGCGACAGCAGGGGGGTGGTCATGGAGACTCCTCGGGGACGGTGATCGGGGTGGGCCGACCGTGGCGAGGTCCACCGTGACCGGACGCGCCCCGGGCCGCCCGCCCGGGGGCGGGGCGGGGTCACCGGAACGCATTTACTGAATCAGCGGTCAGTATCGAAACGCGGCCGGGGGACTGTCAACGTGACGGCCCGGTCATGGCCGCCACCCGCTGTCACGGCGCTGTGACTGGACGGACCCGGCGTTGTCGGAGGGGCGGACCATAATGGAAAGCCTCACCGACTCCACCTGGAGGTACCGTGGCCGGTTTCCGTCCCCTGAGCGCCGGGCTCAGCGCGCTTCAGCCCGAGGCCTTCGGCGTGGACCCGAGCGGTGAGCGCATGGCCCGGATCCGTAGATCGCCGCACTTCAAGGACGGTGTCTTCCAGAATCCCGGCGGTCCCGCCCGTACCCGGCCCTCCGGCTCCGCCCTGGACTTCGCCAAGATCTACTTCGACAAGGACGCCCGCGCCCGCCGGGGCCCGCGCGGCCCGATCCCGGTCCACGCGACGACCCTCGCAGACATCTCCCGGCCGCCTTCCACCGGCCTGCGCCTGACCTGGATGGGGCACTCCAGCGTCCTCGCGGAGATCGACGGCAGGCGGGTGCTCTTCGACCCGGTCTGGGGCACGCGCTGCTCCCCGTTCGCCTTCGCCGGACCCAAGCGTCTGCACCCCGCGCCGCTGCCGCTGGCCGCGCTCGGCCCGGTCGACGTCGTCGTGATCTCCCACGACCACTACGACCATCTGGACCTGCCCACGATCAAGGCCCTGGCGGACACGGACACGGTCTTCGCCGTGCCGCTCGGCGTCGGCGCGCACCTGGAGCACTGGGGCGTCTCCGCCGACCGGCTGCGCGAGCTGGACTGGCACGAGGCCACCCGTATAGGCGGACTCACCCTCACCGCGACGCCGGCCCGCCACTTCTGCGGCCGGGGCCTGCGCAACACCCAGCACACCCTGTGGGCGTCCTGGGTCGTCGCCGGCGAGGAGCACCGCGTCTACCACAGCGGCGACACCGGCTACTTCGAGGGCTTCCAGGAGATCGGCGCCGAGCACGGCCCGTTCGACGCGACGATGATCCAGCTCGGCGCGTACAGCGAGTTCTGGCCCGACATCCACATGACCCCGGCCGAGGCGCTGCGCGCCCACCTCGACCTCCAGGGCGGTGCCCCCGCGGGCGTGCTGCTGCCGATCCACTGGGCCACCTTCAACCTCGCCCCGCACGCCTGGGCCGAGCCGGGCGAGTGGACCAAGGACGCGGCCGACGAGGCCGGCCAGACAGCGGCCTTCCCCCGCCCCGGCCAGCCCTTCGAGCCCGGCGGCAAGGTGCCGGGTGAGGCCTGGTGGCGCGTCCTGTCGGCCCCGCTCCCGGCCACCTGGCGCCGCTCCGGACAGTCGACCCCCCTGGCCCAGACCCCCTCAGGCTCCGGCCCGGCCGCGGACGCCCGACCCGACCTGGACCTCGCGGGCGACCGCTGACGGGACTACGGGACTACGGGACACCGGCGAAGGCCTGGGCCGAGGGTGCCGTGCCGACTGCCGTCGTCGTACCGCGATGCACAGGCGAACGACACGTTCTGTCGCACCTCTTGATGGACCGTCAGATCTGCTGATGGGATCTCCGGCACCAGTCGACCCGACCGTGCCGGAGGTCCGCCCGTGTACCGACGACTGTTCGCCGCGCTCGTCTGCGCCGCCCTGCTCGGGGCCGGGACCGCTGCCCGGGCGGGTGCCCAGGTCGCCCCCGTGCACACCGTGCCCGGCGAGGACGTGCCCCGGCTCACCGACGACCGCGGCCGGGTGCTCACCCTGCGCGGCTGGAACGTCGAGGACAAGGTCCACCGCGGTGACCAGGCCCTGTCCGCCGTCACCGAACGGCACTTCAGGGATCTGCGCGACCACGGTTTCAACTTCGCCCGGCTGCTGGTGTTCTGGGACGACCTGGAGCCCGAGCGGGGCCGGTACAGCGAGGACTACCTGCGGCGCGTCGAGCGCGTCCTCGACTGGGCGCACCGGTACCGGATCAAGGTGCTGGTCGACGCCCATCAGGACGTCTTCGGGCCCGCGTTCGGCCATCGCGGCATTCCGGCGTGGGCCACCAGGACCGACGGGCTGCCGTTCACCCCGCGACCCGGCGACTGGTTCTCCGAGTACTTCGAGCCCGCCGTCCAGCGCGCCTTCACCCATCTCTACGAGGACCCCGACCTGCGGCGCGCCCAGGCCGCCATGTGGCGGGTGCTGGCCGGGCGGTTCGCCCACCACCCGGCCGTGTTCGGCTACGACCTGATCAACGAGCCGATGGGCGAGCTGCGCGAGGGCGAGGACCTGGCGACGGCGGCCGGGCGGATCGAGGCAGAACAGCTCACCCCGATGTACAACCGGCTGGCCGACGCCGTGCGCGCCGCCGACCGCGACGCCTGGATCTTCTTCGAGCCCACCCCGATCGTGGGCGAGGGCGTACCCACCGGACTCGGCCGGGTGGACGACCCCAAGGCCGTGTACGCTCCGCACTTCTACAACACGGCGATGGAGGCGGGCGCCGACTACGACCCGGCCGCGCGCTGGATCGAGTCGTACGAGGCGGCCGTCACCGTGTATCCGCGGCGCCACCGCGTCCCGGTGGTCGTGGGGGAGTGGGGGCCGCTGAACAACTCGCTCCCCAACATGAGCCGCTTCTACCGCGACGCGCTCGCCTCGCTGGAGCGCTACGGCTCCGGCTGGGCGGGCTACGTCTGGTGCTACGGCGGCGGCTACTGCGCCCTGGACGGGCAAGGGGTGCTGCAACCCAACAAGGACCTGACCGCCGCGCCGTACGCCCCGGCCGTGGCGGGCAGCGGGCTCATCGAGACCCGTGACCCCGCCACCGGCGCCTACCGCCTCGACTACCGCGCCGCCCCCGGTGTCACCGAGATCCGGGTGCCGTCCCGGCCGGGCGGCTGGCGGGTCGCCGTGAGCGGCGCCGGGCGGACCGCGACGCCGGTGCTCCCCGCGGACCGGTCGGCCACGGCCCGCGTGCACGCCCGGCCGGGCGGCCGGGTGACGGTGGTGGTCACGCCGAGGTGACCCGTCGGGACGGAAGCGAGTGTCACCGCCTGTGATCGCTTTCGATCGGCTCGGACCGGTTCGGTGCGCTTCACGACCGGCGTGTCCGGGCGGTTATCGGTCTGACGTGCGAAAGCTCATACCAGAGCGGGACGGATGGCGGAGGAGTTTGTCAACTGCCCACCGGACCTCATGCGTTGGCGACTACCGTGAGTGCCCGTCGAGCGACGCAGGGCCGGTTTCGGCCGGCCAGTGCCCGGGCACCGACGGGCAGCCCTGAGACGGATCAGTAGACGGACCAGTACGAGGACACCGATGTCTCACCTCCGCGCACCGGCCGCACGCGCAGACCGCCGCGAGGGCGGGCGGCACGGACGGCCGGTCGCCCGTACCGCACCCGCACTGCCCGAGGCCCCCATACGACCGCAGCTGCTGAGGCTGGCCGTGCTGCCCCCCACCGCGGTCGCCCTCAGCGCCAGCGCGGCCGTGCTGTTCACCGTCCGCTCCACGGGCGTCCGCAACAGCGTCACCCTGTGGGCCGTACTCGCCGGAGCCGTCGGCGTGACGCTCGTCGGCATCGCCATCGCGGCCGTGGCCGCCGACCGGGCCGCGCGGTCCGTGCACGAGCGGGTCGGCGCGCTGCGCCGCGGCAGCGCCCGCCGCGAGGCCGATCTGCGCACCCTCGTGGAGGCCCTGCGCCGGGGCGAGACCCCGCCCCGGCGGGGACCGCGCTCCGGGCCGCCCGAGGACGCCGACGACTTCGAACTGCTCTCCGCCGACCTGGCCCGGGGGGGGGGGGGGGGGGGGGGGGGGGGGGGGGGGGGGGGGGGGGGGGGGGGGGGGGGGGGGGGGGGGGGGGGGGGGGGGGGGGGGGGGGGGG